>NZ_CP028347.1:2813342-3150428 GCF_003454795.1 Novosphingobium sp. THN1
GCGCAACCGCAACTGGGCCTCGTGGGTCCGCAAGCGGCTCGAACAGCCAGGGACCGTGTTCATCGCTGTGGGCGCAGGGCATCTCGCCGGTGTGAACAGCGTGCAGGATGTGCTGAAGCAGCAGGGCGTGGTCAGCACCCGCGTCCAATGATGCAGCTGTTGCGCTACCTCCCGCGCCTGTTGTGGGCAGTGATACCGGCATTGCTGCTGGGCATGGCCGTTGCCTGGATCGAGCGTGGCAAGCCTGCCCCTGCGCCGGACACACGCGTGGCGCTGTGGCAGATCGAGGACAAGACCGGGACGGTGCGCGGATATATGTTCGGCACCGTCCATGCCCTGCCGCCGGAAACGCAATGGCTGCGGCCCGCCATCGGCG
Source organism: Novosphingobium sp. THN1 (assembly GCF_003454795.1). GTDB lineage: Bacteria > Pseudomonadota > Alphaproteobacteria > Sphingomonadales > Sphingomonadaceae > Novosphingobium. Next base: position 2,813,719 of record NZ_CP028347.1, read on the forward strand.
AGGCGTTGGCCAAGGCGGATCGGCTGGTGCTGGAGATTGCCGAGCCGCTGAACCAGACGGTGGCGGGCGAGGCGCTTGCGGATCTTGCCGGGACCGAGGGGCTGCCCCCGCCTTCGCAGCGGCTTTCGCCTGCCTATCGCGCCAAGCTGGCCGAGGTTTATCGCAAGCTGGGCCTGTCGGATGCGGACTTTGCCGATACCGAAAGCTGGGCGGTGGCGCTGCAACTGGCGGCGATTGCCGGGCAGAAGGCCGGGGCCGATCCGGACAGCGGGGCAGAACCTGCCTTGCGCAAGCTGGCCGGAAACAAGCCCGTTGCCGGGTTCGAGACGATCCACAGCCAGTTCGGCGTGTTCGACGCCCTGCCCGCACGCCAGCAACAAGTGTTGTTGCAGGAAGTGACGGTCGAGGCGGCGAGCGACAAGGACGAGGAAGCCGACATGGTCGCGCTGTGGCTCAAGGGTGATGACCTTGGGATTGCACGCGAGGCGAATGAGGGGTTTCTGGCCGACGCCGGCCTGCATCAGGCGCTGCTGACCGATCGCAACCGGGACTGGGCCGATCAGCTGGACGCGATGTTGAAGGGGGTGCCAAGCCCTTCGTGGCAGTAGGCGCGGCGCATCTGGCGGGGTCTGACAGCTTGCAGCGCCTGATGATGGCGCGTGGGTGGACGATCAGGCGGGTGCCTTGAGCTTCCATTGATTCCTTGCATTTCCGCCCAAACCCGCTAAGGGCCGCCGCTTCCCTGTCATGGTCATCCCTGGAGGCGTGGCGGAGGAAGTGTGATTAACTCAGCTGAAGGTACTGACAATGAGCGAAACGCTGCATCTGTCGGCCGAGACGCGCGAACGGGCTGGCAAGGGAGCCTCCCGTGTTCTGCGTCGCGAAGGCCGCACCCCCGCCGTGATCTACGGCGGCAACGAAGAACCCATCGCGATCCACCTTGAAGAAAAGGCGCTGAACAAGGCGCTGGGCACCGGCCACTTCTTCAACTCGGTCGTCGAGCTCACTGTCGGTGGCAAGACCATCCGCACCCTCCCCAAGGACGTCGCCTTCCACCCGGTGACCGACCGTCCGCAGCACGCAGACTTCCTGCGCGTTTCGAAGGACTCGGTCGTGCACGTGGACGTGCCGGTGGCCTTCATCAACGAAGAGAAGTCGCCGGGCCTCAAGAAGGGCGGCATCCTCAACGTCGTCCGTCACGAGCTGGAAATGATCTGCGCTCCTGACGCGATCCCCGACGACATCATCGTTGACGTCGCCGGCTACGAAGTTGGCGATTCGATCCACATCAGCGCCGTCACCCTGCCCGCAGGCGTGAAGCCCGCGATCTCGGACCGCGACTTCACCATCGCGACGATCGTGGCCCCCTCCTCGCTGAAGAGCGAAGAAGGCGACACCACCAAGGAAGGCTGATAGCCCGACTTGGCCCTGCTCCGGCAGGCGCGCTAAAGAGATACCCCTTTCGCTGCGTGCGGGAGGGGTTCTTTTTTGGGTGACGGGTTTGCGCTATGCCCATGCCCACCCCCAACCCTCCCGCCTGCGGGATGGGTATAAGTGCTCTGCCGATACGCCCTCCCGCAAGCGGGAGGGCCGGGAGACTTGGCCTTGCGCAGCAAGGCTTAGTCGGACGGGGTGGGCATGCTCGCCGCTCAAGCACTATCGAACGAAGGAACCTCACGCACATGCAACTCTGGGTCGGCCTCGGAAATCCGGGTGCGCAGTACGCGCTGCACCGCCACAATGTCGGCTTCATGGCGCTCGACACGATTGCCGAGGTCCACAACTTCGGGCCGGTGCAGAAGAAGTTTCAGGGCTGGCTGCAGGAAGGCCGGATTGGCAACCACAAGGTCCTGCTGCTCAAGCCCGCGACCTTCATGAATGAGAGCGGGCGATCCGTGGGCGAAGCGATGCGCTTCTACAAGCTGGGCATGGACGCATTGACGGTGTTTCATGACGAGCTCGATCTTGCGCCATTCAAGGTGAAGGTGAAGCAGGGCGGCGGCACGGCCGGCCACAATGGCCTGCGCTCGATCGATCAGCATCTGGGGGCCGATTTCCGGCGCGTAAGGCTTGGCATCGGCCATCCTGGGCACAAGGACCGCGTAACCGGGTATGTGCTGGGCGGATTTGCCAAGGCAGAGCAGGATGACCTGATCGAGATGCTGGGAGCCATTGCTTCTGAAGCGGGCTGGCTTGCTTCGAAAGATGACGTTCGTTTCATGAACGACGTTGCCATGCGGCAGAAGGGGTGACTGTCTGGAAACAAACGGGAAACACATTCCGTCGTCCCTCTTTACATCTTCCGTCGGCCCAAAGGCCGTTAACCACGCCACGCCCTGTAAATATGAAGTTGGCACCGGTTTTGCTTAGCAAGGTGCAGACTGCAATTAACCAACGGGGTTAACATGAACATTCGCTCAATCGCCATCGCCATTGCAGCAACTGCGGGCCTGTCTGCCGCTTCGCCGGCAAACGCGACCTGGTGGCTTACGCACAAGCACTATTGCAACTGCGGGCACAGCGGCGGTTCCTCGCTCTGCGGGGGCACGACATCTTCAGGTGGTACGACCACCACTTCGGGTGGCACCACAACGACTTCGGGCGGCACCACGACGACCTCGGGCGGCACGACCACCACTTCGGGCGGTACGGCAGTGCCGGAGCCGGGCATGCTGGGCATGATGGCTCTCGGCCTGCTCGGCATCGGTTTTGCACGCTCGCGCAAGAACAAGCCCCGCGCCTGACGCAATCCCGCTATCAGGTGCCGGTCTGCGCCTGATAGCGGGCCAAAGTGCTGCGAAATACGGCGTTGGTCGGCTCGGCCGAACTTGCCTTGCGAAGCAGGTCGATTGCCGTGGGCATATCCCTTCCAGCCCGGGCGCGGACCAAGCCTGCCATGTACAACGTATCAGGATCATCGGGACGCAAGGCGCGAGCCTTGTCCGCAGCCTTGATCGCCTCCTCGCCTTTCCCGACATGGCTGAGGGCAAGCGCCAGTCGCTTGAGGACTTCTGCGTCGTCACCTGAATGCGCGAGCTGCGCATAGGCCTCCGCAGCGGCACTCCAATCTTCACGCGCCAATGCCGCCTGACCCTCAGCTGCCAATGTCTTGATCTGTCCCGCCTGGGCGGCACGCAACCGCGCGCGCAGCAGCGCTGCATCAACAAGACCCGCTGCCTCGGCCGCCTTTGCCGCCAGCTCGAGCTCGCGCGGACCAGCCAGCTGGCTGTCGGCAAGAGGCCGTACCGTTCCGAAAGCGGCAAGCGAATCTCCGGTCGCCAGTTGCGCTTCGGCCAGCATGATGCGGGCAAAAGGATTGTTCGGCGACCGCGTCAGTGCCCTTTGGAACATCGCTCTGGCCTGTTCGGGATGTCCGGTCCGCAACATCGCCTCGGCATAGCTGAGCCCGTTGGCGGACAGGGGATCAAGATCCCGCTCCTGCTTTGCCAGCAGCGAACGAACCTTTTCCCATTCGCCTTTCATCGACGCAAACTGCACCTGCAGATCCTGCACGCGCGGATCATCTGGCGCAATCGCAGCGGCCCGCGAAGTCATGGCCAGCGCATCGTCGACCTTGCCCTGAAGATCGAAAGCGTTTGCCCTTGCAATCCATGGGTCGGGCACGCGCGGATACTTCTCGGCCATCTGTTCGAGAATTGCGTGCGCTACTGCAAATTTGCCCCGTCTTACAGCGATGTCAGCGCCGATCAGCGATGCATCGAATGCCCCTGCATCCAACTTCGACAGAGCTTCGACCTGCCGTGATGCCGCGTCGAGATCCTGCGCTGTGATGAGGAAGCGCGCATAGTCGCGAAGGAGAAGCGCATCGTCCCCCGCTGCTGCGCCCCGCTGCAAGGCAGCGAACGCGCCCGCTGTGTCTCCCTTGACAGACAACGCGGCGGCCCTGACCCGCTCTGCGGCAGACGACGCATCCTGCCCGAGAAGTGCCAGCGCCTCGTCCACATTGCCACGCAAGACGGCCGCCTCGGCACGGATCAGCGACAATTCGGCCTGTGATCCGCCCGAGCGTTCCAAGCGTGAGGCCGTGGCGGTTGCTCCCTCGCCATCGCCTAACCGGAGCTGCACTGAAGCCAGCATGCGAAGAATTGCCGGATCGTCACCAGCTTCGGCCAGAGCCGCCGTGAGGTCAACCTTGGCTGCGCCCAGTTCCATTCCCGCAATCTCACGTTCTGCGCGAGCCAAACGATCAGCGACATCATCGCCGCAACCAGTGAGGGCAAGAAGGAGGGCAAGTGCGAGGCGGGACGTCATGAGCGTTAGATGCCATGCACCGCTGAATCTTTGGTGAAAGTGGAGGAGGTTCGATGGTCGCGCCTGTCGAGAAATCTTACGACCACGTAGTTGTTAATCATTACAAATGGCTGAAATCCGTAATTGGCACAGTGATTGCTTTCCTGACAATTAACCGAATTTCGGTTCAGGGGAGCAGTTTCGATGACCTTCAGAAAAGTTCTCGCGGGCCTCGCTGCCAGCGCAGCAATGATGGCAGCCGCACCTGCCTTTGCCGATTCCGTTACGCTCGGCTCGGGCGATATCGGCAACAGCTTCACGCTGAATTATGACGGATTCTCCGGCGGGACGACGATCAACGGCCTTACCGGCTCGACCACGTTCAAGCTGACCGGCATCTCCGGCAACGACTATACGTTCGACTACAGCGTTTCCAACACCAGCTCATCGCCGGTGACGGATTCGCGCATCTCGAGCTTTGCGTTCAACACCGATCCCACCATCTCGTCGGCCGCCAGCACCGGTGCATTCTCGTACACCACGCTGAACTCGAACTATCCGAACGGCATTGGCACCGTCGACGTGTGCTTCAAGGATGCCCAGACCGGTAGCTGTGCCGGCGGCGGCAGCGGCGGCCTGACGCTTGGCGAAACCGGCACCGGTTCGTTCACGCTGAGCTTCTCGCAGCCGGTCAGCTCGCTGACGCTCAGCGACTTCTATGTGCGCTACCAGTCGATCAGCGGCGTACCGGGCATCAGCTCGGCCAGCGGATCGGGCACGCTGAGCAGCACGGGCGGATCTACGGGCGGTACACCTGTTCCCGAGCCGGGCATGCTGGGCCTGTTTGGCATCGGACTCGTCGGCCTCGCCATGGCACGCCGTCGCCAGACTGCGCCGCGCCTTCTCGCGGTCGCAGTCTGACAGCAGCGGAAATTCGCGGAAGGGAGCCCGCAGACGCGGGCTCCCTTTTCGTTTGCGTTCAGCCCTTCTCGGCGCTGCGCAAATGCCCTGCAATGGTGGCATTGCCTGGAGCCTTGGCGGCGGCTTCGCGCAGAAGGGTCAGCCCGCGAGAACGGTCCTTGCCGCTCTCGACCAGAAGCCAGCCCAGCGTATCGAGGACCGATGCACTCGTCGGCGCGGCCTTGTAGGCACGCTCAGCAAACTCTATCGCCTTGGCCTTGTTGCCGACCATCCCCTGGGCATAGGCCATATTGTTGAGGATCAGCGGGTTCTTCCCATCCGTCACGGCAAGCAGACGCTCGTAGGCGGCAATGGCATTGCCCCAGTTGGACTGCTTCATTGCCGTGTCGGCCTGAGCCAGCGTTGCCGCCAGCGCCTGTGCTGACGGAAACTTCGCCTTTTCCGCCAGCCTGGCCGCTGCCGGGTCACCCGAAGCCTCTGCAGCTTTCGCCAGAAGACGCAGATCTTCGGCGTCGGCTGTCTGGATTTCGGCGAAGGGGCGCATCGTCTCGACTGCGCCACGAGCGTCGCCAGCAGCCAGTTGCGCCTTGGCAAGTTCACGACGGAGTGTTGCACTGCCGGGATTGCGGGTGAGCAACGGCTGCAACTTGGCCCGCGCCTGCTCGGGCTGCTTCAAGGCTACGAGTGCTTGCGCGTAAAGCACCGTCGCTTCTTCCTTGTCGGCCAATTGGCTTTCATTTGCCTGGAGAATGCTTCGGACAGCGCCCCAATCACCGCGCGATGCGGCGGCACGCGCCTGAAGGTAGGCGACCTGCCACCCGCCTTTCACTTCTGCCAGCGACTTCAGGACCTCGTCCATTTCCTTGGCACGCCCGAGATCGCCGAGGACTGCGGCCTTGCCAGCAAGAGCGGCAAGATTGCCCGGGTAAGCCTTGGCTGCCGCGTCGTATGCCGCCAGCGCTTCAGCCAGCCTGCCTTCGGCCGTTGCCACCTCAGCCTCTGCCAGAAGAACATCGATCATCGCGCCGTCCGCCGCCTTCGCGCGATCCACCAATGAGCGAGCCTGCTTGATATCTCCGCCCATCAGGCTGAAGCGCGCATAATCTGCCAGCAGGCGCGCATCGGCCTTGCCCGCAGCCCCTGCTGCAAAGGCTTTTGCAGCCCCCTCCCGGTCGTCCTTACCCAGCAGGGCAAGAGCGCGAATGCGGTTAGCGGCAGCCGAAGTGTCCGCACCCAAAGCCGCCATTGCCTCATCCGGAAGACCGCGCAGCAGCATCGCCTCGGCCGTAAGCAGCGCAAAATCAGCGGGGCGCCTGCTCTCGGGGAGTTTCCCCAACGAAGTGCCAGCGGCAATGCCATCGCCCATGGCAAGGGCATTGCGGGCATGAAGTTCAAGGAGCGCAGGATCCTGTGGATTTGCTTCGAGTGCAGCCGCCAGATCGACCTGCGCGGCGCGATAGTCATGCGCCTGGAAAGATTTGCGCGCGCGATCGGCTCGCTCCTGCGGACTGTCGGTGCAGGCTGCCAGCAGCAGCGGCAAGGTCAGGAACGCCAGCTTCTTCATCGCAAATCTCTCCACGCTTGAAGCGCTTACTGCGCTCAATCCCTGAAATTTCCGTGAAGGTTTCCAAATCCGCCGCGCCCCGCTAAAGGCGCGGCCAGCCAAGGAGTTTGAAGATGGGTTTTCGTTGCGGGATCGTCGGCCTTCCCAACGTCGGCAAGTCGACGCTGTTCAACGCACTGACCGAAACGCAGGCGGCGCAGGCGGCGAATTATCCGTTCTGCACGATCGAGCCGAACGTCGGCAACGTGGGCGTCCCCGACCCGCGTCTTGACACTCTCGCCAAGATTGCGGGCAGCCAGAAGATCATTCCGACGCAACTGGGCTTTGTGGATATTGCCGGCCTCGTGCGTGGCGCGTCAAAGGGCGAAGGCCTTGGCAACCAGTTCCTCGGCAACATTCGTGAAGTGGACGCCATCGTTCACGTGCTGCGCTGTTTCGAGAACGATGACATCCAGCATGTCGACAACAAGGTCGACCCGATCTCGGACGCTGAAACGGTCGAGACGGAGCTGATGCTTTCGGACCTCGAGAGCCTTGAGAAGCGCGTGCCAGCTGCCGAGAAGAAGGCCAAGGCGGGCGACAAGGAATCGAAGGTCATTGCCTCGGTCCTGGGTCAAGCGCTCGAACTTCTGCGCGAAGGCAAGCCTGCCCGGCTGACCCAGCCAAAGGATGACGAGGAAGCCCGCGTGTTCAAGCAGGCCCAGCTGCTGACCGCCAAGCCGGTGCTTTATGTCTGCAACGTCGAGGAAGAGAGCGCAGCGGAGGGCAACGCTTTCTCCGCCCGGGTGTTCGAGAAGGCGAAGGCCGAGGGCGCCAATGCGGTGATCGTTTCGGCCGCGATCGAGTCCGAACTTGTGGGAATGGATCCGGAAGAGCGGTCGGTGTTTCTCGAGGAAATGGGCCTGCACGAAACCGGCCTCGCCCGCGTGATCCGCGCCGGGTATGAGTTGCTGCACCTGATCACCTTCTTCACCGTCGGCCCCAAGGAGGCGCGCGCTTGGACCGTGCATCTCGGCGCCAAGGCTCCTGAAGCGGCGGGCGAAATTCACTCCGACATGCAGCGCGGTTTCATCCGCGCCGAGACCATCGCCTATGACGATTTCGTCAGCCTCGGGGGCGAAAGTGCGGCGCGCGACGCAGGCAAGCTGCGGCAGGAAGGCAAGGAATACGTGGTGAAGGACGGTGACGTCCTCCACTTCAAATTCAACGTCTAAGCCTCAATTTTCGAAGGCGGCGATGATCGGACAGGGGCCGGCGCCGCCTTTCGCACATTCGCGGGCAAGCTTGCGAAGCGATTTTCGCGCTGCCTCCAGCCGCGCGATCTCATGCTCGATCGCCTCGAGACGAGCTTTTGCCATCTGTCGCGCGCGCGGTCGGTCGTGTCCGGCATCGAGAGCGAGCAATTCGGCGATCTCCGACAGCGTGAAGCCGGCGCCTTGGGCGCTGCGCACAAAGCGGAGGCGCCGCAGATCGTCCTCGCCGTAATGCCTGTGGCCTTCCCTGCCGCTGCGGGTTGGCCGGGGATCGTCCAGCAAGCCTTTGCGTTGATAGAAGCGTACCGTCTCGACGCCGACGGCGGCGCTTCTGGCGAGCTCGGAAATCGTCATCGCCATATCGCTTGACTCCGTACCATGGTACGCAGGTTATAGGTCCTTGCATGACAAACGCACAGACCCCGACTCGAACCGCCGTGCTCTATCGCATGGTCATGCCCAAACACATCTGCCCCTATGGCGTGAAGGTGAAGCACCTGCTCGAGCGCCAAGGTTATGAGGTGGAAGACCACTGGCTGCGGACACGAGAAGAAACCGATGCCTTCAAGCAGGCACATGACGTCAAAACTACTCCGCAAGTGTTCATCAACGGACAACGCATTGGCGGGCACGACGATACGCGGCGCTTCCTTGGCCTGAAAGTGGCCGATCCTGATGCGACGAGTTACGTTCCCGTCCTGGCCGTTTTCGCGATCGCTGGGGCCCTGGCTCTTGCCGTCAGTCATGCGACTTTCGGCACGCCCTTCACACAAAGGGCGATTGAATGGTTCATTGCCTTCGCCATGGCCCTTCTCGCCATGCTCAAGCTGCAGGACGTCGACCGGTTTGCAACGATGTTCCTGGGCTATGACTTGCTGGCCCGGCGATGGGTGCCCTACGCCTATCTCTATCCATTTGGGGAAGCGCTTGCCGGCGTTCTGATGGCGGCGCGAGCACTGCCCTGGCTGTCCATTCCGATTGCCCTGTTCATCGGTACCATCGGCGGCATCTCGGTCTTCTACGCAGTCTATGTCCAGCGGCGCGAGCTCAAGTGTGCCTGCGTAGGCGGGTCGGGGCGCGTTCCGCTGGGGTTTGTTTCGCTCACCGAAAATGTGGTGATGGTTGGCATGGCTTTGTGGATGCTGTTCATGCCGACGATGAACTGACTGCCCGGCACCGGTTGGCCTCCGGCGCGTTCCATGCCCGAACAGGAAAAAGGAACGCGCTGGTGGTCGACAAGTCGGAGAAAGTGGTGTGGCTGGCGCGAGTGGGATTTGCGGCACGCGGCCTCGTCTACGTCCTGTTGGGATACCTCGCGCTGACAGCGGAAAAGTCTGACATCGATGATGGCGCCGGCGATATCTTTCGGGTGCTGAACGCGATCCCGGGTGGCCCGGTTGTCCTGTATGTCGCAGCAGCAGGCCTGGTAGGTTACGCGATGTATCGGCTTTCTGCGGCGCTCTTCGATATCGAGCGCAAGGGCACTTCCTGGAAGGGGCGTGCATCGAGAGTGGGCTATCTCACCAGCGCTGTGATCCATCTCGGTCTTGCCTGGACAGCCGCACGGATCGCCAGCGGCGCACGTGGCGCAGGTGAAGATTCGTCCGCACAGATGGCTGGTGGCGTGCTTGATTTCCCCTTCGGCAGCACTATTTTGGGCATTATCGGCGTGGGTATCCTGATTGCAGCAATATTCCAGGCACGCAGCGCCGTGACGACGGGCTTTATGCGCCACATTTCCTCACACGCGCCCAGCTTCACATGCTGGATCGGCCGTGCCGGGCATGCTGCGCGAGCTGTGGTTATGGCCCTGATCGGGTGGTCACTGCTGCGCACCGCGTGGTTCGGCGAGAGCCAAGAAGTCGTTTCGCTGGGGAAAGCCATCAACAATCTGCGAGACATGGAGACTGGCTTCCAGTTCGTGGCAGCAGGACTTCTGCTGTTCGGCATCTTCAGCATCATCACCGCGCGATACCGGATCATTCCGGACCCTACCCCGCCTGCCAAGGGTCTGCGGGCGATCACGATTTAATCGCGCGATTGACTTTGTGCGTCCAAGCCGCAAACCTGCCGAAATGATGTATTTCGAAGATATCGAACCCGGCGCAGTCCAGCGGTTCGGAAGCTATGCCGTCAACCGCGAGGAAGTAATCGAATTTGCGTCAAAATATGACCCGCAGCCTTTTCACTTGAGCGACGAGGCAGCAGCAGAGACCCATTTCGGTCGGCTGTCTGCCAGCGGCTGGCATACTTGCGCCATGACGATGGCGATGCTGGTGGAGAACCTGAAGGAGCGCAAGCAGGCGGGGCTTGGCTCGCCGGGCCTCGACGAGATCCGCTGGCTCAAGCCGGTCTATCCCGGCGATACGCTCAGCGTCGAAACCGAGATTGTCGACAAGAAGCGGAGCTCGTCGAGGCCGGAAATGGGGAGCTTCCGCTCGAACGTCAGGGTGTATAATCAGGACGGCGTGGTGGTGATGACTATGAAGTCGATTGGCCTGATCCGCACCAGAGAAGCCTGAGGCTTCAAATCGCCTTGCACTGGACGTCCCCCGTCGCCTCGTAGACCGGGCGCTCGAAGGCGTCGGTCACGACCATCTTTCCCTTGAACTGCTCGGTCGTGCCGACCGGCGTGACCGGCCCGACCGTGGTCAGTGTGACAGCGTTCTCCTTGCCGGTGTAGCGGGAGAAACTGCCTTTGGGCAGCTTCGCCGAACCGGCATCAGGAGCGAGAACCTGAACGTGATCGCCGTACTTGATCACGCCTCGCTTGTCCTGCGCCAGAAGCACTGCGCCGAGACCGCCACCATCGGCGACAAAAGCGCAGCCGGTGCCGTGGAGCTTGTTGATGGTGATGTCAGGATAAAGGATCGGCTGCAGATCCAATGCCTTGACTGGAGGCTTCCCGTCCTGCGCGGCGTTGACGGCGGCAATAGCTTCGGCGTCGGTCGGCTCCTTTTCGGAGCAGGCAACCAAGCCGAGGAACAACAGCGAAATCAAGGCCAAACGTCGGTGCAGCATCACTTTCTCCCGAACAGCTTCTCGATGTCACCGTGCGCCAGCTTGACCCACGTCGGGCGACCATGGTTGCATTGCCCGGAGCGCGGCGTCACTTCCATTTCGCGCAACAGGGCGTTCATTTCGGCAACCGAAAGCTGGCGGCCTGCGCGGACGGAGCCGTGGCAAGCCATGGTGGCGAGGACCAAGTCGAGTTTTTCACCCAGGAGCAGTGCATCGCCATGATGCGCGAGATCGTCGGCGACGTCGGCAACAAGCTTTGCCGGATCGCCCTTTGCCAGAGCCGCAGGCACCGCGCGGACCAGCATGGCGTTCGGCCCGAAGCGCTCCAGCGCGAGACCGAACTCGGCAAGCTTGGGAGCAGCTTCTTCCAGCCTGTCGCACGCGACTTCTTCGAGTTCCACAACTTCAGGGATCAGCAACGCCTGGGCAGGCGCGGTGCCCTGCCCCGCCCCGGCCGCGCGCAGCCGTTCGAGCACGAGACGTTCATGCGCCGCGTGCTGGTCCACAATTACAAGACCGTCTTCCGCCTCTGCGACGATATAAGTGTTGGAGATCTGTCCCCGGGCAACGCCAAGGGGTGCTGCGCGGATTCGGTAACCGGTTCGATGGCGACTTCGGCTCGCGCCTGTGGCGGCGCGAGAACGGATTGCTCGTAGCCACGCCACGCTTGCCCAGCCTCGCTTACGCGCGGCTCGGGATGCCATTGTTGCGAGAACATGCTTGCCTGGGAGCCAGGTGAAGGTGACGGCACGATCGGCTCCGCCTGCCATGCCGCCATCGCGCTCGCCGCAGGGGCTTGTGCACTACGCTGGTCGCCAGTGGACAAGGCATGACGCAGGCCTGAAACCACCATACCACGAACCAGCGCCGGATCGCGGAAGCGGACTTCGGACTTGGCGGGATGGACGTTGACGTCGACTTCGGTCGCCGGGACCTGCAGGAACAGTGCGAGCACCGCGTGGCGATCGCGTGCCAGCATATCGGCATAGGCTCCGCGCACTGCACCGATCAGCAGGCGATCCTTCACCGGGCGACCATTGACGAACAGGTACTGGTGATCGGCAACACCGCGATTGTAGGTCGGCAACCCGGCAATGCCAGTAAGGTGGTAGTCGCCCCGGTACAGGTCTACCTCGACGGAATTACCGGACAACTCTCGGGCAACAAGTTGAGCGACGCGCGCTTCGAGCGTGTCTCCGGCCTGCACATGCAGCGCCCGGCGACCATCATGTTCGAGTGTGAAGCCGAGATCGGGCCGGGCCATCGCGAGGCGGCGAACGACATCTGACGCGGCCGCCCATTCCGAACGCGGGCTGCGCAGGAACTTGCGGCGAGCGGGAATCTTCTCGAACAGTTGCTCCACCCGGACGCGCGTACCCGGGGGAAGCGCCGCGGGTCCTTCTGCCACGAGCGTGCCATTGTCGACCACGCGCTTCCAGCCCTCTGCGCAGCCTTGCGGCCGGGATTCGATGGTGATGCGGGCGACGGAGGCGATTGACGGCAAGGCTTCTCCTCGAAACCCGAGGGTTTCGACCATCTCGATCGCCTCATCTGGAAGCTTGGACGTGGCATGGCGTTCGAGTGCCAGCTCGATCTCGTCGGGGCGCATGCCGCACCCGTCGTCGGACACCTCGATCAAGGCCAATCCGCCTTCGGACAGGCGCACGTGGAGATGGCTTGCGCCTGCGTCGATGGCGTTTTCAACCAGCTCCTTGAGCGCGCTTGCGGGGCGCTCGACCACCTCGCCGGCAGCAATGCGGTTGATGAGCGTCTCGGGAAGGCGGCGGATGACTCGCATGGTCCTGTCACAACTAGCGCCGAAGCCGATTTATTTCGAGACAAGCGGTGAAGTTATCCGTCCAATCCCGCACAAACCCATGGGCTTTGCGACAGCCGCCTGCTAGGAAGCCGCCTTCCCGGGCGCACTTTCTGGAGGGTCTGGCGCGTGCCCGTGCGCCAAACCGCAGATTATCACGGATTCTTAGATGGCTTCGATCTTTTCCCGATTCTTCAAGTTCGGTTCCCAGAACATCGCGATCGACCTCGGCACGGCCAACACACTGGTTTACGTGCAGGATCGCGGCATCGTGCTAAACGAACCTTCAGTCGTCGCCATCGAGACGATCAACGGGATCAAGCGGGTCAAGGCCGTGGGCGACGACGCCAAGATGATGATGGGCAAGACACCGGACAACATCGAAGCCATCCGCCCGCTTCGGGACGGCGTGATCGCCGACATCGAAGTCGCCGAGGAAATGATCAAGCACTTCATCCGCAAGGTGCACGGATCCAAGAGCCTCCTGCGCTACCCCGAAATCGTGATCTGCGTGCCATCCGGTTCCACCAGCGTGGAACGCCGCGCCATTCGTGACGCGGCCAGCAATGCCGGTGCGAGCCAGGTCTACCTTATCCTTGAACCAATGGCGGCGGCGATCGGCGCGGACATGCCCGTGACCGAGCCAGTCGGCTCGATGGTTGTCGACATCGGCGGTGGAACCACCGAGGTTGCGGTCCTTTCGTTGCGTGGCCTTGCCTATACGACGTCGGTACGCGTGGGTGGCGACAAGATGGACGAAGCGATCGTGTCCTACGTCCGCCGTCATCACAACTTGCTGATCGGTGAAGCCACGGCGGAGCGCATCAAGAAGGACTACGGCATCGCCACGGCCCCAGCTGACGGCATCGGCGAAACGATCCACATCAAGGGTCGCGACCTCGTAAATGGCGTGCCTAAGGAAATCACGATTACGCAGGCAAATATCGCCGAAGCGCTGTCCGAACCAATCGGCGCGATCGTCGAAGGCGTGCGCATCGCACTCGAAAACACGGCGCCCGAACTTGCCGCAGACATCGTCGACCAAGGCATCGTGCTGACTGGTGGCGGTGCGCTGATCCGCGGTCTCGACGAGCATCTGCGCGAGGAAACCGGCCTGCCTGTCAGCGTCGCTGAAGATCCACTGTCGTGCGTCGCGCTCGGCACCGGGCGCGCCATGGAAGACCAGATCTACCGCGGCGTGCTGATGACCGCCTGAGGCAATTCAGGTATTGCTGACACACACGGGTTGCATCGCGGCGCGGTTCCATGCGCCGGATTGAAGGGGTTGAACGGATGGCGCGGTCGCAGGACCGGCGCCCGGGCTATTCGCGCAGGGCGCAGTACGGAATCTTCACCGGCTACGTTGTCGCCATTCTTGGCGTCGTGGCGGGTGTTGCCGTGCTCATAACTTCGCTCGTAAATCCGGATGCATTCTCCTTTGCACGAAGCGCGGCTGCCGAAGTCGCCCGGCCAGTCGGTCGGGCCGGCGCGACCGGGCGCACAACCGGTCAGGGCGTGTTCGCTGCGATTGGAGCCTACTTCAATGCCGGTCGCCAAAATGCCGAGCTGCGCCGGGAGGTGGAGGAAGCACGAGCCAACGCGGTTTCGATGCAATCGCTGCAGAATGAGAACCGCAGGCTCAAGTCACTGCTTGGTATCGTCGATCCGCAACGCAAACCCGTCGCGACTGTGCGGCTGATCGGATCGACCGCGGCGAGCACGCGGCGCTATGCCATCATCGATTCCGGAACATCGAGTGGTGTGCGCCCAGGGCTTCCGGTACGGGCGGCGTCAGGCCTGATCGGCCGCGTGGTGGAAGCTGGTCCGGGCACGGCCCGCGTTCTGCTCGTCACCGATCCCGAAAACGTCGTTCCCGTAAAGAGGGCCCGCGATGGGTTGACCGCCTTTGTCCAGGGGGCCTCCAACGGCCGGATAGACATCCGCCTGATCAATCAGGGCATCAATCCGGTCAAGGCTGGCGATGTATTCGTGACGTCGGGATCCGGCGGCCTTTATCCGCCCGGCATCCCGGTGGCGGTGGCAACAGAGCCGCATCGCGACGGCGCTATCGGGCACCTTGCCGCAGATCCCGCGGACAACGAATTCGTCATTGTCGAGCCCGCCTACAGCGCGGCTGCTCGTGCAGAGATGGAAGCAATCGAGGAACGTGGCGCCAAGAGCGCCGCAGGGGAGCCATAGTGCTCGGCCCGCTGCGCGGAACGCCCGAAGAGATCGCGCGCAAGCGGATCAATCGCGAGCCTTGGCCGGTCCTCGCAATCGGGCTTCCATGGGCCACGATCATGCTGGCTTCGATGGCGAGTTTTTCGCCAGTAATAGCCTCAGCCCCGGTAATGCCGCCATTCGCCTACATGATGCTGCTTGCGTGGCGCATGATGCGCCCCGGCATGCTGCCACTGTGGGCCGGCCTGCCGCTGGGACTTGTCGATGATCTGTACTCGGGCATGCCGTTCGGATCGGGCATCGTTCTGTGGTCTGCGACGATGCTCGTCATGGAACTGATTGACGAAAAGTTCCTGTGGCGTGGCTTTGTGCAGGACTGGCTGGCCGCGAGCGCGTTGATCGCCGCATATCTGTTCCTGACATCCACGTTGGCAGGCCTTGCAGTCGCTTATCCTCTGCCGACTGTGATCGTGCCCCAGTTGCTGATTTCGGTGGTGCTATATCCGGTCATTACGCGACTGGTGGCGTTGCTAGACCGCATCCGCCTGCTTCCGCTGAAGAGGATCTGACCATGCGGCAAAAGCTGCCGGTCACCTCGGCGATCCTGGCAAACCGGTTCGAGAGAAGAAGCTTCGTGCTGGGTGCGCTGCAAGGTGGCGTGGGCCTGCTGTTGGCGACGCGGCTGGGCTATCTGGCCGTGGCGCAGAACGAGAAGTATCAGGCCGCATCCGAGAGCAACCGCGTGAACCTCACGCTCATCCCACCACGCCGGGGTTGGGTGCTGGATCGGTTCGGCAAGGCCCTTGCCGCCAACCGCGCGGATTTTCGCGTCGATCTCATTCCTGACCGCGTGGACGATCCGGACAGGACAATGGCCACCTTGGCCGGCTTGCTGTCTCTCCCGCCTGACAAGGTGCGCGATATCCGCGACAAGCTTGACAAGGCGCGGGGGTTCCAGCCCGTCGAAGTCGCCTCCAGTCTTGATTGGGACAAGTTCGCAGCGGTTTCGGTCCGTCTGCCGGAACTGCCCGGCGTCATCCCACAGAGAGGCTACTCCCGGTATTACCCCGCCGGCGCTTCGGTAGGACACCTAGTAGGCTATGTGGGCGCCGCATCGGCAGAGGATTACGAAAAGGAGCGCAATCCGCTCCTGATCACTCCGGGCTTCAAGATCGGCAAGGATGGTCTGGAAAAGCACTTCGAGGCGAGGCTGCGCGGTGTCCCCGGAGCCCGTCGTGTCGAAGCGACCGCGTCAGGACGCATCGTACGCGATCTCGGCACGCGAGAAGATGTGCCCGGCAAGCCGATAGCCCTGACGATCAACGCGGGCCTTCAGGACTACGCAGCCCGGCGCATCGGCCTGGAGTCCGGATCGGTCGTGGTCATGGATTGCGAGACTGGCGACATTCTTGCCATGGCATCGATGCCAAGCTTCGATCCCAACAGCTTCTCTGACGGCATCGGCCGTGTCGAATGGAAGATGCTGTCCGAGGATGACCACGTGCCGCTGCGCAACAAGGTGCTCCGCGGACTGTACCCGCCGGGATCGACCGTCAAGCCGATGGTGGCACTCTCGTTCCTCGAAGCCGGGCTGGATCCCAATGCGAGCGTTGGGTGCGGTGGCGGCCTTCGCGTCGGCAATCGCGTGTTCCACTGCTGGAACCGGCGCGGCCACGGCACGGTCGACATGGCCAAGGGCATCTACCAGTCCTGCGACGTGTACTTCTACCATTTCGCCCAACAGATCGGGATGGACAAGATCGCCACGATGGCACGCAGGCTGGGACTTGGGCAGGAGTTCCCGATGCCCTACCCCGGCCAATCCTATGGCACGGTTCCCGATCCCGCGTGGAAGCTTCGCAAATACAAGAAGGAATGGGCCCTCTACGACACCGTAAACGCGACGATTGGCCAAGGGTATATGCTGGTCAATCCGCTTCAGCAGGCCGTCATGGCTTCGCGCATTGCATCAGGGCGTGAGGTCATGCCGCGGCTGTTGCTGGATCGTAATGCGCCCCCTGTGAAGTCAATGGGTTTCTCGCAGGAGCACCTCGATTACATCCACGCTGCCATGAGCGAAGTAGTCAACGGCCGTGGCACGGCTGGGAGAGCACGGCTGCCGGTTGACAATGTGCTCCTTGCCGGAAAGACCGGCACAGCGCAGGTCGTCGGTCTCAACATCGCCAATGGGAAGAGCGGGGCCTGGAAGTACCGCGACCATGGGCACTTCATTTGCTTCGCACCGTTCGACAAGCCGAAATACGCCTGCGCAGTGGTGATCGAACACGGCGGCGGTTCGGCGGCTGCCTATCCCATCGCACGAGACGTGATGACGTACATCTTCGCCCCGGACAAGGCGATGGCCGTGCTCGAGGAATTCGAGAAGCAGTGGGGTGGCAACGTCCAGCAGCGCATGGCTTCACGATACAACGCGTTTGCCGCCAAATATGGTGAGACCGCGCCGAAGACCGTCCCGGACGACGAGGCCTTGACCGAACGGGTAGAGGATGGCCGCAAGACAGCCGAAGAGCCCGCAACGGCACAGACTGACGCTGCGGCGCCCCGGCCGGAGCCTGAACAGCCCGCGCCCATGATTGTCATGCAACCGGCAGCGCCGACCGCTGCGCCCCCTGTAACGACAGGGGGACAGTGATGCCTCGCGCTTACGTACCGGCGGCGATTGCCAGGCAACCATGGGGCGTCCTGCTTCCCCTGATTGCTCTGGTCACCTTCGGTGCGGCGGTGCTGGATTCGGCAGCGGGAGGGCGCTTCGAAATCTGGTCGATGTCGCACTTGCTGCGCTTTGCAGTCTTCCTCATCATGGCGATGGTCATCGCCCGTCTGCCACAGGAATTGTTCAGGCGCATGGCCATGCCGGTCTACGTGGTCCTATGCCTGCTGCTGGTTCTCGTCGAACTGATCGGCGGCGTCGGCGGTGGCAGCCAGCGCTGGCTGAACCTTGGCTTCATGACGTTGCAACCCTCGGAACTGATGAAGCCCGGCATCGTGCTGGTTCTGGCGTGGTTCTATTCCGTTCTGCCCATCGGCGAAACCCAAGGCTGGCGGGGACTCCTGCCCGCAGTGATCCTGCTTGCTGTCCCGGCAGGCCTGGTCATGCTGCAGCCAGATCTTGGTACCGGCCTGGCGATCAGTTTCGGCGCGGTGATCGTGATGTTTCTGGCCGGCCTGCCGTTGCGCTGGTTCCTTGGCGCAGGTGCGGCCGGTCTTGTTGCCGCGCCAATCGCCTTCTTTTTCCTGCTGCACGATTATCAACGCAACCGCGTGCTGGTATTCCTTGATCCGGAAAGTGACCCGCTTGGCACGGGATATCACATCACGCAGTCGAAGATCGCGATTGGTTCGGGCGGGATCTTCGGCAAGGGATTTGGCAACGGATCGCAGAGCCACCTGAACTATCTGCCGGAAGCGCACACAGATTTCGTCTTTGCGACGATGGCGGAAGAGTGGGGCATGCTGGGCGGCCTGTTCGTGCTCATCGTGTTTGGCCTGATTTTCCGCTGGGGCTTGAAGGTTGCCAACAGGGCGCCGGATCGCTTCTCGCGCCTGCTCGCTGCCGGCATGACGATGACGATCTTCTTCTACATGTGCATCAATCTGATGATGGTCATGGGCCTGGCACCGGTGGTCGGAATTCCGCTGCCCTGGATGAGCCATGGCGGGTCGTCCATGATGACAAACATGATCTGCATAGGATCGATCATGGCGGTTGAACGCTGGAGCCGGTCAGGTCCGCGAAGCCTGTCCTGAAAAACGCAAATTTGGGGCTTGGCAGGGCTGAGAAAATCGTTATTGGGGCGGCTCCCGAACGGGAATGCCTGATGGCATGGACGCATAGCTCAGTTGGTAGAGCAGCTGACTCTTAATCAGCGGGTCCTAGGTTCGAGCCCTAGTGCGTCCACCACCATCGCCTTCCCCTTGCCGCCACCAAGCGGTTTCTTGCCGGGTACGGACGCATAGCTCAGTTGGTAGAGCAGCTGACTCTTAATCAGCGGGTCCTAGGTTCGAGCCCTAGTGCGTCCACCACCTCCCAGCCAACCAAACCTGTTGGAAACGCCAATTCCGCCTTGGCGTGCGTACGCGTAGCTTCTTGTCATCACGAACAAGGAGAGCATGCGTGGAACGGGTGACACTGTGGGGATGGATAGACTTTGAAGGCCGAGATGCGGCAGCGATTGTCCGGGGCGGCGCGCAGTTCATACTGCCGACGTACGAAGAACGCGGATGCATCCATTATGTCTGGAACGCCGATCCGCTGAAGCCTGATCGTATCTGGGTATTCGAGGAGTGGGATAGCGTCGATGCGCTGGCCGAGCACCTTGAAGGGCCGCTCTACCGTTCCATGGCGGGCTACCTTGCGGAAGCGGGGATGACCGGCGCTGAAGTCGACAAGTATCGCGTGATCCAGAAGCAGCCGGTGTATGACGGCAGCGGGGTCCCACAGGCGGCGTTCGACTGATTTTCAATAAAAAGCGCCGGAACCCGCAGGTCCCGGCGCAAGGTTTTCGCGTCTGGTTCGACGTCGAAGCTTAGAACTTGAAACCGGCAGCCACACCGTAGCGGCGCGGTTCCAGCGTGAAGATGTTGGTGAACAGACCGGAAGACTGGTCGGTCACGTAGAGACCGGTAGTCGCGTTGTTGTTGGTGATGTTCTGGATGTAGCCACGCAGGTACCAGCGATCGTCACGGCCGTTGAGCTGGATCTGGGCGTTCATGACCTCGTAGCCCTTGATCCGGTTGATGTTGCCGTTGAAGATCGTGCCGTAGCTCTCACCGGTGTAGTTGATGTCGAAGCGGGGCACGATCGACATATCGCCCATCTCGATCGTGTACTGGATACCGGCCGACCACTTGAACTCCGGCGCCTGCGGCAGCTGATTACCACGGACATTCTTTTCGATGCCTGAGCTGACGCGGATGCCGCCGAAAGCAGCGCCCGCCGGACCGGCTGCCGCACCCGCAAGAGCACCGCAGATCGAGAAGGCACCGGTGGTGTTGGTGCCCGGTATAGGTGTTGTAGGCCGTAGACCGACGCCAGCGTTGACCGCATTGACGAAGCCGTTCGCGGCAGCTGCACTAGCCCCGGTAACGGCACAGTTCGAACCAAGCGTGATGTCCTTGATAATCACCGTATCGGAACGGCCGGCCGAGACATCGCGGGTATCAACGAAGAACTGATCTCCAACGACCTTGGACTTGAGGTAGCTTGCCGAGACGTTGACCAGCAAGTTGCGCGTTGGCGCCATGATGGCTTCGGCTTCTAGACCGTAAATGTTGGCGTCGATGTTGTCGTTGACCGATGTACGCGCTGTGATGCGGCTGAGCTGCAGATCCTTGTAGCGATAATAGAACGCCGAGAGGTTCAATTGCAGCGCGCCGAACCGGTTCTTCGAACCGATTTCGAAGGAGTCGACCGATTCCGGCTTGAACGAGTCATTTACCGAGCCGACCGAAAGCGGCGGGTTGATACCACCTGACTTGTAGCCGCGCGAGTACGACAGGTAGATGAGGTTGTCCGGACTGATCTGGTAATCAAGCACGGCGCGTCCGGTGAAGCGTCCGAAGCTGACGGAACGCTCCTGGAACGGTTGGACAAGCGGGGTGCCCTTGTCAAAGTCAGCCGTAGCGAAATTCAAAGCCTTCTCGAGTGATTCAGCCCCCACTACTGCATAAATCGCATTACCGCCGGCGAACTCGCTCGAAAGTCCGTCGCTAAGCAGGGTCGTGCGAGCGCGCGTGAACTTCTTGTCGTGGTTGTAACGAAGGCCGAGGGTCAGCTTCACCTTGTCGTTGAACTGGAAGTACGTCTCACCGAAGATTCCGTAGCTGTCGAGTGTGCCGCGGTCGGTATTGCTGCGGAAGAACGGCGACGGGCGGAAAACGGCCCGTGGACCGAACGCTCCACTTGCAGCCGCAGCGGCTCCAAGAAGGCCGGAGGCGTAATCCAGACCGAAGGAGTTCACATAGTAACTGTTGTTCGTGGTGATGCCGCGAAGATAGTTCGCACCGATCAGGAAATTGAACATCCCGTCAAAGTCGGAGTCGATATGGGCTTCGGCAGCATATTGCTTGTAGGTCTGGCTCGATTCATCAAAGTCGAGTGAGGTGTTGGCGCAGATCGCCTTGTTCCCCGCACCGTAAACGCCAACGTTGTTGGGATCGATATCGGACTGGCAAATTTTGCCAGTCGGACCGTTGGGGATCAGGCGAGCAGCAATTGGTGCGAATGCGAATCCGAGCGCCGGGTTCTGCGCAAAGGCAGCAAGGGCGAACAAACCTGGATTGCCAACGAGGCTGCGTTCGACGGCAAGGTTGTAGTCTGTACGGCTGCGAACTTCGTTTCGCGAATAGCCCGCGGTAACATTGAGCGTAAGGCTGTCGCCAAGAGCCTGCTGCAGCTTGCCCTGGTAGACTTCTTCTTCCGCGAAATAGGTCGGCAGGTAGTCGATATTGACAGTGCGGACATCGGTCGGATTGACCGCCCCCGAGAAGTTGTCGCCATCGTCAGCGTAGATGCTGCCGAGACCGAGTGGGCGGAATGTCGGTGAAACCGCGATGCCGAAGAATTCACGCGAGGTCAGCAGCGCTGCCAAGGTAGAGTCTGCGTTCGTCGTTTCGTTGGCAAGCTTGTCGGGCAAGCATCCCAGGATGCCCGTTGGATCGCGATGACAGAGCTGCTTCTGGACGCGGCTGCGGCTGTCGTTTTCACGGAAGTAGTAGGCGGACAGATCGATCGTGGTGTCTGGGCTCGGCTCCCACCGGAGCGAACCGCGCAGCGCGTACATATCGCGCCCGTCGATGCGGCTGTTGGTGCCGAGGTTGTAGGTGTACCCGTCGCGGCGCGTGTACATGCCGGCCACGCGAACGCCGAGCGTTTCGCCGAGCGGCACGTTGACCATGCCCTTCAAGCGGACAGAATTGTACTTGCCGTAGTCGGCCTCACCGGCAGCACCGAACCCGGAAAGATCGGGTTTGGCGGTGATGATGTTAACCACACCAGAGGTTGCGTTGCGACCGAACAGAGTGCCCTGCGGACCACGCAGGACCTCGATGCGCTCAAGATCGAAGAACTCGGTCTCGAACAGGCGGCTTTGCACCATCGGCATATCGTTCAGGTGGATGCCGGTAGCAGAGTCGCACGAGACGCCGACGCAAAGATCGCCGATGCCGCGGATCGTGAAGCTGGACGAGGTGAAGTTCGTCTTGGTGAAGGTGACGTTGGGCAACGAAAGCTGCAGGTCAGAAGAGTTCTGAATCTGCTGCTTGGTCAGGTTTTCGGCCGAGAATGCAGAGACCGCGATCGGCACATCCTGCAGCGACTGGGCCTGGCGTTGCGCTGTAACGATGATTTCCTGCAGACCAACGCCTTCATCGGCGGACTGCGGTGCATTCTGGGCGAAAACCGGTGTTGCGACGGCTGCGGCACACACGCCCGCAAGCAGGGAAAGCTTGCCCCTCATAGTCAGACCTCTCTCTCCAGCGGCCCCCGTCATTAACCGCGGGTGACCTGGTGGACAGGACATAACTTCAGCAATTCTTTGTCAACCGGATAATTAAAAATGGGCGTTTCCGTAGGGGAACCTCGTTGCAGTCGAGACCATTTCGAAACTTTTGCATGAAAATGCATGACATTTCGATGATTAAAACTATGCGCAGCTCGACATTATGATGTGCGAAAGCCGCTTTTAGGCTCTAATGATCTGCTCGGCGAATCAGAAAGAGAATCGCCAACCGTTGCATGGCGACGGTGGCGTTAGAACGACGCTCGCGTTAAGGCGGGCCCAAGCGCACTGCAGATGTGCAAACACTTAAGGATCCAGTTCCAATGGCCAAGTTTCTGATCGTCGAAGCCCGGTTTTATGACCACCTGAACGACATGCTCATTGAAGGCGCCAAGGCCGCGCTCAAGGCCGCTGGTCACGAGGCGGAAGTCTTGACCGTGCCCGGAGCCCTCGAGATCCCCGGCGCGATCGCCTTGGCCGACGAATCGGGCAATTTCGACGGCTATGTCGCCATCGGTGTGGTCATTCGCGGCGAAACCTATCACTTCGAGATCGTCGCCGGGGAAAGCGCACGCGGCATCATGGCGCTGACAATGGATGGAGTCGCCATCGGTAACGGCATCCTCACTGTCGAAAACGAGGCCCAAGCCATCGTGCGCGCAGATCCTGCGCAGAAGGACAAAGGTGGCGAAGCGGCGAAGGCTGCACTCGCCTTGCTCGCGCTACGTGAGCGCTGGGCCTGACCGATCAGCCAACGGGCGCGCAGCGGTCCCCGCGACGCGCCTTGTCGGCCCAATCGAATTCTGCCTGCGTGGGCGCCAGCCTACGATCGAGAATGATGCCCCGTTCCGTTGGCGTGTAGATGACCGGCAGGTCGCCGGGATGAACAAGCTTGCGCTCCTGCTGAAGGATAAAACGGATACCTTCCGGGCTGCGCAATGAATCCATCACCGCGACGTTGTCGGTATTCGCAGCGAAGACAGACACCGAAACGTAGCCCTTGTCCGGGCTCGGCGGAACATCGACAAGTATGGGGCCAGCAGACAAGTCATAGACACAGCTGGCGTAGGCGAGGTCTGGCGATGGCCGGACGATCTGCCTGGAAGCTGCTGTCGTGCGATCTGCGAAACGGAAAACGTTTACGTCGTCTCCGTCGCCGGAGAGTCTGTTCATGGCGATGTGCATGATGACCTGCGGCGCCAAAAGTATCGTTGCCACATGACCAACGGCGGCTGCGCCGACGAAGGCCAGTGCGTAGCGCAGGCCGCCCCTCACCGGCTGTCTCCGCACGAAATGCGCTCGACCTTGGGAAAGACTATCGAGCCGAAGTCCTGCTGCGCTTGTTGAGAAGGATTGTAGATTCGCAAGGTGAGATCAAAACTGCCCGCGTGCCTGGTTGACAGCCACGGCATGGCCGGATTGGGCGACGGGCCGACTTCGGCCTCCCATATGCCGCGCTTGTCCGGCGTGACTTCCGAGGCGTCGACAGAAAGAGCATCGTCCTGGTTTTGCGGAAGGTAGTCGTCCGAAGCATAAGCAGTGATCGACCACCACTTCCCCGGCAGCGGCCCGCCGACCAGCCGGTAATGGCATTCCTCCCGCAAAGGCTCACCGAGATCATCGACCGTGCGAGTAAAATAGATGGCCTGGCTGCGGTTAAGCGCCAGCAGACCGGTCAACGCGACTCTCGCACGCAGCACGGGCCCCGCCTCGGTCGATCCGGTAACGCGGCTGCCACTCCAGCCCATGTGCTCCTCGCCGCCCATGCCGACGTGCTTTAGCGACACAACAGCCGAAGCAGCACCGACCGCAAGACCGATCGTGGCCACGGCGATCATTCCGAAGATCCTTGCAGGACTACGCACCGGCATCGAAGTATTCGGTGAGGCCCCACGGCTCATACGGCCCGATAACAAGCTGCTCGAACCCGCCTATCCCTGTCTCGCCATCGTTGGTGGTCACGCGGGAGATGATCTGGACGTGAAGATTGTCGAGGGTTCGAGCCATCGGGTCAAGGTCAGCCAGAACAAGGTCCTCCCGCTCGACCGCGAGCGGCCCATGATAAAGGCCATGCCCCCACTTGGGACTGGTGTAGCCAAGTCCCCTCATCTGAAATCTCACGAGCGGCTCAAACGTCAGCGCCAGTGGTCCTTCGGGTCGCTGGATCGTCAGAGTCCCGCCGGCGGGCCACCGCGTGGCGGGCTGCATGGGCGAAACCATAGCGGCAGAGGGGGTTTCGAAGAACGATTCCGTGTCACCGCCGTCAGGCGCGATAACGGCCCGCGTGTTCCACGGCGCGCCATGGCGATCAGCGTTGATATGGAAGAACAGGCTGCGGTTGGGCAGATTAACAGGCGTCCATTGCCAGAAGAAGGACGAGACAACGCCATGCCCATGAGGCTGCGCGTCAGGCGCGCCAACGGGGCGCACCCCCAACTGCGATCACGCGTACCGCAAGTTCCAGCGGCCAGATCAATCCTTTCGCCATCGACCTCAATCCAGCCCGTGTAATGTCCGTTCTGCGTCAGGCGGGTGTAGTCCATGAACGTCCGCGGGCCGATGCGATGGACGAACCGCGGCTCCTCAATCGGAAAGGCACGGCCGGTGAAGGTAAGCTCGGCTGCCAGCCCTTCCCCGCGCACTCGCACCCTGAGAACCTTCAGCGGTTCGACGATTTCAATGCTGACCGGCCCGACCGCAAGATCGAACCGCTCCATGTTCAGTTCGCGCGAGGCATGGAGATTGTACTGCACCCCACCCCGGATGCAGGAGAAGTGCGCATCGGCGACATTCAGGTGCGGATAGATGCCAAGCGCAAGGGCGAAGAAGCCGGAGCCGTCGGGTGCATAGCCGTTGAAAAAATAGCGATCGTAGAAGTTGCGGTCCGTACCAGCGTAGGCAATCGGTTCTGGCGTCTGGTGCAGCGGAAAGTCATCTCCCTTGGTCAACATCAGCAAAGCTCCATCCGGCGCTTCAGCGCCCCCAGACTGTCATGTTCAAGAGCGAGTTCGCAGGCGCCGCGTGCCATCGACAGGAAGTTGGCATCACCGCGTTCCGTGCGCACCACGAATGCGGCACTGAATACGGCAGTCGACACCCCGTGAAGCGCTCCAATGCGGTAGTCATCCCAGACATCTTCCAGATTGAGCGGCACGCCAAGCCGGGACATTTCGGCGCAGTAGATGTCGAGCAGGGCACGCTCATTGGGACGACGCAATTCCGAGCCGATGCCGCAGCCCAGAAAGTATCCGACGTCAGTCAGACCGCATCCTGCCGCCGCCGTCTGCCAATCAACCAAGGCGATCGGCTGCTGGCCGCCGTTTATGCCGAAGAGCATGTTGTCCAGGCGGAAATCTCCGTGAAGGAAGGACCGGCGCGAATGCTTCCGTTCGAACCACAGGTCGAGATCTTCGTTCAACGCCTCGCAAACCGCCATAAGATCAGGCGCGAGGGCATCGGCATAGCGTTCACGAAAGATTGCCTGGGCTTTCGGATAAAGGTCCCGCAGCTTCTGGCTCGCCTGCGGGTCGGGCTGCAACCACGCGGCGTCCAGCACAGGATGGTCCAGCGTCGGCGCATGCAATGCCGCAGCCTGCCGCATGGCCGCTTGCGCTTGCGCCAAAGTGCATCCCGCAAGCTGGTTTCCAGCGCTGCAAGGACCGAGGTCTTCGAAGAGCAGCACGAAATCGCAACCGTTGCCGTCGAGCATGGCAGCATAAACCTGCGGCACCCGCATCTGCGTGAGACATGCGACTTCTCGATAGAACATGACCTCGCGCGAATAGAGCGAGAACAGTGCCGCCGTCTGGCGGCTCGTGGCATCGCTCGACGGAAACTTGGCCGCTACAGTGGCAGGCGCTCCAGATGCTTCGTTTTTGTATCGCAGTGAGAAACGGGCAGTATCACCCACCTGGCCTGTGCCGATTGCCTGCCACTCGATTTCCGCGATCCGAGCGTCACCCAGCACGCCAGCCTGGGCGAGTTGCACCTCAAGCCATGCGGCATCGACCTCGTCCGCGCGCGTCGGAAAATCAGCCATCTCGTTCTCCCGCAGCAAGGCTGACAGAGACCGCATGACTTTGGAAGTGCAATTCAAATGACCGATTAAATCAATGCGAGGGAACGGCCTGCCACTCCCTGCTTTGGCAAACCGACACAAGAAGGACCAGAAAGGACAGAGACGTGGATGGCCCTCTCGAATGGTTTGCAGCCATGGGCACGATTCTCGCAGCAAGTCTCGTGGCCGCTGACCTTGGGCGGCGTTGGACAGGTTGGGGATTCGTCCTGTTCATGGCCGTGGCCATCACGTGGATCATATCAGGCGTGAAGGGCAATTCTGGCTCGCTTGTCATACAGAACGGAGCCCTGTTGATCATCAACGCCTGGGGAGTCTGGCGCTATCTGATCTCACCCGCGCGCAAACGGTCGTCATGAGCCCGATCAACCTGCTCCATTCTGGTTCGACTACGGAGGAATGATCGGCATGTCCCCAGAGGCATGTGATTGAAACGTCCTGATTCTTGCGGACGTCCCCAAGCCGATAAGCGCAAACCCTTAGTGGAGCGCCGAATGGCCGCACCACGCGCGCCTGCCATTTCAGTACGCTAGCAAGACCGATGGCGGACCGGTCCCGTGAAGCGCTTTGGGGGCGCACAACAGGGGTTAAGGGATGGGCAGAGAACAAATGAGGTCGCGGGCAAGACGACTGATTTCAGTCGCCAACGAATTGCTCGCGATGGCGCATGAACTGGAATTGAAAGAGGGTGATCCCCAGTCCGACCGGGAGCCAATCGCGATCCCGAAGGACAGTCATGTGTGGGCAGAAGTGGCTCGAAGCGCCTATCGCGACAGGCGCAGGCGGTCGGATATCTTTGCAGACGCGACGCTGTTCGGTGAACCGGCGTGGGACATCATGCTGGATCTTTTCATCGCAGCAAAAGAACGCAAGCGCCTGCCCGTGACCAGCGCCTGCATCGGCGCTGCCGTGCCTGCCACCACTGCATTGCGCTGGCTCACCGTGCTGGAAGACAAAGGCCTGATCGTCCGTGAAGCCGACTCGACTGATGCTCGCCGGGTGTTCGTAAGACTTTCTAGCGATGGTTACGAAAAGATGGTGGCCTATTTCTCGAATGTCGCTGGCGACATGCAGAGTGACGAGGACATCGTGCAGCGCTCACTGAAAATAGCGCAATAACTCAGGTGTGGGAGGCGCAGCCTGCATATTGAGGCTCCCCCTCCCTCCACGCTAACTCAGCAATCAGGCACCAAGACGTCCGAAGGCAGCCTTTCCAGCATAACGCGCCGAAATGCCCAGTTCCTCTTCAATGCGGATCAACTGGTTGTACTTGGCGAGACGATCCGAGCGGGCGAGCGATCCCGTCTTGATCTGGCCGCAGTTCGTGGCAACCGCGAGATCCGCGATGGTGGCGTCTTCGGTCTCACCCGAACGGTGCGACATCACAGCGGTGTAGCCGTTACGCTGTGCAATCGACACGGCTTCCAGCGTCTCGGTGAGCGAGCCGATCTGGTTGACCTTCACCAGCAGTGAATTTGCCAGCCCCTTGCCGATGCCCATTTCCAGGCGCTTCGGATTGGTCACGAACAGATCGTCGCCAACCAGTTGGACCCGCTTGCCGACCTTGGCGGTGAGTGCGGCCCAACCTTCGAAATCGTCCTCGCTCATACCGTCTTCGATCGAGATGATCGGATAGGCATCGCAAAGCGCAGCGAGATAGTCAGCCATGGCTTCGGGGGAGAGCGAAAGGCCTTCGCCGCTGATTTCGTACTTGCCGTTCTTGAAGAATTCCGTTGCGGCACAGTCGAGTGCGAGCATCATGTCTTCGCCAGGCTTGAAACCTGCCTTCTCTATTGAGGCCATCACCAAGTCGAGCGCATCGCGCGTGCTGGCGAGGTTCGGAGCGAACCCGCCCTCGTCTCCGACTGCCGTGGCGAGGCCCTTTTCATGAAGACCCTTCTTGAGGGTGTGGAACACTTCCGCTCCCCAGCGCACGGCCTCGGCCAGCGACGGTGCGCCGACCGGCATGATCATGAATTCCTGGAAGTCGATCGGATTGTCGGCGTGTTCGCCGCCGTTGATGATATTCATCATGGGCACCGGGAGCACGTGAGCAGCAACACCGCCGACATAGCTGTACAGCGGCAGGCCACGTGCGTCGGCAGCTGCCTTGGCAACGGCAAGGCTGGTGCCGAGGATCGCATTGGCGCCGAGGCGGCCCTTGTTTTCGGTACCGTCCAGCTCGATCATGGCGAGATCGATATCGCGCTGGTCTTCGGCATCCATGCCGAGGATGCATTCCGCAATGTCGGAGTTGACCGCGGTGACCGCCTTGGTGACGCCCTTGCCAAGGTAGCGGGCCTTGTCGCCGTCACGCAGTTCGACCGCTTCGTGCGCGCCGGTCGAAGCGCCCGAGGGAACTGCGGCGCGACCGAAGCTGCCGTCTTCCAGCAGAACGTCTACTTCAACGGTGGGATTGCCACGGCTGTCGAGAATTTCACGCGCATGGATGTCGATGATCGCGGTCATAATCTGCTCCCTGCAGTTCGGCGAGAATTGAGCGCCAAGGTTGGCGCGGCTCCTATCGGCTGGAACCGTGGCAAGCAAGCCGCGTTTGCAGTGCAACATACCTATCCGGGCTGGTCTTGTGCGCCAAGGCTCTTGCTTTCAACCACGAGGGTCTAGCAAGATGCGCAAGACCGCCCATATCGAGGGTCCAGAACCCGCGCGAATTGCCGAAGGGAAACAAACATGGCCGACACAACGATGACCCCCGCCGACGCCCCCAAGAAGCGCGCTTCGAAGGCGGCAGACGATGTCGTCGCCACAGTAACTGAAACCAGCGAGAGCACCTCAGATTCTGCGAAGGGTCGCTTTACCAAGGCGATTGAGGAAGCGAAGGCCGGTGCTGAAGCGCTCAAGGGTGAAGCAATGGAAAAGGGCGCTGCCTACAAGGCCAAGGTAAGCGGTACGACCGCTGACTGGGTCGATGAAGCCAAGGTTTACGCCGGACAGGCAAAGGAAAAAGGCGCTGCTCTTGCCGTTGAAGGCAAGGCCCGCGCGAGCGACGCACTCGGAGTGCTCGGCAAGACCATTTCGGACACTGCGACAACCATCGATGAAAAGCTGGGCGTGCAGTACGGCGACTATGCCCGCAGCGCAGCGCGTTCGATCCAGGAGACCGCGGCAAAGCTTGAGGCCAAGGACCTTGGTGAGCTGGGCGACGATGTGAAGGAATTCGTGCGCAAGAGCCCGGGTGTCGCGATCGGCGTTGCCGCAGTGGCCGGCTTTGCGATCGCGCGCTTGTTGTCGGGCGGATCGGACGACTGACCGCGCAGAACGCGGCGGTAATGGCCCGATGAGCGAGCATAACTCCACCTGGACGCCCGATCCCTCACCGTCTGAGGCGGGGATCGGCGCGGCCATCAAGGCCCTGATTGAAGACGGGCAAACTCTCCTCGAAGCCGAAATCGCTTACAGGAAAGCCCAGGCTACATATGGCTTGGCCGAAGCAAAGGCGATCATCGTCTTTCTGCTTCTCGGATTGGCATTCGGCTTCTTCACGCTGCTGGCAATCGTCGTCGGGCTGCTGCTTGCCCTTGCCCACTACGTCGGCGTGTGGGGAGCACTCGCCATCGTCGGCGGGGCGCTGGCGCTTTTGGCCATCGTGTGTCTGGCGCGAGCGAGCAAGCGCATCCGCGCTGCCAAGGCGGCGCTCAGCGCGGGAGGGAAGCAATGACTGCTCCTCTCGAGCTGACTGCCGCAAGGGCGCTTCGTGATGAAGCGTTGATTGTGGTCAAGGGCGACTTGGAAATTGCCAAGCTGGAGCTTTCTCCAGGGCGCGTGAAGGAACGCGCGGTGGAGGAAGCCGTTGAAATGCTCGACAGCGCTCGTGCAGTTGCCGACGAGAACAAGGTGGTCATCGGCGTAACCGTCGCTGCACTCTTTGGATGGTTCTTCCGCGAGCCACTCCAGCAACTGGCCGAGCGCGTGATCGACAAAGTCCGATCCGGAGATTGAGATGAGCGAAGAACTGCAAGTGAACGGCGCAGAGACCCTGCGTGAAAAGGTTGACGCGGCCAAGTCCCGTCTGGCGGAACGCACTGCCAGTTCCAAATCGGTCCAGACCGTCAAGGGGCTAATTGAAGAACACCCGGTGGCTTCCGTCGCGGCGGGCATTCTTCTTGGCGCGCTCGTTGCCAAGGCGCTGCCCTCTGTGGGCCGGAGCAGAAACAAGACCAAAGGTGCGGCCGAGGATGCGACCAGTTCGCTGCGCAAGAGTGCCTCAGGGCTGGCGGCAGTCGCCGGCAAGCTGGCCATAGACTATGCGACCCGCGCGCGGGAAGCTGGTCGTGACGGGCTGCACAAGGTCGAGGAACTCGGTGGCACGGTTGGCGAGAGAATTGCCGACGGCAGTGACGAGGCCCGCCGCAAGGCTGTCGACCTGTCCGAGATCGTTCGCTCTGCCGCCATCGAGGCCAGCGAAGCGGCCTTGCGCAAGGTGAACGAGCTCACTTCGCGCATCAAGCCTTAAAAAGGGCTCGGGCGAGCCGTTCGCATGACTTGCGCGCGGCTCGTCTTTTTGTCAGTGGCGCACATGAATCCTCCCCAAAGGAAAGTCGCCAATGCAAAAGCTGCACCTCGTGATGGGCGGGCGGGTCAAAGACCCCAAGGCCTCGAATTCCAAGACCTCAAGGCTGTCGACGTTGTCGGTGTGTTCCCAGACTATGCCAGCGCTGAAGAAGCCTGGCGCGGGGCTGCCCAGAAGACGGTGGACGATGCCGAGATGCGCTACGTGATCGTGCATCTTCATCGCCTGCTCGAACCGGCGCTGCCGAAGGACTGAGCAAGCTAACAAAAAAGGCCCCGGATCGCTCCGGGGCCTTTTTTCGTTTTTCGCAATCAATCCCTCAGATGAATTCGATCTTCTGGACGAGATAGAACTTGTCGCCCGAGGGCACGGTCACCTCGATTTCCTCATCAACCTTGCGACCGATCAGAGCCTTGCCCAGCGGCGAGTTATAGCTGATCATGCCCTTCTTCGCGTCCGCCTCATAAGGGCCGACGATCTGGTACTTCACCGGCTTCTCGTCGTCGTCGAGCAGCGTGACCGTGGCGCCGAAGATGATCTTGTCGCCCGAAAGGGTCGTCGGGTCGATGATTTGCGCGCGACTGACGCGATCCTCGAGATCGGCGATCGTCGCTTCGACCTGGCCCTGACGCTCCTTGGCCGCATGATATTCCGCGTTTTCCGAAAGGTCGCCATGGGCGCGCGCTTCCTCGATCGCGTCGACGATCTTGGGCCGCTCCTCGCGCAGCGCTTTCAGCTCGGCAGTCAGCTTTTCGTAGCCTTCCGCAAGCATCGGCAGCTTTTCCACACTCGCCATTCGCAAACTCACTTTCCTGTCACACCCCGGTTGCCGTTACGGCACCCGAGGGAAAACCTGCCCCCGCCGACCGGCGCCGAATGCGCCGAGCCGGACCAGTCTCATGACAATGCCGGGGACTAATAAGGTTCAAGCATAATAGTCCTGCAACGAACGCACTTCAAGTTCGGCAGAGCGGAGCGCCTCGATCGCCTCCACCGCCGCGACAGAAGCCGCCGCCGTAGTGAAGTACGGAACACGCGAATTGAGCGCCGAAGCACGGATCGACTGCGAGTCCTTGTGGCTCTGCCAGCCTTCGGTGGTGTTGAAGATCAGCGCGATGTCGCCATCGATGATCCGGTCAACGATGTGCGGACGGCCCTCGGCCACCTTGTTCACGCGTTCGACGATCACACCGGCATCCTGCAGATAGCGCGCCGTGCCACCGGTCGCGACGATTTTGAACCCGAGGCTGATAGCCTTGCGCACGGCAGGCAGAATCACAGGCTTATCGCTGTCCTTGACCGAGACGAAGATTGTCCCACCCTGCGGCAGCTTGGTGCCAGCACCAAGCTGCGACTTGGCGAAGGCGACCGCGAAGGTCTTGTCGACGCCCATGACCTCGCCGGTCGACTTCATTTCCGGCGAAAGCACCGGATCGATGCCGGGGAAGCGTGCGAACGGGAACACGGCTTCCTTGACCGCCATGTAATCGATCTCGCGCTTGATTGCGGGCAAGTTGGCAAGCTTCTCACCAGCCATCACCCGCGCGGCAAGCTTGGCGATCGGCGTGCCCACCGCCTTGGCAACGAACGGCACGGTTCGGCTGGCGCGTGGGTTGACCTCGATCAGGTAGACCTCACCGTCCTTGATCGCGAACTGTATGTTCATCAGTCCGCGCACGCTGAGACCGCGGGCAAGCAGGACTGCCTGGCGCTCCATCTCTGCGATGATCTCGGCAGGCAGGCTGTACGGCGGCAGGGTGCAGGCGCTGTCGCCCGAGTGGATCCCGGCTTCCTCGATGTGCTGCATCACGCCCGCTACGGTGACATCGTCACCATCGGCCAAGGCATCGACGTCGCACTCGATGGCATCGCGCAGGTACTGGTCAATCAGCACCGGGCTGTCGCCCGAGACCTGCACCGCGGTGGCGATGTAGTCGTCAAGCTGCGCCTGGCTGTCGACGATTTCCATGGCACGCCCGCCAAGCACGTAGCTCGGGCGGATCAGCACCGGATAGCCGATGCGGCTGGCCACGGCGACGGCCTCATCACGGCTGCGGGCGATTCCGTTCTGCGGCTGCTTGAGGCCAAGCTTGGCGACCAGTGCGGCAAAACGCTCACGGTCTTCGGCAAGGTCGATCGAATCCGGCGACGTACCGAGGATCGGGATGCCCGCATCCTGCAGCGCCTGCGCCAGCTTCAGCGGGGTCTGCCCGCCGAACTGCACGATCACGCCGACGAGTTCACCCTTCGACTGCTCTACCGCGAGGATCTCCAGCACGTCTTCGGCCGTCAGCGGTTCGAAGTAGAGACGATCCGAGGTGTCGTAGTCGGTCGAGACAGTTTCCGGGTTGCAGTTGACCATGATGGTCTCGAACCCGGCATCGCCCAGCGCGAAACAGGCGTGGCAGCAGCAGTAGTCGAACTCGATGCCCTGCCCGATGCGGTTCGGACCGCCGCCGAGGATGACGATCTTGCGGGCATCAGTCGGCGCGGCCTCGTTCTCCGGCTCACCGAACAACGCACCTTCGTAGGTCGAGTACATGTAGGGCGTGACCGCCTCGAACTCTGCGGCGCAGCTGTCGATACGCTTGAAAACGGGACGCACGCCGAGCTTGTGGCGCAGCGCGCGCACTTCGGCTTCGCTGGTGGCACCGGCCATGGCGCGCAGGGCGTCATGCAGCAGGCCCGAGCGCTTGGCCTGGGTCTCGCCCAGACCGCCCGCAACGCCGATGCCGCGCACGGCCAGAGTGGCGAGGCGCTTGTCGGAGAAGCCCATCGCCTTCAGGCGGCGCAGGCCAGCCGCATCGTTGGGCAGGCCATCGCGCTGCACGGCGTCCTCGGCCTCGACGATCTCGTGGATATGGCGCAGGAACCACGGCTCGTACTTGGTGACGGCGTGGACTTCGTCGACCGAGAGGCCCTCGCGGAAGGCCTGTGCGATCACCAGCAGGCGATCGGGCGTGGCGCGGGCGAGCGCGGCGGTGATCTCGTCACGGCTCGCACCTTCAAGCCCGACGACGCGGTTGAAGCCATCGAGGCCGGTTTCCAGCCCGCGCAGGGCCTTCTGCATCGATTCCTTGATATTGCGGCCAATCGCCATGACTTCGCCGACCGACTTCATCGCGGTGCCAAGCAGCGGCTCTGCGCCCTTGAACTTCTCGAAGGCGAAGCGCGGAATCTTGGTGACGACGTAGTCGATGGTCGGCTCGAACGCCGCCGGGGTGGCCCCGGTGATGTCGTTCATGATCTCGTCGAGCGTGTAGCCCACGGCGAGCTTGGCCGCGACCTTGGCGATCGGGAAGCCGGTCGCCTTCGATGCCAGAGCGGAGGAACGCGACACGCGCGGGTTCATCTCGATGACGATCAGGCGGCCGTCCTTGGGGTTCACCGCAAACTGCACGTTTGAACCGCCGGTTTCCACGCCGATCTCGCGGAGCACCGCGATCGATGCATTGCGCATGATCTGGTATTCCTTGTCGGTCAGTGTCAGCGCCGGGGCGACGGTGATGGAATCGCCGGTGTGGACGCCCATCGGATCGACGTTCTCGATCGAGCAGATGATGATGCAGTTGTCCTTTTTATCGCGGACAACCTCCATCTCGTATTCCTTCCAGCCGAGGAGCGATTCCTCGATCAGGACTTCGGTCGTGGGGGAAGCTTCGAGGCCGCCCTTCACGATCTTGACGAACTCTTCCTTGTTGTAGGCAATGCCGCCGCCGGTGCCGCCCATGGTGAAGCTGGGGCGGATGATCGAAGGCAGGCCGGTGCGCTCGAGGATCGCAAGCGCCTCGTCGATGGTGTGCGCCACGCCCGAGCGCGCGGATTCGAGGCCGATCTTGTCCATCGCCTCGCGAAAGCGCTGGCGGTCTTCGGCCTTGTCGATCGCATCGGCATTGGCGCCGATCATCTGCACGCCAAACTTCTCCAGCGTGCCGTCGTTGAACAGCGCCAGCGCAGTGTTGAGCGCAGTCTGCCCGCCCATTGTGGGGAGCAGCGCATCGGGGCGCTCCTTCTCGATGATCTTGGCGACGACTTCGGGCGTGATCGGCTCGACATAGGTCGCGTGCGCCATGTCCGGATCGGTCATGATCGTCGCGGGGTTCGAGTTGACCAAGATGATGCGATAGCCCTCTTCCTTGAGCGCCTTCACCGCCTGCGTGCCCGAATAATCGAACTCGCAAGCCTGGCCGATGATGATCGGCCCGGCGCCGATGATCAGGATCGAGGAGATGTCAGTGCGTTTGGGCATTACTTTACCGCCGATTCAGGAGCGAGGATGCTTTCGAGCTCGAATTTCCCAAGCTTTCCGTCAGAGACTTTCTGTCGGACTAGCTCAGCGGAAATCGGCCCAACACCCTCAGTAAAAAGGATCAAAAGTTCAGTTCGCCCATCCGAAGTCTTCGGTCGAGCTGTCTTCACCCCGACAGAGGCAAGTGGAGCGAGATCTTTTTCGAGGGCTGCAACGTCATCAGCATCGCCAAAGACGGCATATCCTAAGAGGCGCGATGCCTCGCCAGCAGCCAAGCGAACCGGAACGCCCGGCTTCGCAACTCCCACAGTCGGGACAGTTGCCGCAAGTACCAGTGCTCCAAGGATGAAACGGACCTTCACCCCAACATCCCCACGAACTTCTCGAACAGGTAGAAGCTGTCCTGTGGTCCCGGCGATGCTTCAGGGTGATACTGCACCCCAAACGCGCGCTTGCCCTTGACCGCGATGCCGCAGTTCGAGCCGTCGAACAGCGAGACGTGCGTTTCGATCACGTTGTCGCCCAGCGCGCCCGGTGCGTTGTCGACCGCAAAGCCGTGGTTCATCGAGGTGATCTCGACCACACCGTCTTCCATACGCTTGACCGGGTGGTTCGCGCCGCGATGCCCTTGGTGCATCTTGGTGGTGCGGGCGCCGGCGGCCAGCGCCAGCATCTGGTGGCCGAGGCAGATGCCGAAGACCGGCATGTCCATTTCGAGCAGCTTCTGGATCACCGGCACGGCATAGGCGCCGGTCGCCGCCGGATCGCCCGGACCGTTCGACAGGAACACGCCATCGGGCTTGAGGGTGAGGATCGTCTCCACCGAGGTCTCGGCCGGAACCACCGTCACCGCAGCGCCTGCGGCCACGAGGTTGCGGAAGATGTTGTCCTTCGCGCCGAAGTCCATGGCGACGACGTGCGGGCGCTTGTCATGCAGTGAGCGGCCGAAACCCTTGCCCAGATGCCAGATCGAGCCTTCCCAGGTCTCCTGACCGTCACGCGTGACGACGCGGGCGAGGTCCATGCCTTCGAGGCCGGGCCAGTTGCGCGCGCGCTCGACCAGAGCGGGAATGTCGAACTCGCCCTTGGGATCGTGCGCGATCACCGCGTTGGGCGCCCCGCTCATGCGGATGCGGCGGGTCAGCGCGCGGGTATCGAGGCCCGAGATGCCGATCTTGCCCTGCTTTTCCATCCACTGCTGGAAGGTGCCGGCGCTGCGGAAGTTGGCGGGCGCGGTCACATCCTCGCGCACAACGCAACCGACGGCTCCCGGCGTGTCATGGCTTTCCATGTCTTCCGGGTTGGTGCCGACATTGCCGATATGCGGGAACGTGAAGGTGACGATCTGCGCGGCATAGGACGGGTCCGTCATCACTTCCTGATAGCCGGTCATCGCGGTGTTGAAGCACACCTCGCCGACGGCTGCGCCGGCAGCGCCGAAACCACGTCCCCAGGCAACAGACCCATCGGCAAGTACGAGGACTCCCGTCGCGCCATCAGGTTGAGGCGCGTGCGAAAGTGCGGGGTCGGCCATGATATGGGGCGCTCCGTTGGCAGGGGTTCTGGCGATGTTGCTAAGGGGCGGCTGCTAGACCCGACTCGACGCAGCGTCAACCTAGCGATTCCCGAAAGTTTGGCCTAGATAGGAGGTTTCCCGCCATGACGGCGGAGAACTCCACGGGAAATACGATTACATGATCCGCGATTCCATCAAGGCCGCGCAGGTTTCGGCCATGAAAGCGGGCGACAAGCCCCGCCTCGCCGCCGTCCGCCTGATCCTTGCCAAGCTGAAGGACAAGGACATCGAACTGCGCACGGCCTCGGCAATGCCTGAAGATGACGTGTTGGTGACGGACGTGCTGCAGAAAATGGCCAAGCAGCGCCGCGAATCGATCACGCTCTACGAACAGGGCGGCCGCCAGGAACTTGCAGATGTCGAAAAGGCAGAGCTTGCGGTGATCGAGGAATTCCTGCCGCAGCAGATGAGCGAGGACGACACCAAGGCTGCGATCGCCGCAATCATCGTCGAGACGGGCGCTGCCGGCATGAAGGATATGGGCAAGGTCGTGGCCGCACTGAAGGCCAAGCACGGCACCCAGCTCGATATGGGCAAGGCGAGCGGGCTGGTGAAGGCAGCGCTTTCGGCCTGACCCAGCCATGAGCCTCACCCCGCAATGGCTGGACGAACTCCGCTCCCGCATCTCGCTTTCGGGCGTGATCGGGCGGAGCGTTCGCGTGACCAAGGCGGGGCGAGAGTTCAAGGCGTGCTGCCCGTTCCACAACGAGAAGACGCCCAGCTTCACGATCAACGACGATAAGGGCTTCTACCACTGCTTCGGCTGTGGCGCGCATGGCGACGTGATCCGCTGGATGACCGACCATCAGGGCCTGCCGTTCATGGATGCGGTGAAGGAGCTGGCGCTGCAGGCGGGCATGGAAGTCCCTGCCCCCGATCCGCGCGCCGCCAAGAAAGCCGAGCAGCAGAAGTCGCTGCACGACGTGATGCAGGCGGCGCAAGACTTCTTCGTGCGCTGCCTTGCGGAGGATCGCGGCAGCGAGGCCCGGCGCTATCTCGCCTCGCGCGGGTTTCCTGCGCAGATAGTGCGCGATTTCGGCTTTGGGTTTGCACCAGACAGCCGCACAGCGCTCAAGGAAGCGCTCTCGGCGTTTCCGGACGAAATGTTGATCGAAGCCGGCCTGCGTATCGTGGTCGAGGGTAAGGAACCCTACGATCGCTTTCGCGGACGCCTCATGCTGCCAATTCTCGATCCGCGCGGACGCGTGATCGCCTTTGGCGGCCGCATCCTGACAGCCGAAAAGACTGACGCGCCGAAGTATCTTAACTCGCCGGATACCCCGCTCTTCGACAAGGGCCGCACCGTCTACAACCTGCACCGTGCCGGCCCTGCCTCACGCCAGAACGGGCGCGTCGTGGTGGTCGAAGGCTACATGGACGTCGTCGCCCTGGCAGCGGCAGGCATCGGCGAGGCCGTCGCCCCGCTCGGCACCGCGCTTACCGAGCATCAGATCGAGCGTCTGTGGCGCCTCGTCGAAACGCCCACTCTGTGTTTCGACGGGGACAGCGCCGGGCAGCGTGCGGCTATGCGCGCCATCACCCGCGCCCTGCCCCTGCTGCGCCCCGGCCATTCCTTGCGCATTGTCACCCTGCCAGCCGGCATGGACCCGGACGATGTCGTCAAGAAGCAAGGCCCCGCAGCGATGGAACAGCTTCTCGCCGAAGCGCGCAGTCTGGTCGATGCCCTGTGGGAAGCCGAACGCAACTCTGCGCCCCTCACCACTCCCGAAGACAAGGCAGGCCTCAAGGCA
The DNA here is from genome assembly GCF_003454795.1 of Novosphingobium sp. THN1. GTDB lineage: Bacteria > Pseudomonadota > Alphaproteobacteria > Sphingomonadales > Sphingomonadaceae > Novosphingobium. The sequence goes on from NZ_CP028347.1 coordinate 2,852,428, forward strand.
CGGCTGCTCGCGCATTGCGAGACGATCCAGCACCCCGACATCAAGTCGCTCTACCGCCGCGAGCTGACCGAACGATTTGGCGAACTGGCATTTGCCCGGAAAGAGCGAGCGCCGTTCCAGTCGCGGCAAGGCACCGGCCCACGCGGCAAGGGCCAGCCGTGGAAGCCTGCGCCCGCCCCCCTTGCGGAACAGGACAAGGCGCGGATGCTGCGGATCGGAACCGGCCCCAGCAGCAGCCTGCTCGCTGCGGTACTGGACGGCCTGATCTGCCACCCCCAGCACATTTCGCGCCACGCGGACGCGCTCGCGCGGCTTCAGCCAGACAATCCAGATACTTGCGCCCTTATTGATGCCCTGCTCGTCTTGTCCGATGCGGGGCAACCGCTTGAAAGCAAGACCCTGCGCACCATATTGCTGGAACGAGGGCTTCGGCCCCCGTCAGCGCAGGACTATGCCGGAATGCGATTCGGCTTTTTGGTCAGTGGTGGTGATTCGGCGGGAGACGAACTGGCCGAGGCAATTGCCATTCTGGTCGAGTGGCCGGCGGTTGAAGAGGCGCTTGCAGAGGCAAACAAGCGCGTCGAAACCGAACTTTCGGAAGAAAACTTCGCTGAACAGCAAAGATTGATCGCGCGGAGTATGGCGTTGCGTGCCCGTTTGGGGCAAATGGGCCGTGCTCGTGCTGCGTTATAATTATAGCAATAGGCGCAACCGGGTCTGCCAAGGCCCGGCTCTCAGATGGTGGTACCTGGGTTAAATGGCTTCGAACGACAAGACCGATAGCGGCGACGCTCCGCTGATCGACCTCAACGATGCATCGATCAAGAAGCTGATCGCGCGCGCCAAGCGCCGCGGGATCATCACGTATGACGAGCTGAACGAGGCCCTCCCCCAGGACCAGATGTCTTCCGAGCAGATCGAGGACATCATGGCGGCGATCTCCGAGATGGGCGTCAACATCGTCGAGAGCGACGAGGACGCCGTCGATCCGGAAGAGAAGGCGCAGGACGACGAGCTCGACGAAGCCGAGACCGTCGAAGATCGCCCCGACGTCATCAAGCGCAAGGAAACGGTCGAGCGGACCGACGACCCTGTGCGCATGTACCTGCGCGAAATGGGCGCCGTCGAACTGCTCAGCCGCGAAGGCGAAATCGCCATCGCCAAGCGCATCGAAGCAGGGCGTGACACCATGATCATGGGCCTGTGCGAAAGCCCGATCACTTTCCACGCCATCATCCAATGGTCCGACGCGCTCAACGCCGGAGAAATGCAGCTGCGCGAGATCCTCGATCTCGACGCGATGCTTTCGAAGGAGCCTCAGCCCGAAAACCTCTCCGAGGACGGTGAAGAGGCCGAGCCCGAGATCAGCGAAGCTACCGCCGGTCCGACCTTCAAGGAAGAAGAGGACGTCGAGGAGGAAGAAGCCTCCGACGACGAGGACGACGAACTGCGCGAGCGCCGTGCCCGTCCGGCTGAGGAAGAGGAAGAAGACAACACTCTCAGCCTCGCCCAGATGGAAGCACAGCTGAAGCCGGCCGCGCTTGAACGCTTTGCCGAAATCACCTCGCTGTTCCGTGCCTTCGAAAAGGTCCAGGCAGAGCGTCTCGACGCGCTCGGCATGGGCAACGATTTCCCCGCCGCCAAGGAAGCGCAGTACCAGAAGCTGCGCGAAGACCTGACCGCGCAGGTCGAATCGGTGCAGTTCCACGCCTCGAAGATCGAATACCTCGTCGACAATCTCTACGCCTTCAACCGTCGTCTGACGACGCTGGGCGGCCAGATGCTGCGCCTTGCCGAGCGCCACAAGGTCTCGCGCAAGGACTTCCTCGACATGTATGTCGGGCATGAGCTTGACGACGGCTGGCTGCAGGCCTTGGCTGGTCGCGACAAGAAGTGGGCTGCGTTTGCCGCAAACGAAGCTACTCCGGTCGAACGCATTCGTGCCGAGATCGCCGATATCGCAGCCGCCACCGGCATGTCGCTGGGCGAATTCCGCCGCATCGTGAACATGGTCCAGAAGGGCGAGCGCGAAGCGCGCATTGCCAAGAAGGAAATGGTCGAGGCCAACCTGCGCCTCGTGATCTCGATCGCCAAGAAGTACACGAACCGCGGCCTGCAGTTCCTCGACCTCATTCAGGAAGGCAACATCGGCCTGATGAAGGCGGTCGACAAGTTCGAATACCGCCGCGGCTACAAGTTCTCGACCTACGCCACCTGGTGGATCAGGCAGGCGATCACGCGTTCGATCGCCGACCAGGCGCGCACGATCCGCATCCCGGTCCACATGATCGAGACGATCAACAAGCTGGTCCGCACCAGCCGCCAGTTCCTGCACGAGCAGGGCCGCGAACCGACGCCGGAAGAAATGGCCGAGCGTCTGTCGATGCCGCTCGAAAAGGTCCGCAAGGTGATGAAGATCGCCAAGGAGCCGATCTCCCTCGAAACGCCGATCGGTGACGAGGAAGATTCGCACCTCGGCGATTTCATCGAGGACAAGAACGCTATCATTCCGGTCGATGCGGCGATCCAGGCGAACCTCAAGGAAACGGTCACCCGCGTCCTCGCCAGCCTCACCCCGCGTGAAGAGCGCGTGCTGCGCATGCGCTTCGGCATCGGCATGAACACCGATCACACGCTGGAAGAAGTGGGCCAGCAGTTCTCGGTCACCCGCGAACGTATCCGCCAGATCGAGGCCAAGGCGCTGCGCAAGCTCAAGCACCCGTCGCGCTCGCGCAAGATGCGCTCGTTCCTCGACCAGTAAGCGATCCGCTGATGGTAGGCGCTGCCCCCGGACCGGTTCTGGAATGGGGGTATCGTCCCGAAAGTTGGCCAATGCGCGAGCTGCGGCGGCAGTTGCGGGATCTGCAAACGCATTTTCCCGCGATGCGTCGCGCAAAGTTCTCGGCCTATAACCTGGCCACGCGCCACCTTGGCCTGTTTGTTGACCCCGAGATTCGTCTGCTGCGCAAGCTCGCCCCGTTGGGCCTCGCGATCGACGTAGGCGGCAATTGGGGGCAGAGCGTCGTCGCCTTGCAGCGCTATGCACGGCCTCGAAAGATCATCACCATCGAACCGATCCCCACGCTGGCGCAGCAACTTCGCCAGCAGTTTTCCCGGGACAGCGGCGTGGATGTGCGGGAAATGGCGCTCGGTCCGGCGAGCGGCGAACAGCACATCCACGTGCCGCGCTATCGCAACTTCATCTATGACGGCATTGCCTCGCTAGACCGCGAAGCTGCGCTTCATTGGCTTGATGAGCGGCGGATGGCGCGGTTCACACCAGATCGGCTTGTGGTCGACAGCCACAAGGTAAGGATCGAGACGCTCGACGTGCTGGAACTGGCCCCTGATCTCATCAAGATCGACGTTCAGGGCTTCGAATCGCAAGTCATCGGCGGTGGCCTCAAGACGATCGCCACGCATCAGCCTGCGATCATCATCGAGCGGCCCGAGGCGTCTGCTGTCGCAGTCCTCGGCAAGCTGGGCCTGGCGCCTTATGGCTGGAACGGGAAACGCCTCGTGCCGGGCGATCTCACCCGGAAAAACGCGATCTTCCTCTCCGGCCGACACAGCGCCTTGCTGGATTGACATCCGGACCGGTAGTCAATGCTGCTAGGCGGCGTGGACAAATTCCACAGCGCCACGGCTGGAGGCAAAAACCGCCCAGTTCAAGGAGGCGAGGAAGCGCAATATCGGGAATATTGTGCGACGAGCCGACGCTGAAATGGCGGTTTTTGGTCCAGCCCCGCGGGGGTTGCCCTGTAAAAGGCCTTGGCAGCGTTGCTCGGCCTTGAAAGAGACCCACTCTTCCTGCGCCCTCGCGCCTCGCCAAGGCCTTTTACAGGGCAACCGTGGCGCTGTGGAATTTGTCCACGCCGCCTAGTCAATCCTGTAGACCGCAAGGCGCACAGTATTGCCGACCTTCCCGCCCTTTGCGATGAACAGGGCTCGATTCACCCAATCGTATCCGGCATGACCGGTCTCGAGCCGGATTGCTGTGCGCATGTAATACTCGGCCGGGTTGACTTCCTCGCCCCCGGCGATGCGCGCATGCACCTCTGCCGTTGCATGCCGAATGCCCTGGCTGATGACTTCGATCACTGCGCCGTCTTCGGTCTCGACCGCATAACGCGCGTCCAGTTCTGCAATCCCTTCGCGCGAGACGGTCTGCCAGTCGGCCCCGATCGGCAAAATGCGACCGCGGAGCAGCGGACCCTCCGCGTTACCCCCTACAATCGGGATGATCCGCCGGGCACCCATTGGACATTCGCCCATCTCATGGGGCTTGGTCAGTTCGACAACCAGATCGGTCACATGGGTCAGCGCAATGCTCACGCGGGCACCCGGGCAACTCGGGCACCTTCAGGGATCGTCCTTGGCGCACCGTTCAGGCGGTCCTTGGCAAAGCCTGCAGCCTGCTGATAGGCCAGCATGAACGCGCTGCGCTCCGCCGCCGGAATGACATCGTCGATATCTTCGAACTGTCCGCCGCAGCGTTCGTCCACCATATTCAGCAAACCAAAGGGCCCAGCCCCGCGGTTGCGCATCGCCACCTGCCCGATCGGTTCACAGAACTCGCCGTCAAACTGGGCAAGCGCATCGGGCGTAACGCCCCGCTCCACCATGATGCGCCCGATCTGGCGAGCATCGACAATTGCCTGAGACGCGCCGTTGGACCCCGTGGGATACATCGGATGCGCCGCGTCCCCGATCAGCGCAACGGGTCCATCGACCCAGGTCGGCAAGGGATCGCGATCGATCATCGGGTTCTCGTAAGCCATGTCAGACTTTGCCAGCAACGCCGGCAGATCAAGCCAGTCGTAGACGAACCCGTCGAACTCGTGCGCGAACTCCGCCATCTCGACAGGCCTGAACCACCCCGACTTGGTCCAGTCATGACTGGTGTCGTAAGTCTGCTCGGCGATCCAGTTGATATCGGACAAGCCGTCAGCATCCGGGTGCGAGATCGGGTAGATCACCACGCGATGCCGGCTCGTGCCAAGGCCGACAAAGGAGGAACCCGAACGGATCGGCACGCCCTTGGCGGTCCCGCGCCACATGATCGTCCCACCCCAATGGATCGGCGGCTGATCGGGGTGCATCTGCGCACGGATCGCCGAATGTATGCCATCGGCGCCGAAAAGCAGCGTTCCCGCCACCTCCTCGACCTTGCCCGAACGGTCCTCGACCAGCGCGGTAACCGATCCATCCGCTTCCTTGCGATAGCCGGTGACCTTGCTGCCCAGTCTTACCGCCTGTGGGCCAATGCGCTCGATCACCTTGCGGTAGAGCAGCATATGAAATTCGCCCCGATGCACTGCATACTGGTGCCAGTTGTATCCCGCCAGCTTCCCACGCGGCTCGGAATATATCTCTCGCCCATTGAGACCGACCAGAGCCCACTCCCGCGCCGGGATGCCAACCGCATCCATCTCGGCCTCACCAATGCCGAGGTCCTCGAGTTCCCGAACGGCGTTGGGCTGGAGGTTTATGCCGACGCCAAGCGGCTTCAACTCACGAACGGATTCGAAAACCGTGCAGGAGACACCGATCTGGTGCAGGGTCAGTGCAAGCGTAAGCCCGCCAATGCCGCCCCCGGCGATGAGCACGTGTTCCTGCGGCATTTCCGTTCGTCCCGTCCGATCCTGATTGTCGGGCCTTTACGCATCGCACGATCCGGTCGCAACCGCGATGACGCTCCCAGCTGTTAGGATGAGCCCCATCGGGCAGATTTCCCGCAGCGATTTGCGGTGGCTTGTTGCGCTGCAAGAGCCTAAAGGCGCGCCAACGAATCCCCGAATACCGTCGTCGAGTAACGATCCCCATGCGTATCGCCATCGCTTCCGATCATGCCGCTGTCGACCTGAAGGCCGCCCTGCGTGAGTACCTCATCGGCCTCGGCCATGAAGTTGCCGACCTGGGTCCCGAGACGGCCGATCGCGTCGATTATCCTGACTATGGCTACAAGCTGGCCTCGATAGTCGCCGAGGGCATTGCCGAGCGTGGCGTTGCCCTTTGCGGATCAGGCATCGGCATCTCGATCGCGGTAAACCGCGAACCGGCTTGCCGCTGCGCATTGGTTTCCGAACCGCTTTCTGCTGCGCTCGCACGCGAACACAATGACGCGAACGTCATCGCGATGGGCGCACGCCTGACTGGCGAGGACATGGCCAAGGCCTGCCTCGACGCATTTCTCTCCACCGAATTCGGCGGTGGCCGCCATGCCGGCCGCGTCGAAAAGCTTTCCAACCCCGCAATCTGAAGGAGCCCCAGAGATGACCACCGCCACAGCAGCGCCGGAAATCCGCAAAGCCGGCTTCTTCACCGAGCATCTGGAAACGGCCGATGCCGAAGTGTTCGCCGCGATCAAGGGCGAACTGCACCGCCAGCAGACCAAGATCGAGCTGATCGCATCTGAAAACATCACCAGCCGCGCCGTGCTCGAAGCCACGGGTTCGGTCTTCACCAACAAGTACGCCGAAGGCTATCCGGGCAAGCGCTACTATGGTGGCTGCGAGTACGCCGACATCGTCGAGAATCTGGCGATCGAGCGTGCCAAGCAACTGTTCGGCTGCAACTTCGCCAACGTCCAGCCCAACTCGGGCAGCCAGATGAATCAGGCCGTGTTTCTCGCCCTGCTGCAGCCGGGCGACAGCTTCATGGGCCTCGACCTGAATTCGGGCGGTCACCTCACCCACGGCTCGCCAGTCAACATGAGCGGCAAGTGGTTCAATGTGATCCCCTACGGCGTACGCCCTGACGATCACATGATCGACATGGACGAGGTTGCCCGCCTCGCCCGCGAGCACAAGCCCAAGCTGATCATCGCCGGTGGCACCGCCTATTCGCGCACTTGGGACTGGGCTGCCTTCCGCGCCATCGCCGACGAAATCGGCGCATGGCTGCTGGTCGACATGTCGCACATCTCGGGCCTCGTTGCCGGTGGCGCGCATCCTTCGCCCTTCCCGCACGCTCACGTCGTCACCACCACGACGCACAAGAGCCTGCGCGGCCCGCGTTCCGGCGTGATCCTCACCAATGACGAGGATCTGGCCAAGAAGTTCAACACTGCCGTGTTCCCCGGCCTCCAGGGTGGTCCGCTGGTCCACGTCATCGCCGGCAAGGCCGTTGCCTTTGGTGAAGCACTGCGCCCTGAATTCAAGGCCTATGCCCACCAAATCGTCGCCAATGCCAAGGCGCTGGCTGAAAGCATCAAGGACGCAGGGCTGGGCATCGTTTCGGGCGGCACCGACAACCACCTTATGCTGGTTGACCTAACCGCGAAGGACGTGACCGGCAAGGCCGCCGAAAAGGGCCTCGATCGCGCCTGGCTGACCTGCAACAAGAACGGCGTTCCGTTCGACAAGCGCTCGCCTTTCGTCACTTCGGGCATCCGCCTCGGCACGCCGGCCGGCACCACCCGCGGTTTCCGCGAGGAAGAGTTCCGCACCATCGGCAAGCTGATCGTCGAAGTCGTCGATGGCCTTGCGCGCAACGGCGATGAAGGCGATGGTCAGGTCGAACAGCGCGTGCGCGATCGCGTCGCGGAGCTTTGCGCGCAGTTCCCGATCTATCCGGAGCTGTAAGCCTATGAACGACCAGAACGATCTCGCCGCCCGCGCCAAGGACGAACTGTCCGGTATGGCCAAGCAGGGGCTTGCCCACCCATCGACCAAGCCGGTGCTCACCGGTGCGGCAATCGGCGCGGTCGCGGGCGTTCTCCTCCCGGTCGTTTCCTTGCCGCTCGGCCTTGCCGTGGGTGCTGGCGTTGCCTTCTGGCAGAGGATCAAGCGCTAAGCCGTGCGTTGTCCGTTCTGCGCCCATGACAACAGCCAGGTAAAGGACAGCCGGCCGAGCGAGGACAACACCTCGATCCGCCGGCGCCGTCAGTGTGAAGGCTGTGGGGCGCGCTTCACCACGTTCGAGCGCGTGCAGTTGCGTGAGGTCGTCGTGGTGAAAAGCGGAGAGCGACGTGAGCCGTTCGACCGCTTCAAGATCGAACAGTCGGTGTCGCTCGCCTGCCGCAAGCGTCCGGTCGCGCAGGAACGGCTCGACCAGCTCGTCTCGGGCATCCAGCGCCAGATCGAGACCATGGGCGATTCAGAAGTACCGTCCAAGGTCATCGGCGAGATGGTCATGGAAGGCCTGCGCCAGCTAGATAGCGTGGCCTACATCCGCTTTGCCAGCGTCTACCGCGACTTCACCGAAGCGCGCGACTTTGAGGAATTCGCCTCCAGCGTCCAGGAAATGAGCGGCCGCGCCTGACCATGAGTGACACAGAACAGCGCCAACCGGTCATCGTGCTGGTCCGCCCTCAGTTGGGCGAAAACATCGGCAAGGCCGCCCGCGCCATGCTCAATTTCGGCCTCACCGAGATGCGGCTCGTATCTCCGCGCGATGGCTGGCCCAATCCATCCGCCGGTCCCGCCGCCGCTGGTGCCGACAGGGTTCTCGAGAAGGCACAGGTCTTCGAGACACTCGCCGACGCCGTCAGCGATTGCAGCCACGTCTACGCCACCACCGTGCGCAAACGTGGCGTAACCAAGCCGGTTTTGACGCCGGAGCAGGCCGCGAAGGACATCATTGCCGCGCAGGGCCGCAGCGCGATCATTTTCGGGCCGGAACGATCAGGCCTCGAAACGGACGACGTGGCACTTGCCCGCGCCATCATCACAGTGCCGATCAACCCGGAATTCGGATCGCTCAACCTCGCGCAGGCTGTCATCTTGTGCGCGTATGAGTGGTCCAAGCACGTCGATCTGGTTCAGCCTACTGTAGAGGAAATGCTGCCCCCTGCCCCGCAGGAAGAGTTTGAAGGCATGTTCGAACAGCTTTGCACGATGCTTGAGCCGCGTGGCTATTTCGAGCCTGAGGCTCGGGCAGCCGCCACGCGGCGCACATTGCGCACGATGCTGACCAAGCCGGGCTGGAACCATCTCGAAGTGCGCACGATGCGCGGAGTGTTGAGCGCTCTTCGCCGCAAGGAAGGCTCGAAGCCGGGCGACGAGCCGCGCAGTTGACCTTCAGTCGTTGATCGCTCGGTTGCTGCGCTGGGCTTGTATGGCATCTGCGGCGTCGATCAGCCGGTCCCAGAAATCGGTCACAAGCCCGACCGGGATACCGAGCTCGAACGCGCGGCGACGAATCACCGTGAGCTGGGCTTTGCGCTCATCATCAGAAAGCTCTCGTTGGGCCGCAGTGCTTGCAGCCAATCCAAACCGTTGAGACAAAAGCGAAAGTATTTGAAGGTCGATCGCCTCCAAGCCGCCGGAAGCACATTCCAACGGCTGCGACTGGTCAGGACGAGGCGGCCCTTCGTGCATCATTTTCGATAGCACCTTAAAATCACTACCCTGTCTATGGCCGCTGCCCTTGACAAAGCGCTGATTGTCTGTTCTTGGCCGCGCTTCGCAATTGGCCTCGCACTCCCGGTGAAGCGGCGGCCGCATTTCGCAATCGGTGGAATGGTGCGTGTCCGGGACTTGAAGCATCGGCGCGTTTGCCGGTGTACTGCAAATTGAAAGGCAGCGCATGTCCAAGCGCAAGGCATCCAAGTACAAAATTGACCGCCGTCTTGGCGAGAACATCTGGGGTCGTCCCAAGTCGTCGGTGAATCGCCGTTCGTATGGCCCCGGCCAGCACGGCCAGCGCCGCAAGAGCAAGGTCTCGGACTTCGGCATCCAGCTCCGCGCCAAGCAGAAGCTCAAGGGCTATTACGGCGACGTGACCGAGAAGCAGTTCAAGCGCACCTACCAGGAAGCGTCGAAGATGAAGGGCGACACCGGTCAGAACCTGATCGGCCTGCTCGAACAGCGCCTCGACATGGTGGTGTACCGCGCCAAGTTCGCACCGACCATCTTCTCGGCCCGTCAGGTCGTTTCACACGGTCACATCTACGTCAACGGCGTGAAGTGCAACATTGCTTCGCGTCGCGTTCGCCCCGGCGACGTGATCAGCCTCGGCAAGAAGGCCAAGGAAATGGCTCTCATCGCCGAAGCACAGTCGCTGCCCGAGCGTGAAGTTCCCGACTATGTCGCCACCGAAGGCGACAAGGCCACCTTCACCCGCGTTCCGACGCTGGACGAAGTGCCTTATCCGGTGAAGATGGAGCCGAACCTGGTCGTCGAATTCTATTCGCGCTGATCGGTTTCAGGACCACTGCAGAACACGACGAAGGCGGGGCGCAAGCTCCGCCTTTTTCGCGTTTTTAAACAGGCTGTTGCGTTCTGTTTTGCGGGCAAAATTTGCGATTGCGCGGGGAACTATGAAGGCCCGTGGCGATTAGAAAAGCATGTCTCTCTATCGCTTCGTCACCCCCCATCGCATCGGCAAATGGTACCCGGACCTCCTTACCGCACAGCGCCAGGCCTTCGCAATCGGAGCAGGCTTCCTCGATGAGCGAACAGGCGAGTTCTACGCCTACAAGGACACGCGGTTGGAGACGCACGATCCGATGATGCAGAACGGTGCGGAGGACCTTGCCGCCTAACGCGCGAGGTAGTCCCGCCTGAAATCAGCCGCAAAGGCCGTAAAGCGCCCCTCTGCAATCGCCGCACGCATGCCTGCCATGAGCTGCTGGTAAAACCAGAGGTTGTGCTCGGTCAGCAGAATGGCGCCCAGCATCTCGCCTGACTTGTGGAGGTGGTGCAGATAGGCGCGGCTGTACTTGGTGCAAGTCGGGCACGGGCATCGTTCGTCGAGAGGGCCGGTGTCTTCCGCATGTCGGGCGTTGCGCATGTTCACCGGGCCATTCCAGGTAAAGCCCTGCCCGTTGCGACCGGAACGCGTCGGCAGGACGCAGTCGAACATGTCGACCCCGCGCTCGACCGCGCCGACAAGATCGTCGGGCTTGCCAACGCCCATCAGATAGCGCGGCCGATCTGCAGGCAACTGCTGCGGCGCGAATTCGAGCGTGGCGAACATGGCTTCCTGCCCTTCGCCCACGGCAAGGCCACCGATGGCATAGCCGTCGAAACCGATATCGGTCAGGGCGTCAGCACTGTCCTTGCGCAAGCGTTCGTCAAGCGCACCCTGCTGGATGCCGAATAGCGCCGAGCGTTCGGCATGTTCGCCGCCGGCATTGAACGCGTCACGGCTGCGCCTTGCCCAACGCATCGACATTTCCATCGATTTGGCAATCACATCGCGCGGCTGGTCAGCGCGCGGGCACTCATCGAAGCACATCACGATATCGGACCCGAGCAGGCGCTGGATCTCCATCGATCGTTCCGGGCTCAGCAGGTGACGCGAGCCATCGAGGTGGCTGGCGAAAGTCACGCCTTCCTCGGTGATCTTGCGCAAGTCCGACAGGCTCATGACCTGGTAACCGCCACTGTCGGTCAGTATCGGACGGTCCCAGCCGCCGAACTTGTGCAGGCCACCAAGCCGCGCGACGCGCTCTGCTCCGGGCCGGAGCATCAGGTGATACGTGTTGCCAAGGATGATGTCCGCTCCGCTGGCGCGCACGTCCTCCATCTTCATCGCCTTGACCGTCGCGGCAGTACCCACCGGCATGAACGCCGGCGTGCGAATGTCGCCGCGCATCATGCGGATCGTGCCGGTACGCGCTTTTCCGTCGGTGGCGTGGATATCGAAGGCAAAACGGGTCATCGTGCGTAGATCTCGGCAAAAAGAGTGTTGCGGCCCTTAGGCGCAATCGCCAAAGCGCGCAAATGCCAGACCTGCTGATGTTTGAACCTGCCCACCTCGACCTCTGGTTCTATCCGGCGCTGACCTGCGTGGCGGTGCTGTCTGGATTTATCGACGCCGTGGCGGGCGGCGGCGGGCTGGTGATGATGCCGGTGCTGCTGTCCACTCCCCTGCCCCCGCACGTTGTGCTCGGGACCAACAAGATCCAGTCGATGTGCGGCACCTCGATGGCGACTTGGCGCTATCACAAGGCCGGCCTGTTCAGCTTCCGCAAGAACGCGCCAACGGCGGCCATAGTCTTTGCCGGCGCAATGGCAGGATCGCTGGCAATTCAGCATCTTAGCGCCAATGTCCTGAAACTGGTCGTGCCTGTACTGCTGATCTCGGTAGCCCTGTACACGGTCTTTTCGCCGGGCATGACCGACGAGGATCGCCACGGCCACCTGTCGGAGCGCGGCTACATGCCTGTGGGCGCCGGGGTCGCCTTCTACGATGGATTCTTCGGTCCCGGCGCGGGGCAGTTCTTCGCGACGACGTTGGTGGGATTGCGCGGCATGGGACTCACCCGCGCCACCGGCCTGACGAAATTTCTCAACGTCACCAGCAACATAGCCAGTGTGATCGTGTTCAGCATCGGCGGCCAGGCAATGTGGATTCTTGGGGCTTGCATGGGCGTGGGCGCCATGACCGGCGCGTGGATCGGCTCGCACTATGCCACCAAGTTTGGGGCGAAAGTCATTCGCCCGCTGCTCGTCATAGTTAGCATCGGGCTTACGGTTCGACTTGTATGGGGTTGGTTTTCCTAGGGATTCCAGACCAGCGGAATTGCGGTGCAGGCGCCAACGTTGCCGCCCTTCATGGTGACCGGCTTGGTTGGATCGAGCCTCACCTCGGGCATGCCCGCAAGCCATTCCTCAAGAAAGACAATCACTTCCATGCGAGCAAGGCCTGCACCGACGCAGCGGTGGGCGCCGACGCCCATCGTGGTGTGCCGGATCGGCGCCATGCCACGGTCGAACCGCACTTCCTCCGGAGCAGAAAAGCTTTTCGGATCAAGGTTATGCAGCACGCTGGGAAGGTAGACGAGATCGCCCGTGCGTATGGTCACGCCGTCAATTTGGATATCTCCAACTGCATTGCGACTCACGGCGACTGTCGGGTAGCGACGCATCAACTCATCGGCAACTCCGGGCAACTCCCGGGGGTTGTCGCGCATCCATTTCTGGTCCTCGGGGTGCCTCGCCAAATGCAAGGCAACCATCCCGATCATCGCCGCCACTGTATCGAGCCCACCGAACAGAAGATTGCGACACATCCGCCGCGCTTCGTCCACTGTCCACGGCCTGCCGTCGACCGGTTCCGACAGGATGTGGCTGAACAGATCGTCGCCGGGCTGCGCCATGCGCTTCTGGATGAAGGGCCAGAGATAGTCGTCAGCCGCCTGCTTGAGCTGCTCCACCGTCATCGAGCCGTCAGGGCGCGTAAGCTGGACGCCAAGTTGGCGCAGGCGGGGACGGTCTTCCAGCGGAACGTCGATCAGGGTGAGGAAGATGTTGAGCGGGAGTATTTCGGCAAAGTCGCTCACGAAATCGCACTCGCCGCGCGGGCGCAGACCCTCGATCAATTCGCGCGCCACTTCGCGCACCTTGGGTTCAAGCGCGACGACGAAGCGGGAGGCGAGGCCCTTCATCACGGGCATGCGATAGGCCTTGTGCGCTGCGCCGTCTTCCTGCAGCGGAATGAACTGCATGACGTCGCCAAGGCCCGGCGTGACGGCAAGGCACTGATTGGAGAGCCTTTCGGCGTCGCCCCAGAGCTGGCGGACAATATCACCCCGCGAAGCGATCCAATGGCCGCCATTGGCCGTGGTCCAGACCAGACCGGGGCCATCAAGCAGCGTTTTCCAGGCAGCAAAGTAGTCGGTCTCGACGCCGGGCGGATTGAAGATATCGAAATCCACCACGCGGTCGGTCGGAACGTGCGCCGGAATCATGTCATCCTCCCAATCTTGTTGGAGGCAAGGCTAGCGCGAGGAAGGCCGACGCAAACTGCGCTTTATGGCAGGAGCAGGCTGGAATCGCCGTAGGAATAGAAGCGGTAGCCGCTCGCAATGGCATGGGCATAGGCCGCCTGCATCCGCTCCAACCCCATCAGCGCGGAGACCAGCATGAACAGCGTGGACTTGGGCAGGTGGAAGTTGGTCATCAACCCGTCGATGGCGCGGAAAGTGTAACCGGGGGTGATGAAAATTGCGGTGTCGCCTTCGAACGGACGGATGCGTTTGTCCTCGCCCGCCGCACTTTCCAGCAGTCGCAGCGAGGTTGTCCCCACCGCAATCACGCGGTTGCCTGCAGCGCGGGCGGCATTGAGACGGTCTGCCGTGGCAGCGTCGATCGTGCCCCATTCGGAGTGCATCTGGTGATCGGCCGTGTCGTCGGCCTTGACCGGCAGGAACGTGCCCGCGCCGACATGGAGGGTAAGCGTTTCTGTGCGAATACCCCGTGCGGCGATCGCATCCATCAGGCGCGGGGTGAAGTGCAGTGCGGCAGTGGGAGCCGCTACAGCGCCGTCCTTGGCAGCGAACATGGTCTGGTAGTCTTCGCGGTCCTGCTCGTCAGTCGGGCGCTTGCCGGCAATATAGGGCGGCAGGGGCATCTGCCCTGCCCGCTCCAGAAGGACCTCGACCGGCTCTTCGCCGGGAAAGAACAGCGTCCAGCTGCCATCGGCAAAGCGGCTTTCGGCAAAGGCGGTCACGCCGGCGCCGAACATGATTTCATCGCCCTCGCGCAAGCGCTTGCCGTTGCGGACAAAGGCCTGCCAGCGGCGCAGGTCGATCCGCTTGTGGAGTGTTGCGCCGATGCGTGCTTCACCGCGTTGCCCTTCAAGCTGGGCCGGAATCACACGCGTGTCGTTGAACACCAGCACATCGCCGGGATTCAACAGCGTGGGCAGATCTAGCACCGTAAGGTCGCGGAACGGCCCGTCTGTGCCGACGCCAAGCAGCCGCGCCGAATCGCGCGGCCGCGCCGGACGCAGGGCAATGTTTTCCTGAGGCAGTTCGAAGTCGAAGAGGTCAACGCGCATGGGCGCGCCCTAGCCGCAATCGGGCGAGGATTCGAGACCTCTTAGTTTGACGTAGAATTGCTGAGCATATCCGCCGTGATCGCAGCCGGCGCTGCTGGCGCGACCGGAGCCGGGGCCGCCTTGTTGTCGGCGGCAATCGAAGCCTGGACGATCTTGGTCGGGTTCTGCGGCGGTTCCCCGCGCACGATCGCATCGACATAGTCCATGCCAGCGATCACGCGACCGAAGTTGGTGTACTTGTGATCGAGCGCAAAGCGCGGATAGAACACGATGAAGAACTGGCTGTTCGCCGTATCCGGCTCGTTCGTGCGGGCCATCGACACGGTGCCGCGGACGTGCGGGACCGCGTTGAATTCGGCCTTGAGGTCAGGAAGTGGCGAACCGCCCTGCCCTGTGCCCGTCGGATCGCCGGTCTGCGCCATGAAACCATCGATCACGCGATGGAAGATAACGCCGTTGTAAAAGCCCTCGCGGACCAGCGTCTTGATCCGCTCGACGTGGCTGGGCGCCCACTCCGGCATGAGCCGTATGGCAACGCGCCCACCATTGGAAAGATCGAGATAAAGGATATTCTCGCGATCCGCCGTCTGGTCGGCGTTCACGACGTAGTTCAAGGGCTTTGGCGCGGG
Organism: Novosphingobium sp. THN1; assembly: GCF_003454795.1. GTDB lineage: Bacteria > Pseudomonadota > Alphaproteobacteria > Sphingomonadales > Sphingomonadaceae > Novosphingobium. Next base: position 2,867,790 of record NZ_CP028347.1, read on the forward strand.
CGCGGCAGCTTCTTCCTGCTTGTCCTTCGCCATGGCCGGCGAGGCAATCAGGGCAGCGCCAAGCGCAAGTGCGGTGAGAAAGCGCGAAACCATGGAACAGTCGAACTCCGGATAGCCTGCAGCGCCGATAGGCTTCTCGCGCTGTCGCTGCAATGAACGATTGCCGTTCTGTTTCAGTAGTCGCCCAGACGACCACGCTCCTCGACCCTGGCGACAACTTCGTCGCGGATCATCGGAGTCACGAAATCGGCGATCTCGCCGCCGAACAGGGCAATTTCCTTGACCAGTTTCGATGCGATCGGTTGCAGGCTGACGTCGGCCATGAGGAACACCGTTTCAATCTCGGCATCAAGCTGCTGGTTCATGCCGGCCATCTGGTATTCGTACTCGAAGTCGGCCACGGCGCGCAGTCCGCGCACGATCACCGAAGCACCTTGCGCACGGGCGAACTTCATCAGCAGCGCATTGAAGCCCACAACCTCGACGTTATCGATGCCTTGATCGGCAACTTCGCGGCTGACCATGGCCATGCGCTCATCCGGCGTGAACATCGGGTTCTTCGAAGGATTGGTGGTGACGCCGATGATCAGCTTGTCGACCAGCTTGGCCCCGCGCCGGATGATATCGAGGTGGCCGAGCGTGATCGGGTCGAACGTGCCCGGATAGACGCCGATACGCTGCGCCATCAGTGATTCCTCTCGACAATGAAGCGCGCAAGTTCGCGCAGAAGATCGGCTTCGGGCCGTAGCTCGCCAGAAACTCGATCGCTTGATCGACCAGAATGCGCGCCTGTTCGCGAGCGCGGTCTGCACCCAGCAGCGACAGGAAGGTTTCCTTGCCTTGGGCCTCATCCTTGCGCAGCGCCTTGCCGGCAGCCGCTTCATCGCCCTCGGCATCCAGCAGATCGTCGGCGATCTGGAATGCAAGGCCGATGTCGCGGGCATAGCCGCGCAAATGCGTGCGGCCTTCAGGCGGCACCTTGCCGAGAATTGCGCCCATTTCCACCGATGCGGACAGCAGGGCACCAGTCTTGAGCTGCTGCAGGCGCGTAACCGTGGGCAGATCGAAACTGGAGGTTTCGGCCACGATGTCCATCATCTGACCGCCGCACATGCCGTTCATGCCGCTGGCTGTGGCAAGCGTGCGGATGAGTTCGATACGGGTGAATGGATCGCCGCTGGTGGCAGGATCCGACAGAACCTCGAACGCGAAATCGTGGAGTGCGTCGCCAGCAAGCACTGCCGCAGCATCGTCAAAAGCGAGATGCACGGTGGGCTTGCCATGCCGCAAGGCGTCATTGTCCATGCACGGCAAGTCGTCATGGATCAGCGAATAGACGTGGATTGCCTCGATCGCGGTGCCGACGCGGACCGCCGCTTCACGTGACACGCCGAACAGTGCAGCCGTTGCGCAGACCAGCAGCGGGCGGACGCGCTTGCCACCGCCGATGGTGGCATAGCGCATGGCCTCCACCAGCCTGTCGCGCGGGTCACCGGGAATGGGCAGGAGCAGGTCGAAGCTGTTGTCGATGTCCTCGGCAATCGCCTTGAGCGCAGGCTTTAGCAGACCGGTATCGGCCATGGCGGAAGCTCCGATCAGCCCTGGGTTTCGTCGAACGGGCGAAGGCCCTGCGGCTTGCCGTCACGATCGGCCACGATGGCCTCGATACGCGCCTGCGCCGCGTCAAGCCGCGCCTGGCAGTGCGCGCGCAGGGCATCGCCGCGCGCATAGAGATCGATCGATTCATCGAGCGGGGCATCGCCGCTTTCCAGCCGCCGCACGACTGTTTCGAGTTCCTTCAGAGCCTCTTCGAAGCTGAGGCCAGCGATGCTTGATGCGATATCAGGTGCGGTTCCCATTGGGGCAGCATTGACGGGGCCATGGGGCGCGGTCAAGCTTCGATCCGCAACAAGCCGGGGACCTGCACTTCATGCAATACGTAATCGCCTATGTGGCAGCCGCCGTGGTGTTCGGCGCCATGGATGCCGTGTGGCTGGGCTGGGCCGGGTCGAAGCTTTATCGTCCGGCGTTGGGCGATCTGCTGGCGCCGCAATTTCGGGCGGGGCCAGCGATCGTGTTCTACCTGCTCTACCTTGCCGGCATGATGTGGTTCGCGGTGCGGCCGGGCCTGTCGCAAGGTCTAGGCGCCACGGCGCTGAACGCCGCGATCCTCGGTGCGATGTGCTACATGACCTACGATCTGACCAGCCAAGCCGTGCTGGCACGCTGGCCGGTGCACGTTACCGTGATCGACGTGATCTGGGGGACGTTCGCGACGACGGTGGCCGCTACGGCGGCGACATGGGTTGCGCTCAAATTCGCCTGACAGGACTAGCCTACACGCGCCCACATCGCTAAGGCGCGCGCCATGTCCGAAATCACGCCAGATGTCGTCGCCGCCCATGGGCTGTCCGAGGAAGAGTACCAGCGCGTCCTGAACGCGCTCGGGCGCGAGCCGAACCTTGTCGAGCTCGGCATCTTCTCGGTCATGTGGTCGGAGCACTGCTCCTACAAGTCGAGCCGCATCCACCTCAAGAAGCTGCCCACTTCGGCGCCTTGGGTGATCTGTGGCCCTGGCGAGAATGCGGGCGTGATCGACATCGGCGACGGGCAGGCCGCCATCTTCAAGATGGAAAGCCACAACCACCCCTCCTACATCGAGCCCTATCAGGGCGCGGCGACGGGCGTTGGCGGCATCCTGCGCGACGTGTTCACCATGGGCGCGCGCCCGGTGGCGAACATGAACGCGCTGCGCTTTGGCCGCCCGGATCACCCGAAGATGAAGCACCTCGTGCAGGGCGTGGTCGCGGGCATCGGTGGCTATGGCAACTGCGTCGGCGTGCCGACGGTGGGTGGCGAGACCAACTTCCACAAGGCCTATGACGGCAACATCCTCGTCAACGCGATGACCGTGGGCGTGGCCGATACCGACAAGATCTTCTATTCGGCCGCCACCGGCCTCGGCAACCCGATCGTCTACGTCGGCTCCAAGACCGGCCGTGACGGCATCCACGGCGCGACCATGGCTTCGGCTGACTTTGACGAGAAGTCGGACGAGAAGCGCCCGACCGTGCAGGTTGGCGATCCCTTCACCGAAAAGCTGCTGATCGAGGCCTGCCTCGAGCTGATGGCCACAGATGCCATCGTCGCGATTCAGGACATGGGCGCTGCGGGCCTGACCTCCTCGTCGGTCGAAATGGCGACCAACGGCAAGGCCGGCATCATCCTCGACATGGACAAGGTGCCGTGCCGCGAAGAGGGTATGACGCCCTATGAGATGATGCTCTCGGAAAGCCAGGAGCGCATGCTCATGGTGCTCAAGCCCGGCAAGGAAGCCATGGCCGAGGCGATCTTCCGCAAATGGGAGCTGGACTTTGCCGTGATCGGCGAAGTGACCGACACCGGCCACATGGTGCTGAAGTTCAAGGGCGAGACGGTCTGCGATATTCCACTCGGGCCGCTTGCCGAAGACGCGCCACTCTATGACCGCCCTGCCCTGTCGCTGGCAGACTACAAGGCCTGGGCGAATGTCGCTCCACTGGGATCGGTACCGGAGAGCGCGGACATTGGCGCTGATCTGGTCAAGCTGATTGGCTGCCCGGACCTCGCCAACCGTCGCTGGATCTTCGAGCAATACGACTCGCAGGTCGGTGCCGATACGCTGCAGAAGTCTGGTGGCGATGCTGCTGTAGTGCGCATCCATGGTTCGAAGAAGGCGCTGGCCATCAGCACCGACTGCACGCCGCGCTATTGCTATGCCGATCCCTATGAAGGCGGCAAGCAGGCCGTGGCCGAGACGTGGCGCAACATCTGCGCGGTGGGTGCGCGCCCGCTGGCGATCACCAACTGCCTCAACTTCGCCAACCCGCAGCGCCCTGAAATCATGGCGCAGATCGTCCAGGCCCTGAACGGCATGGGCGATGCGTGCCGCGCGCTCGATTACCCGATCGTTTCGGGCAACGTCTCGCTCTACAACGAATCGAAGGCGACCGGTGGTGGCTCGGCCATCCTGCCGACACCGGCGATTGGCGGCGTGGGCCTGATGCTCGATCACGAGGTGATGGCCACGGTCGCGTTCAAGAACGAAGGCGACGAGATCTGGCTGGTCGGTGGCGAAGGTTCACATCTGGGCCAGTCGCTGTACTTGCGCGAAGTGCATGGCCGCGAAGACGGCGAGGCGCCCGCGGTCGATCTGGCGGTGGAACGCAAGAACGGCGAGCAGGTGCGCGACTGGATCGCTGCCGGGATGCTGACCGCTGTCCATGACATCTCGGATGGCGGCCTGCTGGTGGCGCTGACCGAGATGGCACTGGCTGGAGGCAAGGGTTGCACGCTTGACGTGGGCCTGACTACGGCCGCGGCTTTCGGCGAGGACCAGTCGCGCTATGTGGTCACAACCAAGGCCGGCGAAGTGCTCGAAGGCGCGACCAAGCTTGGTACGGTCGGTGGCTCGCAGGTGGCGGGCGTCGAACTTGCCGTGCTGCGTGAAGCGAACGAGGCGTTCTTCCGGGACTGGATGGAGGCTTAACAGCCCCTCCGACCTGCCTGCGGCAGTCCACCTCCCCGTTTGTCCAACGGAAAAACGGGGAGGATCAAGATGTTTTCAGGCCGCGAGCTTGGCGGCGTTCTTGCCGAGCAGGTCATAAGGGTCGATACCCATGCCGCGCCAGATGCCATGCGCCTGCTTGTAGCGCGCGGCAGGGGTGATGTTCAGGCGCGCGCGGACCTCTTCGATCGGTAGCGGCAGGAGTTCCCTGATCGACTGCTCGCACAGGCGCGGGCAGGCCTTGCCGAGGCGCTGGCCTTCCCGCACCGCACGCAGCACCGGAGCGCTGCGCTTCGTCTGGCGGTTGATGTTCATGCCAGCCATGTAGCCGATGAACAGATGTGCCGGGCTTGGCTGCTGACTGTAGGTGAAGGCGAGGACGCAGGCCTCACCCAGCGCATCGCGGCCGTAGCCGGTCAGCACGTGCAGCATATCGTGCACATCGCGCATGCGGTTGAGGTACCACAGGAACTGGTCCTCGAAACGCTCACGCTTGGCGGCGAAACGATCGAACTCGTCGACCAGACCTTGGGCGGTCAAGCCCTCGCTCTCCATGAAATCGCAGTAGGCGTGGGCCAGAGATCCCTTGGGCGTCTGGCGCAGGGCAGCGTGATCGTCGAGAATCGCCGGGAGATAGGGCTCTGTCACACGTAGGGCCTGGCCGCGCTCACTGCGCAGGAAAGCCTCTGCCCGCTCACGCAGGTTCCGCCACGGCAGCGCCTCGAAGATGTGGAACACCTCCTCGGTGTTTTCCTTGTCCTTCAGGAGGTTCTGGAAATGGTGCCATGCCTTGAGCGGCTGCATCCGCATCTGCGGACGGCGCTCGTCGTAGATTGGCAGGTCGGCACTCAACGCACCGGTCATGGCGTTCACGTCGATTCTCCCGGTCTTCGTGTCCGGCAAATACTAACAGCACTGTAAATAGATCGTCAATCGCCCTGCCCGGAGCACTGCTTGCCAGCGGCGACGGTGCAGTGCAGACTTGCAAAAACACAGGGGGAGAACGGAAACATGGCACGCAGGTGGCCGATGGCGCTGGGGCTGGCGCTTTCCTTGCTGGCACTGGCTGCGGGTCTGGCGGCCGGGACGACGCAACTGGAGAGTTGGCACCTGGCAGCACGATGGACCGCGCGCGTGGGCTTCCCGGTGTTTCTGCTGACTTACCTCGCCTCCTCGCTCTTTCGCCTGTCCCCTGCCCCATGGAGCCGGGCGCTGGCGCGTGATCGCAGGTGGTGGGGCCTCGGCTTTGCGGCAAGCCATTCCATCCACCTCGTGGCGCTGGTCGTGGCGGTCAGCCTCGATCCGGAACCACGCACGTTGGCATCGCTGGTGCCGGGCGGCCTCGCCTACCTGTTCATCCTTGCCATGGCGCTGACATCGAGCAACGCAGCGATGCGCGCGCTTGGCCGGAACTGGAAGCGGCTGCACACGGTGGGCATTCACGTGATCTGGCTGATCTTCACGCTGGCCTATGCCAAGCGTATTCCGGTGCCGGAGACACGCGCCGTCGGGCTGACGATGACGACCTTCGCTTCGGCAGCGCTGCTGCTGCGCGTGATGGCGTACAGACGACGCAGCATGCCCGCATTCGCCTGATCAGTCGAAGACCCAGTCCTGACGGGCAATGCCCAGCAGCGACAGGATCGAGGTCAGGTCACCCCGGTCGATCCAGCCGTCCGCCGCAGAACGGGCCTTGGGCTTGGCGCGATAGGCGATGCCGTAGCTTGCGGCTTCGATCATCGGAATGTCATTGGCGCCATCGCCGGTGGCAAGGCTGAACACCTCAGCGCCAAGCCGCTCGGTCTCTTCGAGCAGGACCTTCTTCTTCACCGAACTGTCGACGATCCCGCCAACCAGGCCGCCGGTCAGCATGCCTTCATGCAGGCCGAGGCGGTTGCCGACCACGCGATCGAACCCGAGCAGTTCAGCCACCGGATCGGCGAAGGAATGGAAGCCGCCGGTGACCAGCACGGTATGGCAGCCGCGGGACTTGAGCGTGGAGACGAGCGTACGGGCGCCGGGCATCGGGCGGATGCGCTCATCAAGGCACTGGGCGATTGCGGCCTCAGGCAAGTCCTTCAGGAGGCCGACGCGTTCGCGCAGAGCGGATTCGAAATCGAGTTCCCCCTGCATCGCGCGTTCGGTGATCGCAGCGATGCGGTCCTTGAGCCCGGCGAAGTCAGCCAGTTCGTCGATGCACTCCTGCTCGATCATGGTCGAATCCATGTCGGACACGAAGAGGTTGGGCACTTCGATAAGGCCATTGGAGAGCAGCAGGTCGCTATCGGGGAAGCATTGGTCGAGGATCTTGCGGATGCCTGCGGGATTACCCTCGACCACTTCGAGTTCGAGCACGTCTTCACAGAAGTCGAGCATGCCGGCGCCTGCGACTTCCCAATCGCGCGCCTCGATCATTTCCATCGCAAGCGAGAGATTGTCACCAAGCGTCTCCGGGTCTGCTATCAGGCGCGCGATGATCAACGGGGAATCCTTTTCTGAAAGCGCGGGGCACTGCCCGCGCGTGGCGCTAATCGCAGGGCCGACGGCAAGCGGCAAGAGCGATCTCGCAGTGAAACTCGCCCTCCGGCTGCGAGAGCAAGGTAGGGAGGCGGTGATTATCAACGCCGACAGCGCGCAGGTCTATGCAGATCTGCGCGTGCTGAGTGCACGGCCGTCAGAGGAAGAGATGCAGGGCGTGCCGCATGTCCTGTTCGGCGCGTGGGATGGCGCGCAGGCCTGTTCGGCGGCGGACTGGGCGAATGCGGCCAAGGCCGAGATCGCTGCGGCACATGCGCGGAATGCGCTGCCGGTCCTGGTCGGCGGGACCGGCATGTACATCAATACGCTGCTCCACGGCATTGCGCCGGTGCCGGAGATCGACCCGATCGTTCGCGCGGAAGTGCGGGCCTTGCCTGTCGAGACGGCCTATGCTGCGTTGCGCGTAGAGGACCCGGCGCGCGCTGCCCTGCTTGGCCCCGCCGATGTGCAACGGGTGACCCGCGCGCTGGAGGTGGTGCGTTCGACAGGGCAATCGCTGGCCCATTGGCAGCAACAGCGTGTCGGCGGCATCGGCGAGACGGTAGACCTCACGCCAATCATTCTCCTGCCCGAGCGGCAGTGGCTCTATCGCCGGTGCGATCTGCGTTTCGAGCTGATGTGGCAAGGTGGCGCGCTGGACGAAGTCAAAGCCCTGCTCGCGCGGGGTTTATCCGAATCGTCCCCGGTCATGCGAGCAATCGGCGTGCCGGAGATCGCGGCATTCCTGCGTGCCGAAATGTCTCGGGACCAGGCCATTTCCGCGGGGCAGCAGGCGACGCGCAACTACGCCAAGCGGCAGTACACCTGGCTGAAGAACCAGAATCCCGGCCACTGGCCCCGCTTGGTGTACGAAAATTCCATTGACTTCGACTATGCAGCAAGTTTATTGCGCACTTAGCCGCTTGACACCACATTTTATGTCAAGTAGCAGGCCGTCAATTGCCTGATCCATGTTGCATGTCGATCAAGCACCCGAGAGGGAGAGACGGCCCGGCGCAGCCTAGCTGCAGCCGGGCCGAAATTTTTGAGGGTTTTGGCCGGCGCAGCCAAGCTACAGCCGGGCAGAAATTTTTGATGGTTTTTGGCCGGCGCAGCCAAGCTACAGCCGGGCAGAAATTTTTGATGGTTTTTTGTTTTTTCAGCGAAGCATCGGGTCTATCGGCCCGGCCACGCGAAGAAGGATGAAGTAACGTGACAAGCGAGCGCAGCGGCGCCGAGATCCTGGTCGAAAGCCTTGTCGCCAAGGGCGTCGAATTCGTGTTCGGCTATCCCGGCGGCGCGGTACTGCCGATCTACGATGCGCTGTTCGGCGACGAACGCATCCGCCACATCCTCGTCCGCCATGAAGCTGGCGCAGCGCACGCCGCCGAAGGCTACGCCCGCGCCACCGGCAAGCCCGGTGTCGTGCTCGTCACCTCAGGTCCGGGCGCAACCAATGCCGTCACCGGCATTGCCGATGCCTTCATGGATTCGATCCCGATGGTCGTGATCACCGGGCAGGTCCCGACTGGCCTGATCGGCTCGGACGCATTCCAGGAAGCCGATACCGTCGGCATCACGCGCCACTGCACCAAGCACAACTATCTGGTGAAGGACCCCTCGCAGCTAGCAGCGACGATTGACGAGGCGTTCCGCATCGCCACCGAAGGGCGTCCCGGTCCGGTCGTGATCGACATTCCCAAGGACGTTCAGATCGCAACCGCGACGTGGAGCAGCGCGGCACCGCAGCAGCGCAATCGCTACGCTCCGCAGACCGAAGGCGGCGCCAGCGAGATCGCCGAGGCGATCGAAATGATCGCCAGGGCCAAGGCGCCGGTGTTCTACACTGGTGGCGGCGTGATCAATTCCGGGCCGGAAGCTGCGCGCCTGCTGCGCGAGCTGCAAGCGCTGACCGGCGCGCCGGTCACCTCGACCCTGATGGGTCTGGGCGCTTTCCCGGCGGATCATCCGGCATGGCTCGGCATGCTTGGCATGCATGGCACCTACGAAGCCAACCTGACGATGAACCAGGCGGACCTGATCGTCTGTGTGGGCGCGCGCTTCGATGACCGCGTAACCGGCCGCCTCGATGCCTTCGCGCCGAATTCGAAGAAGATCCACATCGATATCGACCGTGCCTCGATCAACAAGACCGTGGCGGTCGACCTGCCGGTGATCGGCGATTGCGGCAAGGTTCTCGGGCAGCTGATCGAAGCGTGGCTGGAACGCGGCTACAAGGCGCAGGACCTGACGGGCTGGTATGCGCGCATCGATGGCTGGCGTGGCAAGAAGAGCCTCGCCTACCCGCGCAAGTCCAAGGCGATCATGCCGCAGTACGCGGTCGAGCGCCTCTATGAGCTGACCAAGCATCGTGAGCCGATCATCTCGACCGAGGTCGGCCAGCACCAGATGTGGGCGGCGCAGTACTTCCACTTCATGAAGCCCAACAAGTGGCTGACCTCGGGCGGTCTCGGTACGATGGGCTACGGCCTTCCCGCCGCGATCGGCGCGCAGGCCGGCTTCCCCGACACGCTGGTCATCGACATCGCCGGCGATGCGTCGATCCAGATGAACATCCAGGAACTGGGCACGGCCACGCAATATCGCCTGCCGGTCAAGGTCTTCGTGCTCAACAACGAATGGATGGGCATGGTCCGCCAGTGGCAGGAGCTGACCTACGAGAGCCGCTACTCCAACTCCTATTCGGACAGCCTGCCCGATTTCGTGCGGCTGGCGGAAGCCTATGGCTGGAAGGGCATCCGCATCACCGACGAGAGCGAGCTGGACGCAGGCATCCAGGCGATGATGGACCATGACGGCCCGGTCTTCGTCGACTGCCTTGTTGCCAAGGAAGCCAATTGCTTCCCGATGATCCCGTCGGGGGCTGCGCATACCGACATGATTCTCTACGGGGACGAAGTCGCCGGCACGATGGACGACGAAGCCAAGGCGCTGGTCTGAGGGACACTGGAACAATGATGCACATCGCTCAGGAGGCGCAGGAGCGCCACGTCCTCACCATCACGGTCGATAACGAAGCCGGCATTCTCGCCAAGATTGCCGGCCTGTTCACCGCGCGCGGCTACAACATCGACAGCCTGACCGTGGCCGACATCACCGACGGCCACGACGTCAGCCGCATCACCATCGTGACGCACGGTCCGCCGCCAGTAATCGACCAGATCCGCGCGCAGCTTGAGCGACTGGTGCCGGTGCACAAGGTGACCGACCTTACCGAAGTGGGCCCGTTCGTGGAGCGCGAGCTGGCGCTGGTCAAGGTATCCGGCAAGGGCGAGAACCGCGTCGAGGCGCTGCGCCTGGCCGATGTGTTCCGCGCCAAGGTGGTCGACACCACGACCTCGAGCTTTGTCTTCGAATTGACCGGCGCTCCCGACAAGATCGACAGCTTCGTCGCGTTGATGAAGGAGCTTGGCCTGGTCGAGGTCGGTCGCACCGGCATCGTCGGCATGATCCGCGGCGCCACTGCCGCCTGAATTTCACCGCTTATCCTTTCACGAATTCATCAAAGATTGGGAACGACATGAAGGTCTATTACGACGCAGACTGCGATCTGAACCTCATCACGGACAAGAAGATCGCGATCCTCGGTTACGGTTCGCAGGGCCACGCCCATGCGCAGAACCTGCGCGATTCGGGCATCAAGGAAGTGGCCATCGCGCTGCGTCCGGGTTCGGCCAGCGCGAAGAAGGCCGAAGCCGCCGGCTTCAAGGTCCTTGCCAATGCCGACGCGGCAGCATGGGCCGACGTGCTCATGATCCTTGCTCCCGATGAACATCAGGCCGCGATCTACGCCGAGGACCTGCACGCCAACATGAAGCCGGGTGCTGCGCTCGCATTCGCCCATGGCCTCAACATCCACTTCGGCCTGATCGAAGCGCGCGCCGACATCGACGTGATCATGATCGCGCCGAAGGGCCCGGGCCATACCGTGCGCAGCGAATACCAGCGTGGCGGCGGCGTGCCCTGCCTGATTGCCGTTCACCAGAATGTGACGGGCAACGCCCATGATGTCGCCCTCGCATATGCCTCGGGCGTTGGCGGTGGCCGCAGCGGCATCATCGAAACCAACTTCCGCGAGGAATGCGAAACCGACCTGTTCGGCGAGCAGGCCGTTCTCTGCGGTGGTGCGACGCACCTCGTCCAGGCCGGTTTCGAAACGCTGGTCGAAGCTGGCTACGCCCCTGAGATGGCCTACTTCGAATGCCTTCACGAACTGAAGCTGATCGTCGACCTGATGTACGAAGGCGGCATCGCCAACATGCGTTATTCGATCTCGAACACGGCTGAATACGGTGACATCACGACCGGTCCGCGCATCATCACCGCCGAGACCAAGAAGGAAATGAAGCGCGTGCTGGAAGATATCCAGTCGGGTCGCTTCGTGAAGAACTTCGTGCTCGACAACCGCGCTGGCCAGCCTGAACTCAAGGCAGCCCGCGGCCTCGCCAAGCGCCACCAGATCGAGGAAACCGGCGCCAAGCTGCGCGCGATGATGCCGTGGATCGGTGCCAACAAGCTGGTCGATCAGTCGAAGAACTGATCCCGGTCGGTTTGATTGCAAAAACGTGAAAGGGCGGCTGCGGCCGCCCTTTCCATTAACAGACCAATCCCGTCGACGAATGGAGTAGACGAAAAGATTGTGATCTATATCACTCCGTTTTGGAGACAATGATCACACTATCTCGCCCTTCGTCACGGCTGCTGCTTTACACGGCAGCCTTGTGCCTGACGCCAGCCGCCATGGTTGCCGGCGGCAAGGAAATGGCGTCCAGGCCAGTGCAGCCAGTCAACCGCAATGATGGGGCGCAGCTGGACACGTGCGGTCAGCAAGCGGCACAGCGCCTGATGGGCCTGGTTGTCACGCCACAAGCTCGTACCGAATTGCAGAAGTCGATCAGGCATGACCGCATGCGCATCGTTCGCCCCGGCGCCGTGATCACGCAAGACGTGCGCCCGGACCGCCTCAACCTGATCGTGGACGATTCCGGACGACTCGTGGCAGCGCGCTGCGGATAGAGCGGCCGGGTTTACCCTACGACAGCGGGAGTTTTGCTTGCTTCGGTCGTAGCACTTTGGCAACCAAGGTGCTCCTCATCCTCCCCAAGGAGATCCCGATGCCGAAGCTCTCGCGTATGCCGCGTGCCCTCATGCTTGCCCTTCCTCTCGCTCTCGCCGCTGCGGCTGCGCCGATGGTTGCGCAGATGCCCGAAGTTCCCGGCAAGGCCGACAAGGCGCGTGTCGTGGCTGGCTCCTACACTGCCGATGCCGGCCACTCGCTGGTAGGGTGGCGCGTGAGCCATTTCGGCTTCAACGATTACTTCGGCCTGTTTGGCGACGTTTCGGGCACGCTTGACATCGACCCGGCGAATCCCGCCGCAGCGAAGGTTTCGGTCAAGATTCCGGTCAGCAAGGTCATGACCGCCAGCACCGGACTTACCGCCCACCTGCTCAAGCCGGCAGCTGACGGCAAGCCCGCCGACTTTTTCGGTGCAGCCCCTGCCGACGCCACGTTCGTTTCGACCAGTGTTGCACCTGGCGCCGATGGCATGAGCGCGAAGATCACCGGCGACCTGACCCTTAATGGCGTCACCAAGCCGGTAACCATTGACGCAACGTTTGCCGGTGCTGGAACCAACCCCTTCAGCAAGGCAGCCACGCTGGGCTTCCACGGCAAGGCAACGCTCAAGCGTTCGGACTTCAACGTCAAGTACGGCCTTCCGTTCGTCTCGGATGAAGTGAAGCTCGATATCACCGTTGCCTTCGAAAAGAAGTAAACTCTCAAGGCATCAGCGAAAACGCAGCCCGAAGCTCTTTCACGAAAGCTTCGGGCTGCTCCCAGGCAGCGAAGTGCCCGCCCTTCTCCTGCTCGCCCCAATAGACCAGATTCGAGCATGTACGCTCGAACCACTTGCGCGGGGCCGGGATGATCTCCTTCGGAAACGCCGTAGCAGCGACCGGGATGTCGATCTGCGCGGGGGCAAAGCTGCCAAAGCTCTCCCAGTAGAGACGGGCTGATGATGCCCCGGCCGCCGGCAGCCAATAAAGCATGAGATTGTCGAGCATGTCGTCGCGGCTGAGGGCGTCCTCGGCACGCCCGGCATTGTCGGTCCAGGCCCACATCTTCTCGTAGATCCAGCCAGCGAGGCCGACAGGCGAATCCACCAGTCCGTAGCCGACCGTCTGTGGACGCGTGGATTGCTGCTTGGAGTAGCCTGAATCCCAGTCCTGGTAATGTTGCAAACGCTCGAGCGCCTTCGCCTCGTCGGGCTGGGGCGCGGCCATATCCTCGGGCAGCGGTCTTGCGATCGGCATGTTGAGATGGATGCCGGCGCACCCTTCGACCTTCAGCACGCCGAGCGCAGTCGTCACGGCCGAGCCCCAGTCGCCACCCTGCGCCAGCCACCGGTCATAGCCCAGCCGCTTCATCAATTCACCCCAGCCTTGCGCGATCTTCTGGACGCTCCAGCCCTTGGTCACGGGTTTGCCAGAGAACCCGTAGCCGGGCAGGCAGGGTATCACGACATGAAAGGCATCCTGCACCGAACCGCCATGCTGCTCCGGCTCAGTCAGCGGGGCAATGCAGCGGCGAAACTCGAGGATCGAGCCGGGCCAGCCATGGGTCAGGAGCAGCGGCCGCGCGCCTGCGTGGGACGAGCGTACATGGATGAACCGGATCATCAGGCCATCAATCTCGGTTTCAAACATGCCCCAGAAGTTCAGCATCTGCTGGCAGGCGTACCAATCGTAGCCATGCCGCCAGTAGGCAACGAAGTCCTGCAGGGCGGCAAGCGGCACACCTTGCGACCAGTCGTCGACGGTTTCCTTCTCGGGCCACCGCGTCATGTCGATGCGCCGATTCAGGTCTGCGATCGCGGATTGCGGTATCTCGACGGTGAACGGCGCAATATTCATGGCCTTCCTCTCCCTGTCTGCTTGCATTCATTCTGGACAAGTGGCCCACGATTCACCATAGGCTTGTGGCATGACCGCTCGACTGGACCTTACCCTGCGACTTATCCGCCCTTGGGCGTGAGCTGACGCGCGGGATCTCCCGGCGCGCACGGCGCCCAGGGGATCAGAAGCACAACCGCCAAAATCCAGAAAATTCGAGTGCACCTTCATGACCATGCTCAAGAACCCTTCGGCCAAGTACCGTCCGTTCCCGCAGATTGACCTGCCCAATCGCCAATGGCCCAGCCAGACGATCACCACGGCGCCGCGCTGGCTGTCTACCGACATGCGCGACGGCAACCAGTCGCTGATCGACCCGATGGATGCGGAAAAGAAGAGCCGCTTCTTCGACCTTTTGCTGAAGGTTGGCCTGAAGGAAATCGAGGTCGGCTTCCCCTCTGCCGGAGCCACCGAGTATGATTTCATCCGTGGCCTCGTCGATGCCGGCCGCATTCCAGATGACGTTTTCGTCCAGGTCCTGACTCAATCGCGTGAGGACCTGATCAAGACCTCGTTCGAAAGCCTGGCCGGAGCCAAGCAGGCAATCGTCCACGTCTACAACGCGGTATCGCCGCTGTGGCGCAACGTGGTTTTCGGCATGGACCGCAAGGACGTGCGCGAGATCGCCATCGCCGGAGCCAAGCACCTGCGCGATCAGGCCGCACGCTTCCCGCAGACCGACTGGCACTTCGAATACAGCCCGGAGACCTTCTCGACCGCCGAACTCGATTTCAGCATCGAGTGCTGCGAGGCGGTGATGGAGATTCTCCAGCCGACGACGGACAAGCCGATCATCCTCAATCTGCCGGCCACGGTCGAGGCGGCAACGCCCAACATCTATGCCGACCAGATCGAGTACTTCTGTCGCAACCTGCCGAACCGCGATCGAGCGGTGATCAGCCTGCACACCCACAACGATCGCGGCACTGGCGTCGCAGCGGCCGAACTTGGCCTGATGGCCGGGGCCGATCGCGTGGAGGGCTGCCTGTTCGGCAATGGCGAGCGTACCGGCAACTGCTGCCTCGTCACCGTTGGCCTCAACATGTACACGCAGGGGATAGACCCTGAGCTGGACTTCTCGGACATCGACGAAGTGATCCAGACGGTCGAATACTGCAACCAGCTGCCTGTCCATCCCCGCCACCCCTATGGCGGCGAACTGGTCTTCACCGCGTTTTCCGGCAGCCACCAGGATGCGATCAAGAAGGGTTTCGCCGCGCAGGAACAGCGCAATGACGAGCTCTGGGCGATCCCCTACCTGCCGATCGATCCGGCTGACCTCGGCCGCAGCTACGAAGCGGTGATCCGCGTCAATTCGCAATCCGGCAAGGGCGGCTTTGCCTGGGTGCTGGAACAGGACCAGGGCCTGAAGCTGCCCAAGAAGATGCAGGCGCATTTCTCCCGCCATGTCCAGGAACTGGCCGACGAACTCGGTCGCGAACTCCAGGCGGCAGATATCTGGGGCGTGTTCCGCAAGGCCTATCGCCTTGATGCACCACAGCACTTGCAACTGGTCGACTACGAGGAAGCGCGCGGCCCGGATGGCACGCGCATCTTCGCTGGCAAGATCGAAGTCGATGGCAAGGTCCAGTCGGTCTCGGGCCGCGGCAATGGCCTGATCTCTTCGGTCGTCGCCACGCTCAAGGATGGCTTCGGCGTCGACATCGACATCACCGACTATTCGGAACACGCCATGGGCGCCGGCAGCAACGCCCGCGCGGCGGCCTATGTCGAATGCAAGACCACCGATGGCCGCACCATCTGGGGCGTTGGCATCGACGAGGACGTAGCGACCGCATCGGTTCGTGCAGTTCTGAGCGCAGCAAACGCTGCAGCATGATCGTTATACGGGCGGCCTCTGCAGCCGCCCGTTCAACCGATCGCTTAAATACCAGCTTGCTCGCAGCAATCCTTCCGCCATAGTTCCGTCCGTGCCCGCAAGAGGCGCGCAACGGGACAGGACAGCATGGCCGACGAAGCGATTCTCGAACCCGAACTGCCAATCATCGATCCGCATCACCATTTGTGGGACTTGCGCCCGCTGATCGCAGCGTTTCCGCAACCCCGCCATCCCTTCATCGAAACGCTGACGCATTCGGCCTATTACACGTTCGACCAACTGCTGGCCGATGCGCGTGGTGGGCACAACGTGGTGGCCACCGTCTACATGGAATGCGGTGCCTTCTACCGCGCCAGTGCCGAACCGGCGATGAAGCCGGTGGGCGAAGTCGAGTACGTCAACGGCGTCGCCGCACAGGGTGCGAGCGGTCTCTATGGAGACTTCCGTCCTTGTGCCGCCATCATCGGCCACGCCGACTTGCAATTGGGCGATGCCGCGCGCCCTGTCCTCGAAGCGCTCATGCAGGCAGGAAACGGGCGCTTTCGCGGCATCCGCCACCAAGGTGCCTGGGACGCGAATTCGGACGTGCTAGGTCCGCCGTTCCACGCGCCGCCGGAACTCTATCTCTCGGACAAGTTCCGTGAGGGCTTCCGCCATCTCGGCGAGCTCGGCCTCACTTTCGATGCCTGGCTGCTGGAGCCGCAACTGGGTGACGTGCTCAGCCTTGCCCGCGCCTTTCCGGACCAGCCGATCTGCCTCGATCACTGCGGCACACCGCTTGGCACAGCGAGCTATCACGGCAAACTGCACGAACGCTTCGATGGCTGGCGCAACATGATCCGGCAGATTGCCGAATGCCCGAATGTTTCGATCAAGCTTGGCGGCCTTGCCATGTCGTTCTGCGCATTGCCGGAACAGGGTCCGATGGCGGGACTGTCTTCGGAGACGCTGGCCGGCATGTGGCGCCCTTACATCGAGACCTGCATCGAGGCATTCGGCCCGGAGCGTGCGATGTTCGAGAGCAATTACCCCGTCGACAAATGGGGTGCCAGCTATACCGTGCTGTGGAACGCCTTCAAGCGGCTGGCCCAAGGCGCGCCCGAGAGCGAGAAGCGCGCGCTATTTGCCGGCACTGCGGCCCGCTTCTACGGCATTGAGGACATGCTCCCCTAGACAGGCGGCTTGTCATCACCTAGCACTTTAACCGTTCGATTAAGCCTCCGTTGAAGGACACGAGCCGAATGCCCTTGCCTCCGCTGTTCGCTAACCTGCGCTTGCCTGTTATTGCATCGCCCCTGTTCATCATCTCCTGCCCGGAGCTGGTCATTGCCCAGTGCAAGGCAGGCATCGTTGGGTCGTTCCCGTCGCTCAATGCGCGCCCGATCAGCCAGCTCGACGAATGGCTGCATCAGATTACCGAGGAGCTGGCCGCCCACAACCGCGCTAACCCCGACCGCCCGGCTGCCCCATTTGCCGTGAACCAGATCGTCCACAAGACCAACAACCGCCTCGACGAAGACATGGCGCTCTGTGCGAAGTGGCAGGTGCCGATGCTCATCACGTCGCTGGGCGCGCGAGAGGATGTCTACAACGCGGCCCATGGCTGGGGCGGGATTGTCCTGCACGATGTGATCAATGATCGCTTCGCCCGCAAGGCAATCGAAAAGGGCGCAGATGGCCTCATCCCGGTTGCCGCCGGCGCAGGCGGCCATGCAGGGGCGCAATCCCCGTTCGCGCTGATGCAGGAAATCCGCGAGTGGTTCGACGGCCTCGTCGCACTGTCGGGCGCGATTGCCCACGGACGTTCGGTGCTTGCCGCACAGGCGCTCGGCGCTGACTTTGCCTACATCGGCTCTGCCTGGATTGCGACCGAAGAAGCCAATGCCAATGCTGCCTACAAGCAGGCCATCGTGGACAGCCGCGCGGACGATATTGTCTACTCGAACCTCTTCACCGGCGTGCACGGCAACTATCTGCGCTCTTCGATCGTCAACGCAGGGCTCGATCCTGACAACCTTCCCGAAAGTGATCCGAGCAAGATGAATTTTGGATCGGGCGGCAATACTGACGCCAAGGCCTGGAAGGATATCTGGGGTTCCGGCCAAGGCATCGGCGCCGTCACTGCTGTAGAACCGGTCGCGAGCCGAGTGGACCGTCTCGAGCGCGAATATCGTGAGGCAGCGGCAAGACTGACGGAGAATTCTGCATCGTTCCTGCGCTGACGCAGGTTTAGTTCGCCCGCTGCACGGCCGCAGTATCTGTCCAGAACAGCTCGGCCATGTCATCGAGATGGCTGAAATCGAGCGACGGGTCGCGCGTGTTCAACGGCATGCGCGACCAATTGCGTGGATCGAGAAAGCGTCGGCGCAAGGCACGCTGCAGCAAGTCGAAGCGCATCAGGGCCGTGAAATCGGCCGTCACCGCCCCCTTGCGTCGCGCTTGGGACCAGTCCGCCTCGATCTGCCCGATTCGCTCGATAACCAATTCGTTGTAGGCACGGTGAGGGCCGCGATGGAGCGGCAAGCCGGCGCGCAGCGCGGCATGCTCGGACCCCGGCAACAGTTGTCCGTTGCGGCGAAAGTCGTGAACCCCGAGCCGATCGTGGCCAAGCGTGTCGATCATTTTCCGGAAAGCCGGAAAGCTCAGGACCTGACGGGGAACGAGGTGATGACGCTGCTGGTCCGGGCAATATCCTGCCTGGCCAGGCACGTTGACGCTGCCGAACGGCAGACAGGCCCTTTCAGGTTGAGATTGGTTCCGTTTCAGTCGCACCGCGCAAGGATAGGACTCCCGAATTGCGCCTCAAGACTGACTGCCCCCGTTCCGGCAAGAATTGCCCGCGTCGGTTGCAGGACGGGACCGTGGGCAACCAGCCAGTCAACCAGCCGAACGGCGGTGCGAGGCAGCAGCGAAGCATCTTCGGACTTGCCTGGCTGCAGTATAAACTCCTGCCCCATCAATAGATTAAGCCCTCTGGAAGCCATGGAGCCATCATCCAGTCGATGCATCGCGACAAATGCCGGAGCCGGGAAAGGTCCGCCCTCCAGCCACGGCATCACGGCCTGCCCGAATAATCCCGGTTTTAGAACCAGATGGGCGGGAATCCACGAAATCCCTTCCGCTTGGCTCATTTCCGCAAGCTCGATCAGAAGCATCGCCGCGACTCGGATAACCGGCAAGAGGCCGCCGGCACCGGCGAGGTGCGGCCCTGGAGCAAGCGTAAGCCAGCGCATCTCGCCGATATCTGGTTGGGACAGCCCGATCGTAGTGGCGATGGGTGATGCTGGTGCGGAAGGCCCGTCCTTCAGTCCGTGCAGATCGAATGTCAGTCCGCTGGCTAGCAGTTCAACCCAGCCTTCCGAAGCATCGGGCGCATGCGATACCGAATATCCGAAGCCGCGCTTGGGCCCATTCAGGACATCGGCCAGAGCTGGCAGCGCTTCGGCCCGGTAGAGAAGTGCTGCAAGGGGTGCGCAAACTGCAGACCGGTCACTCGCGTCCACTTGCCCACCTTTCAGCCACGGCCCCAATTTGCACAGTCCTCAGGATGCGTCGAGTCACGCTGCATCCGGGAAAGCTTGGTTTTGGTCCATAAGCTCGAAAGCTTTAGAAAACTCCCAACGCCAGACCGGCCGCCATGGCCCGTCCCAGATTTCGACAATCCTGCAAAAGTGCCTCCGGCACGCGCTTGGGGCCAAGGATCTCTTCGGGAGTCTGCGCGCCTGTTTTGACGATCAGCGTTGCTGCCGCCCGCCTGAGCCTCCAACCGGTGACGATTCGGTCAAGCTGACGCTCCGCGCCGCTTCCATCCGTGCCGGCCGCAACCATCGCCGAATAGGCTCGACCTTCGATCCGGCCGAGCAGTGGGTAATAGCAGCGATCGAAGAACGCCTTCATCTCTCCGGTCATCGAACCAAGGTTTTCAGGGCAGCAAAACAGGTAACCCGCCGCCTCGAGCAAGTCCTCTGGCACCGCAAACTCTGCTTCGATCAGTCGGCAGGCACCTTCGGCTTCGGCCCCACCGGCAGCAGCTTCGGCCATCGCCCGTGCTGTGCCGGTGCGACTGTGCCAGATGACGGCGAGGCCACCTGCCATCCCTCAGCAGCCATCCCCGCCAGACGTCGGCACGCCGATGGCGCCGCCGATCGCGCCTCCGAGCAATCCGCCCAGCCCTTTCTTCTTGGGCTTGCATTGCGGCTTGGGCGCTTCCTGCTGGCTCGCAGCGGAGGCGCCACCAAAGCCTTCGACTCCAACGAGGAAGCCCGTGGTGGAACGATGGCGAATACGCGCGGTCCATTCCGGCACCCATTTGACTTTCGGGTCCGCCGGGCGGGGAGGATAGGCAAAGGATTCTTCCGGCCCATAGGCATGGAGCGTGCCGAACATGTAGTCGGGCGCCGCCGCCTTTACCTCTGCAGGAACGGTGCAGGTTGTGGTCTGCGGAGACATGACCGTCTTGTCAGCCACCAGCTTCGCCACCGTTTGCGGTGCCAGCCAGTCCGACAGTCCGCCGCCGAATTGACGCGCAGCGCTCGATGACCACCACACGATGTCCATCATATCCTGCCCCCTGGGCGCCTGCTTTCCGCCGATGATCATGGCATAGTAACCCGTAGCGTCGGGAATTGCGCCCCAGCGCAGCACAGTGGCGCCGCTGCCCATTGCACTGTTCGACGCATTGAGCGGGCTCATGAAGTCCTTGGCCAGGCTGAACGACAGCTCCGGCGAATAGTTCGATACGATACGGTGCGCGCCCAATAGCGACGAATCCGGCTTGGCGGACTTGCCGTCATCGCTGGGCCACGTGCCGTAGGTCCGCGCCGACGAAGGCGAGACCCAGCGGTCGACGGGAACGGTGGTGGTCCATAGGCCCGGCGGGACTTGCCCTGCGGCGAGCTTGCTGAAATCAATGACGACGGGCTGCCCCTTCGGCGCGTGTTCCCCGCACCCCCAGAAGATCAGCATTCGGCCCTTGGGCCGCTGAAAATCGGTCGTTCCCGGCTCGACAGGTTTGCTCACCGGTGTCTTGAGCAGGACCGATTTCCCGAGCTTTGCGCCTGCCGGCATGAAATGCTCGGCTTTCGGCTTGCCATCTGCCGCGGCACGCGATGTTCCGAGATCGAGCCAGAGCATGTGCTGCGCCTTTGGTGAGCCTCCCATGGCCATCGCCATGGCCGCGCCGACGCCGCCACCGCCACCCATACCGCCAAAACCGGACATCGTCTCGGCGCGCATCTCGTATCTGGCGACGGGGGCGGTTGCCTGTTGCGCCACCACTCCCGCAGCAACGCCCGCAAGCATCAGTCCGCTTGCCATCACAGAACCGGTTATCACACGCATTCCTGCATCCTCCTCAAGGACTTGCGACAGAGAACTGCCGCCACGGATTCGATGCGACCTTATGCGTCGGGGATTCGTACGGGCCGGTGCGGCACCGCACACTCCCTTCCCCTTTCCGCAGAGAGCGCCATGGTATAGCGCAAACGGATGATTCCAGTCACTGCGATTACACGATCCCTTTCGGGCCAGGCCTGGCGCTGGCGCGGCGGCAACATGGATTTCGGGCAGAGCGGCAGTGGCCGAGACGGCGACGAAGCCATTGTCACGCAACTGCTGCTTTCGCGTGGTGTCTCCCCCGACGATCTCGAACGTCATCGCCGCCCTACCCTGCGTGATTTCCTGCCCGACCCTTCGCTGTTTCGGGACATGGACGAAGCTGCGCGGCGCTTGGCCGACGCCATCCTGCGCAACGAGAAGATCACGATCTACGGGGACTACGACGTGGACGGCGCAACAAGCGCAGCACTGCTGATCCTGCTCCTGCGCGATCTTGGTGTTAGCGCCGGCCACTATATCCCGGACCGGCTGCTCGAAGGCTATGGCCCCTCAGGCGAAGCGCTCGTCCGCCTCGCCCAGCAGGGCAGCCAGCTGATCGTTACCGTCGATTGCGGGGCAATGGCGCATGAAGCGCTTGATGCGGCAGCGCAGGCCGGGGTCGACGTCATCGTTGTCGACCACCACAAATGCTCGCCTGAGCTGCCGCGCGCTGCTGCGCTGGTGAATCCGAATCGCCTCGACGAATGCGACGAGGCTGCCGCGCATGGCCATCTCGCTGCCGTAGGCGTGGCCTTTCTCCTGGCCGTGGCCCTGGTCCGCGAACTGCGCGGACGCGGATACTTCGAAAGCCGCAAGGCGCCCGACCTCATGGGCCTGCTCGACCTTGTGGCACTCGGCACCGTGGCAGACGTGGCTCAACTCAAGGGCCTAAACCGCGCGCTGGTATCGCAAGGTCTCAAGATCATGGCTCGCCGGGAGAACATCGGCCTTTCCGCACTGATCGACGCCAGCCGCCTGTCGCGCGCGCCGACATGCAGCGACCTCGGCTTTGCCTTAGGCCCGCGAATCAACGCAGGCGGCCGCGTGGGTGAAGCCACGCTTGGCGTGCGCCTGCTGACCACCCAGGACCCCGATGAGGCTCGGGAGATTGCGGCGCAGCTGTCCCGCCTCAACGATGAACGGCGCGCGATCGAACAGGAAGTGCAGGAAGCGGCCGAGGCACAGATCGCTGCGCAGCATAACCGTGCCGTCATGGTTCTGGCCGGGCGCGGCTGGCATCCGGGCGTAATCGGCATCGTGGCGGGGCGAATCAAGGAAAAGACCGGCAAGCCTTCGCTGGTAATCGCTCTTGATGCAGACGAGGCAGGCTTGGGCAAAGGCTCGGGCCGATCTATCGCCGGGGTCGACCTGGGCGCTGCAGTGATAGCTGCGCGCGAGGCCGGGCTGCTCGTCGCAGGCGGCGGCCATGCCATGGCTTGCGGGCTGACGATCGATCCGGCGCGGCTCAATGCGCTGGCGGACTGGCTGGACGCGCGACTCGCGCGCGACGTGACGGGTGCGCGAGGCGCGCAATCGTTGCTGCTGGACCTGTCGCTGGCGCCCGGCGGCTTGCGTCCCTCGCTGGTCGAAACGCTCGACGCTGCTGGCCCCTTCGGAATAGGCTGGCCCGGCCCGCGTGTCGCCGTTGGTCCCGTAAGGCTCGTGAAATGCGATCTGGTCGGCACCGATCATGTGCGCATGGTGGCGGCAGGCGCGGATGGCCACTCGTTCAAGGCGATCGCATTTCGCGCCGCGCAGAGCGAAATGGGCCAGGCATTGCTGCACGGTTCGCGGGGCCGACAGTTCTGGCTGGCCGGGCGTGCCAAGATCGACGACTGGGGCAGCCGCCCCGCTGCAGAACTCCATGTGGAGGACGCCGCATTCGCCGACTGAAATTTTTCTGCAATTCGCCGCTTGACGCCCCGCCATCCTCCCCTTAGAGGCGCGGACCTGCCCAGCGGCGCAAGCCCAGTGGCCCCTTCGTCTAGCGGTCAGGACGCGGCCCTTTCACGGCTGAAACACGGGTTCGATTCCCGTAGGGGTCACCACTTGCTTCCCTCCTTCGGGAGGTGAAGCGGCGGCGCAACGCAAAGGCCTTCCAGCGGAATGGCCCTTCGTCTAGCGGTCAGGACGCGGCCCTCTCACGGCTGAAACACGGGTTCGATTCCCGTAGGGGTCACCACCGTTTGTGGTTGAATTTTGAAGTTCCTCAGCAGGCACATCTCACAGACCAATTGTGACTTACCACGCCCCGCGCTTGCGCGCCCTGCCTGCTCTCGCCTATCCGCGCTGCAACGAAGCCGACACATGGATCGGCGATTCGCGGGCAACAACAATCCACACGGCATGATTCGATGAAGGGTTTGTCGCTGCCACTTCCCAGCATTTTCGTCGCCCTGTGCGCGAGCGTCGTCATGTTTCTGGGCGGGGCAGGCTTCTGGATGTCGCTCGCCGTGCTGGTCGTCTGGCTGGCAACACTGTGGCTGGCGCGCCCCGAGCCCGTGGTCCAAACGCTCGACCGCGACGATGGTAGCGTGTCACGCCAGGCCATGGTGGAACTGGTCGAGCCCTTCGGCCTTCCCGTCCTCATGCTTGATGGACAGCGCATTGCAGCCGCCAATGCCGCCGCGCGCGAGGAACTGGGCGCACACATCGTCGGGCAGGACGCGCGCGTCGCGCTACGCCACCCCGAGGCCATCGACCTGCTCAAGAAGCCACAAGGGCGAGCTCTGGTTCGGGGGCTGACCGGCGCACGTTCGATCTGGCAGGTCAGCCGCGTGCCGATCGACGAGCGGTTCTCGCTGATCGAGATGGTCAACCGCACTGCCGAAGCGGACATCAGCCGCTCGCACACCGATTTCGTCGCGAACGCCAGCCACGAGCTGCGCACGCCGCTCGCCTCGATCATCGGTTACATCGAAACACTGGCCGACCCGGACGCGAAGGTGGACGAAGCGACGGCCGCCAGATTCCACGCGACCGTGCTGCGCGAAGCTCGCCGACTGCAGAGCCTCGTCGAAGATTTGATGTCGCTCTCGCGAATCGAAGCCGAAAAGCACGAACTTCCGCGCGACCGCATCGATCTGGGCCAGATGGTCGGCAGCATCGCCAGCGAAACGGCCATGACCATCGGCGAAGGCCGTGTCGTGGTGCGTGCCGACGAAGGTGTGGTCCTTGGCGATCGTCAGCAACTCGATCAGCTTGTCCGCAACCTGATCGACAACGCCCTGAAATATGGCGACCCGGCGCAGCCGGTCAGTGTCGATCTTGCCGTCCATGGCAGCGAGGTCGAACTCGTCGTGACCGACAGCGGCGAAGGCATCCACCCCGATCATCTGCCCTACCTGACTCGCCGCTTCTATCGCACCGATCCCGGCCGCAGCCGGGCGGCAGGGGGCACCGGCCTCGGCCTCGCCATCGTCAAGCACATTGTCGAACGCCATCGCGGCAAGCTGGATATTGCTTCGACCTTGGGTGTCGGCACGACCGTCACGGTGCGCATCCCGCTTGCGCCAGCGGCGAATGTTTCTGCAGATTGACCGCGCGTTTCCAGCCTTGTCATAAACCTGTCACGGAACCGTCGCATTGGGCCCTTGCCAACACGGATGAAGGCTCAGGACAAATGTCGATGATTCGCACCATTTCGCTTTCCGCCGCCGCTCTCGGCGCACTTGCTCTTGCCGGTTGCGGCAGCCAGGAAGCGGCCACCCGCGACCAGGTTCGCGCGGTCGGCTCGTCCACCGTCTACCCCTTTGCGAAGGCCGTCGCCGAATCGCTCGCCAAGTCCGATCCGTCGCTGAAGTCGCCGATCATCGAATCGACCGGCACGGGCGCGGGCATGAAGCTGTTCTGCGCCGGCGTCGGCGCCCAGCACCCCGACATCGAGAACGCCTCGCGCCGCATGAAGAAGTCCGAGTTCGAGGACTGCCAGAAGAACGGCGTCAAGGACATCGTCGAGATCCAGGTTGGTCTCGACGGCGTGGCCTTCGCCGAGGCGCAGGGCGGCCCCGGCATCGCGCTGACTCCGGAAGACGTCTACAAAGCGCTCGCCAAGAACCCCTATGGCAAGCCC
Source organism: Novosphingobium sp. THN1 (assembly GCF_003454795.1). Taxonomy (GTDB): domain Bacteria; phylum Pseudomonadota; class Alphaproteobacteria; order Sphingomonadales; family Sphingomonadaceae; genus Novosphingobium. The sequence continues at coordinate 2,893,113 of NZ_CP028347.1, forward strand.
AACACCGCCAAGACGTGGAAGGACGTCAATCCGTCGCTCCCTAACGAGCCAATCCTCGTCTACGGCCCGCCGTCGACCTCCGGCACGCGCGACGCGCTCAAGGAACTGATCCTGACCAAGGGCTGCGACGAGAACGCCGAAATGAAGGCGCTCAAGGACAGCGACAAGGAAAAGCACGACAAGGTCTGCAGCGAAGTGCGTGACGATGGCGCCTATGTCGACGCGGGCGAGAACGACAACCTGATCGTCCAGAAGATCGAGGCGAACCCGAAGGCCATCGGCATCTTCGGCTATTCCTATCTCGAAGAGAACAAGGGCCGCATCAAGGGCCTGACGATGAAGGGGGTCGAGCCGACCTATGCCACGATCTCGGATTTCAGTTATCCGGGTGCGCGTCCGCTCTACATCTACGTCAAGAAGGCACACCTCAAGGCAATTCCTGGCCTGCAGGGCTTTGTCACCGAATGGTCAAAGCTTTGGGGCAAGGATGGCGCACTTGCCAAGCTCGGCATGGTGGTTGCACCTGACGATGTGCTTGCGGGGAGCGCGAAGGCTGTTAACGACCTTCCCGTTCTTGATGGTTCGCAGCTGAAGTAAGAATTGGAGTAAGTCGGGGGTCATGTCGCCATCCATCCTGCTTTTGCTCGCCTTTGGGCTGAGCCTGTTCGGTTGGCTGGCGGCACGCTCCCGCGCCTGGGCGTTCCGCAAGTCTGCGCCCGGCGTCCGCCTACATTCCTTGCCCAACTTTCACGGCTGGTACGTCGCCCTGTGGATCGGCGTCCCAGCCCTGCTCTTCGCCTTGCTGTGGAACGCGATCAGCCCGGTGCTGATCACCAGCCAGGTCATGGCCGACCCTGCTGCATCACTGCTGCCGGGCTTCGGCTTCGAGCGCGAGACGATGCTGGCTGAAGCCCGCGCCGTTGCCGAAGGGCGGGCCTTCGGCGTCTTCAATGAAGAAGCGCAGGGCCTCATCGCCCCATACCGCGAAGCCATCACGTTTTATGATTCGATCGGCCTGGTCGTCACGATCCTCGTCGCGTTTGCTGGCGGCGCCTTTGCCTTCCTGCGCCTCAAGCCCGATTTCACCGCCCGCACCCGTGTCGAACGCGCGGTCATGGGCTTGCTGCTGATCGCCTCGCTGGTGGCGATCCTCACCACGATCGGCATTATCGTCAGCCTCGTGTTCGAGACCGTGCGCTTCTTCGGCATGGTCTCGCCGCTGGACTTCCTGTTCGGCACGCACTGGTCGCCAGACCCGATGAGTTCGGGCACGCCGGATGGAGCCGACTACGGCGCGATTCCGCTGTTCTGGGGCACGATCTACATCGGCGCGATCATCGCCATGATCGTGGCTATCCCGCTCGGCTTGATGAGCGCGATCTTCCTCACGCAATATGCCAGCAATGGCGTGCGCAAGGTGCTGAAGCCCCTGCTCGAGATCCTCGCGGGCGTGCCGACGGTGGTCTACGGCTATTTCGCGGCTCTCACCGTTGCTCCGATGGTGCGCGACGCCGCGCAGGCCATCGGCATATCCAGCGCATCGACCGAAAGCGCGGTGGCGGCAGGCCTCGTCATGGGCGTGATGATCATCCCCTTCGTCTCCTCGATGGCGGATGACTCCATCGCCGCCGTGCCGCAGGCGATGCGCGACGGCAGCCTTGCAATGGGCGCGACGACTTCGGAAACGATCCGCAAGGTGCTGATCCCGGCCGCCCTGCCCGGCATCGTCGCAGGTGTGATGCTCGCGGTCAGCCGCGCCATTGGCGAGACGATGATCGTTGTCATGGCCGCAGGCGCCTCGGCCAACCTGACCGCCAACCCGTTCGAAAGCATGACCACGGTGACGTTCCAGATCGTCGCCATGCTGACCGGCGAAGGCAGCTTCGACCATCCCGCAACGCTTTCCGCGTTCGCGCTTGGCATGGTCCTGTTCCTTGTCACCCTGACGCTGAACTTCATCGCACTGCGCGTGGTGAAGCGCTACCGCGAAGCCTATGAGTGAGCCTGCGATGACCGAGACCACTTCTGACGTGCAGGCGCGCAGGCGGGCGCTGATGGACAAGGGGCTGGCGCGCCGCCGCACCGCCGACAGGCGCTTCCGCTGGCTCGGGTTTGCCGCAGTCGCCTTTTCGGCGCTGATGCTGGCATTCCTGTTGATCAACATGAGCTCTGCCGGCATTGCCGGTTTCCAGCGCAGCGAGGTGCGCTTTGACGTTCCGCTAGCCGGCGCGATGCAGATCGATGCCAAGCGCCTTGCCCAGCCTGATCCCATGGGCGGCCTCGAACTTGCCGGACTCGAAAAGGTGGTCGAGGGCGCAGCGAAGACGGCGCTCGGCCCCGAAGCCGATGACCTTGTCGGACAAGGAGCCTGGCGCGAAGTGGCCACTGCCATTGTCGAGGACCCCTCCCTGCTGGGTGGCACCTACAGCGCCTCGCTTCCGGCCAGCGATGACCTTGCCGCAGCACAGCGTGGCGAAGGCGAGCCGGCAATGCAGCAGCTTGCGAAGAGGCTCGTATCGGAAGGCAAACTGGTCCGCACGTTCGACAAGGGCTTCCTCAGCCGGTCGGATGCCACAAGCCCGCAATCGGTGGGCATCTGGGGCGCCCTCAAGGGCTCGATCCTGACGATGTTCATCACGCTGATCCTGGCCTTCCCGGTCGGCGTGCTGTCGGCGCTTTATCTTGAAGAATATGCACCGAAGAACCGTTGGACGGAGTGGATCGAGATTTCGATCAACAACCTCGCTGCCGTGCCCTCGATCATATTCGGTCTGCTTGGCCTCGCAGTGTTCCTCGCGCTCTTCCCGCACTATCGCTCTGCCCCGCTGATCGGCGGGATGACGCTGGCGCTGATGACCATGCCGGTCATCGTCATTTCAGGACGCAACGCGATCAAGGCGGTGCCGCCCTCGATCCGCGACGCTGCCCTCGCCATCGGCGCGAGCAAGGTGCAGGTCGTGTTCAACCACGTCCTGCCGCTTGCCCTGCCCGGCATCCTCACCGGCACCATCATCGGGATGGCCCGCGCGCTGGGCGAGACCGCGCCGCTGCTGATGATCGGCATGCGCGCGTTCGTGGCCAGCCCACCCTCGGGCTTCACCGCGCCGTCTTCGGTGCTGCCGGTGCAGATCTTCCTGTGGTCCGACGAGATCGACCGTGGCTTCGTCGAGCGCACCAGCGCAGCGATCGTCGTCCTGCTCGTCTTCCTTCTCCTGATGAACGGCCTTGCGATCTACCTGCGCAACCGTTTCGAAAAGCGGTGGTAAAATGAACGCTGAAGCGATCCAGACTGCAGTGAAGCAGGACGACAAGCCTTACTTCGACGCACCGTCGAAGATGAGCGCGAAGAACGTCTCGGTGTTCTACGGCGAAAAGCGCGCGATTGACGACGTCTCGATCGAGATCCCGCAGCGCTATGTCACCGCCTTCATCGGCCCCTCGGGCTGCGGCAAATCAACCTTCCTGCGCACGCTCAACCGGATGAACGACACCATCGCCAGCGCGCGGGTCGAAGGCGACATCCTGCTCGACGGCGAGGACATCTACAAGTCGGGAATGGACGTGGTGCAGCTCCGCGCGCGCGTCGGCATGGTGTTCCAGAAGCCGAACCCCTTCCCCAAGTCGATCTACGAGAACATCGCCTACGGCCCGAAGATCCACGGCATCACCGGCAGCAAGGCGGAACTTGACGAAATCGTCGAGCAGTCGCTGCGCCGGGCCGGCCTGTGGGACGAGGTCAAGGATCGCCTGAATGACAGCGGCACCGCGCTTTCCGGTGGCCAGCAGCAGCGCCTGTGCATCGCCCGCGCCATCGCGGTGGACCCCGAAGTGATCCTGATGGATGAACCCTGCTCGGCGCTTGACCCCATCGCCACGGCGCGCATCGAGGAACTGATCGACGAACTGCGTGGCCGCTACGCCATCGTGATCGTCACCCACTCGATGCAGCAGGCCGCGCGCGTATCGCAGCGTACGGCGTTCTTCCACCTTGGCAAGATCGTCGAATACGGCAAGACTTCGGATATCTTCACCAATCCGCGCGAGGAACGGACGAAGGACTATATCACCGGGCGTTACGGGTAAGGGGAAGACATGGTGGCCGAACATACCGTCAAGGCATTCGACGAGGACATCACCCGGCTGCGCGGCCTGGTCGCGGAAATGGGCGGACTCGCTGAATTGTCCGTGTCAGAAGCCATGGATGCGCTGCTGCGCGGCGACCATGACCTTGCCGCTGGCGTGATCGCCCGTGACAAGCGCATCGACCAGCTCGAGGCCGAGGTGGACAAACTTGCAATCCGCGTCCTCGCCCTGCGCGCGCCGATGGCCGACGACCTGCGCGAAGTCATCGCCGCACTCAAGATCGCCGGCGTGATCGAACGCATCGGCGATTACGCCAAGAACATCGCCAAGCGCGTCGGCATCATCGAAGGGCGCAAGCGCTTCGAGCCGCTGACGCTGATCCCGGCCATGAACGACCTCGCGGCCGAAATGGTCCACGATGTGCTGACAGCGTTCGCCGCGCGTGATCCGGTTGCCGCGGCGGAGATCGTCCAGCGTGATGCCAAGGTCGATGCGTTCTACGATTCGATCTTCCGCAACCTCGTCTCGTTCATGGTCGAGAACCCCGCCACGATCAGCAGCGCCGCACAGCTCCTGTTCGTCGCACGCAATATCGAGCGCATTGGCGACCATGCCACCAATATCGCCGAAATGGTCTACTACGCCGCAACGGGCATGAACCTGCCGGACCGTGAGGAAGTGCTGCCGCCAGCGTGAATCCCTTTTCGGGTTTCGTCACAAGGCGGTAACATTGGTCGTGTCTTGGCAAACTGACCGTCAAGGAGGTTTGCGTGCCTGCTCCGAAGTTGCTGCTGGTTGAAGATGACACCGCCCTCGCCGAACTGGTCGAATACCGGTTCCGCGGCGAAGGCTACGATGTGCGCACCACCGACGATGGCGACGAGGCCTTGCTCCTTGCCGCCGAAGATGCGCCCGACCTCGTGCTGCTCGATTGGATGATCGGTGGCACCAGCGGAATCGAAGTTTGCCGTCGCCTGCGTCGTAACAAGGAAACGGCGCACGTTCCGATCATCATGCTCACCGCCCGTTCGGACGAGGACGACCGCATTCGGGGGCTGGAGATCGGCGCGGACGATTACGTCACCAAGCCCTTCTCCCCGCGCGAACTGATCGCGCGCGTCGGAGCGGTACTGCGCCGCGTACGCCCGGCCCTTGCCGGCGAGACGATCACTGTCGGCGACCTGTCGCTTGACCCGACCGCTCACCGCGTGATGCGTCGCGGCATGCCGATGAAGGTCGGTCCGACCGAGTTTCGCCTTCTGAAGCACTTCATGGAACATCCCGGTCGCGTGTTCTCGCGCGGGCAGTTGCTCGACGCGGTATGGGGCAGCGGCAGCGACATCGAACTGCGCACGGTGGACGTTCACATCCGCCGGTTGCGTCAGGCCATCGCCATCCCCGGTGCCGCCGATCCGGTCCGCACCGTACGCTCGGCAGGATATGCGCTGGAAGGCGTCTGATCGCTACTTGTCGATGCGGATCAGCACGGCGTTGTAATCGAGATCGCCCGCCGGTTCGGTACACGGCCCTTCCCGCCTGAACACGCAATACTGCTGCTCGAACAGCGGCTTCTTCGGAGACATGCAGCCGACGAAGCGATAGGCCGGAGGCAGCTCGCCCATGTGCTCGGCCGGCGCCACAGCGACGTTATAGCGCGCCTGCGCCTGCTCCGCGATACGAGGCGCTTGTCGACCCTCGATCAGGAGCGTCTGCCCCTTGCGGTTGAGGACCGCGCGCGACACGAACGGGACGTCACGGATGCGATAGGTCGCAAGGCCGCAGAAGTTCGGCTGGCCGCGCACGGTCCGCATCGCCCGGAGCGGTGCCTTGCCAACGCCCCAATTGATGACGAAAGGCTCGGTCGCTGCCACTTGAACCGATGCCGCCAGCCACAGGCCGAGCATGAGACCAACGCCCATCCGGCCAAGCTTCCGCTTGCGCCAGGTTGCGATCAGCCGCGCCAGGTCCACCGAGCCGATCGCCGACAACAGCACGATCAAGAGAACCGCAAGCAAAATGAAGCGATACTCCTTGTGGCCAATCGCCGAGTGTATTGCGATCACGGCAATCGCCGTCGCGCCAAGCATCGGATATCGCTTCAATCCCAGCAGCGCAGACGGCACGAGCAGCACCGCAATCCACTGCCACTGCCAGATCAGCACCTGAAGATACCACTCCGGTGCCTCTACGCCATAGGCATGGCTGCGATTGGCCACCACGTTGGCAAAGACGTTGTTGTAGATCCACACCAGTGGAATTTCGCCCATCGCGAGGTTGGCCAAGGCATCGCACAAGATGCCTCCTGCCGCGCCGAGCACAAGCGGTGGCCAGGCGCGACGGAAATCAGTCCGGCCGGTCCAAAGGAAAGGGATTGCCAAGGCCGGGCCGAGCGGAAACCGCGTAATGAAGCCAAGACCCAGGAGGAACCCGCCGATCAGCGCGTCGCGGCGATTGCCTTGGTCACGAAAGCGCACCAGCATGGCGAGACCGGGAAGGATGGCGAGAACGGAAAAGGTATCGCTAGACGTGCGCGAGGCAAAGTAAGCGAAGTCCACCCAGACTGCGGCAACGAACGCAGCGGTTATCGCATGTGTCCGGCTGATCCGTAGGCCGAGCGACCACCCGGCCCAGACCGTTCCCAGCGATGCAAGAGCCATGCACAGGCGCGGCAGCACCAGATGCAATTCGCCCGCGGGATCGAGCGCATGGCCAAGCCAGACCGGCCCGACCATGACCAGCGGGATCAACCAGCTGCGGATACCCAGCCGGATATCCCATGTACGGATCCAGTCGCCGGTTATCAGGCCGTAAGCCGGCTCGATATATTGCCAGATCTCGTCAGCGTGGTGATAGACGGTGAACAGCGAGATCGGAATGCGGAAGCCAAGCGCGAGGACCAGCAACCACGCCAGCGCCGGGTCGATCCCACGCTGCCTTATCTCCCCACTCGTGCCAGCCCCCCCAGCCACAGTCAGTGCGGGAAATATGTCGTCAAATCGAGGTCGGCCACGGTGATCCAGCCATTGAAATAGTTGGCGTAGAAGAACGCGAACATCACCGCCGAAAGGATCGTCGCGCGGATCGCAATCTTGCGCGGATCGAAGTTGCCCGGCGCGCTGTCGGCCTGGCCGAGCACCTTCTCCTGCCCCAGCTCGTCATGCGTACGCACGCCGAAAGGCAGGACGATGAACGCCGCCATGACCCAGAACAGGCCGTAAATCGCAATGATCGACGTGATCTTCATGGCATCAGCTTTCCCGCAGGAGCACTTGCACGACCGGCTTCTTGCCCGACCAGCGTTGCCCGGTGCGGCGCACCGCCAGCCTCACGGTCTCCGCCACGGCCACTCGATCACGCTTGCGATCGCCCTTGAGATTGCGCACGGCCTGCGCCGCCTCGACCTTGGCCTCGGCCACGAAGGCCTCCATGTCCTCGTCCAGCGGGATGCCGATCGAGGCAATCTCGACATCGGAAACTACCTGCCCATCGTGCCGCACTGCCAGCGCCGCCGTGATCAGCCCGTTCTGCGAAAGCTTGCGCCGCGCGACTACGCCCTCGCCATCGGCGGGAGCGATAATGTCGCCGTCAAGCACCAGCCGCCCGGAGCGTTCTTCAGACAGTTTCTTTGGACCATCCGGTGCAAGCCGGATCAGATCGCCGTTCTTCTGCAGGATCGTTTTGGGAATCCCTTCATCCAGCCCAAGCTGCGCCTGCTCGGCCATGTGGCGGATCTCGCCATGGACCGGCACAAGGATCTCCGGCCGGATCCAGTTATACAACGCCACCAGTTCAGGGCGACCAGGATGGCCGGAGACATGAATCATCGACTGCCTGTCGGTCACGATCCGCACGCCTTTCTCCACCAGAGCATTCTGGATGCGCCCGATGGCGAGTTCGTTTCCTGGGATCTGGCGGCTGGAGAATAGCACCACGTCGCCCTTCTCGAGCCGTACCGGGTGCTGATCGCCGGCAATGCGTGCCAGAGCAGCGCGCGGCTCACCCTGCCCACCTGTCGCCAGCACCAGCAGTTCGCCGCGCGGCACGTCCATGGCATCATCCATGTGGACGAGGTCAGGGAAGTTCTTGAGATAACCGCAGGACTGCGCGACGCGGATGATCCGATCGAGCGACCGCCCTGCAACGCACAGCTTGCGATTGGTCGCTTCCGCCACTTCGCCCAGCGTCTGCAGACGCGCCACGTTGGAAGCGAAGGTGGTTACGACAACACGGCGCCCCTTCTGCGCACCAACAGCTTCGAGCAGCCCTGCCCGCACTTCACCTTCCGAACCGGATGGCTTGGGATTGAACACGTTAGTGGAATCGCAGACCAGCGCCAGAACGCCCTCATCACCGATGGCGGTCAACTCTTCTTCGGTCGCCGGAGTACCGATGCGCGGCTCGTCGTCCAGCTTCCAGTCGCCGGTATGGAAGATACGGCCATGCGGCGTGTCGATCAGCAGCGCATTGCCTTCAGCAATCGAGTGCGCCAGCGGCACGTAGCGAACGCCAAAGGGGCCGAGTTCGAACCTGTCGAGATGGTCTATGACGTTGAGTTCGACCTCGTCCTCGATCCCAGCTTCGACCAGCTTCTCATGGACCAGCTTGGCCGTGAAAGGCGTCGCATAAAGCGGCACGCCGAGGTCCTGCGCAAAGTACGGCACGGCGCCAATATGGTCTTCGTGCGCGTGCGTCAGCACGATACCCACCAGGTCATCGAGCCGCTGCTCGATGAAATCGAGGTCGGCAAATACCAGATCGATCCCGGGATAATAGGGGTCGGCGAAAGTCATGCCGAGGTCGACCATCAGCCACTTGCCGTCACAGCAATAGAGGTTGACGTTCATCCCGATCTCGCCCGATCCGCCGAGCGCGAGGAAAAGGAGTTCCTTGGCAGGCTTCACGAAACAGGCACTCTTTCAGCAAGGATCGCGAGGCCATCGAGCGTAAGGTCGGTGTCCACGTGATCGAAAATCTCGGTATGCTCATCGAACAGCACGGCAAGGCCGCCCGTCGCGATGATCCGGGCAGGGCGACCGATCTCGGAACGCAGCCGCGCGATCAGGCCTTCCATCATCGCGACATAGCCCCAGAACACGCCGATCTGCATCTGGTCTTCGGTATTGCGACCGATGACCCGGCGGTCATTGCCCTGCGGTGGCGCGATTGCGATGCGCGGCAGTTTTGCCGCCGCCGTGACCAGCGCGTCGAGCGACAGGTTGATCCCCGGCGCGATGATCCCGCCCTTGTAGGCGCCGTTGAAGTCTACCACGTCGAAGGTCGTGGCCGTGCCGAAATCGACCACGATCAGGTCCCCGGCATACTTCGCATGTGCCGCGACAGTGTTAACTGCGCGATCCGCCCCCAGCGAGCGTGGTTCATCAACGTCCGCCTCGAAACCCCACTCCACCGGCGCCTGTCCGGCGATCAGCGGATCAAGCCCGAAATACTTCTGCGAGAGCACCTCAAGGTTGTGCTGCGCGCGCGGCACCACAGTCGAGATGATGATCTTGCTCACCGCATTCCGGTCAAAGCCTTGCAACTGCATGAGTTGCAGCAGCCACACCGCGTACTCATCGGCCGTTCGGCGCGGATCGGTCGCCACGCGCCAGCGCGACTTGATCTCGCGGCCTTCGAACAGTGCGAAGACGATATTGGTATTGCCGACGTCAACCGCCAGAAGCATGGGAACCCACCATATCTATGTCGCCCGCGTGGATGGCACGGACGGCCCCGTCCGCCAAGCGAAGAAGGGCAACACCGTCATCATCGATCCCGGCAAAAGCCCCCATGATTGTGCCGTGGTCGCTATCCTTGACCGAGACAAGCGTCCCAGTGGGCAAGGCGCGGGAAATCCACTGCTGGCGCAGCAGCGGCCATTCGCCAAAGTGCCACCGGTCGATCGCATCGCGCAGCCGGGCCGCAAGATCAGCGGCAAACTGGTCGCGGGAGATGTCGATCCCCAGATCGCGCAGCGAAACTGTGGTACGGTCAGGCACTTGCGGTGCCCGCGCGAGGTTCACGCCGATACCGATAACCACGGCATCGCGCTGGCGCTCGAGCAGGATGCCCGCCAACTTGGCCTCACCGACAAGCAGGTCGTTCGGCCACTTCAGATAGAGATCGGCCAATGCCGGGGCGACGGCACAAACCGTCTCGTGCACCGCCAGCCCTGCAATCAGCGCCAGCGTCTGCGGCAAGGGATCGGAACCGCGCAGATTGACGACGGTCGACCCCATGAAGTTGCCGAAGCCGTCGCTCCATGCACGCCCTGCTCGCCCACGTCCGGCGCTCTGCCGATCAGCAATCAGCCAGTCACCCTCGGCCAAGGCCTCTCCCCCGCCAAGGCGCGCAAGTAGCGCACCATTGGTCGAGGGAATTTCGGCGACAGTCTCGATCAAGTGATCAGCCGACCGGGAAAAGCGCTGCGGCAGCGTAGTTCGCCAGAGTGCCGAGGCACTTGGTGCCAAGGTAGCCCAGCGGCGAGATTGCAAGGCTGGAAAGCACAAGAAGCACGGTGTGCGAAGTCTCGCCCGCCCCCTTCACCACGTCGGCCGGTTCGTCGAAGTACATGACCTTGACGACCTTGAGGTAGTAGAACGCACCGATAACCGAAGCTGCAATACCGATCGCGGCAAGCACGATCATGTCGGCCTGCACGGCTGCCTGAAACACCACGAACTTGCCCCAGAAGCCGAACAGCGGCGGGATGCCTGCCAGGCTGAACATCACCGATGCCATCGCCAGAGCAATCCACGGGCGGGTCTTGGAAAGGCCCGCAAGGTCCGAGATCGCCTCTACCTGCTCGCCATTCTCGTCACGCAGCAGAAGGACGGCAACGAAGCCTGCCACCGACATGGCAACATAGATCGCGATGTATACCAGCATCGCCGACGCACCTGCACGTGTCGCTGTGGCGAGGCCGATCAGGATGAAGCCTACGTTGTTGATCGACGAATAGGCCATCAGGCGCTTGATGTTGTTCTGGCCGATCGCCCCCAGCGCACCGATCACAATCGAAAGCAGCGACGCAAAGATCACCACCTGCTGCCAGGCATGCGGCTGGCTGCCGAACGCCTCGAGGCTGACCCGCATAAGCAAGCCGAGCGCCGAGACCTTCGAGGCCGTGGCAAAGAAGGTCGTCACCGGGGTCGGCGCGCCTTCATAGACGTCGGGCGTCCACATGTGGAACGGAGCGGCGCTGATCTTGAAGGCAAGGCCGGCCAGCACGAAGATCATGCCGAAAGTTGCTCCGGTCGACAGACCGCCCGAAAGCGCCGCGTTGATTCCGGCAAAGCTCGTCGTACCAGTGAAGCCATAGGTCAGGCTCATGCCGAACAGCAGGATACCAGAAGCCAGCGAACCCAGCACAAAATACTTAAGGCCGGATTCCGCCGAACGCTCGTCATTGCGGAGCATCGAAGCCATGACGTACGACGCAAGGCTGTTCAGTTCGAGACCGATGTAAAGCGCCAGCAGGTCGCCCGCCGAAACCATCATGCCCATGCCGAGCGAGGCGAACAGCACCAGCAGCGGGAATTCCGCGCGCATCGCCCGCGACTTGTCGAAGAACGACTGCGCGACGATCAGCGTGACGCCAGCGCTGGCGTAGATCAGCAACTTACCGAATGCCGCGAAGGCATCCGCACGATGCTGGCCACCGAACGCGGCCACGTCCGGCCCCATAGCCTGACCCCACAGCGCGGGCGCAGTAAGGATCGCGCAGACCGTAAGGACAGCAACGGCAAGGATCGAGATCAGGCGCGAGGCCTTTTCACCGCCCCATGCGGCAATCAGCAGCAGCACCAGGCCCGAGATCGAAAGCAGGATTTCGGGCGAAGTGAGCGCGAGCGAACGGGCGAAGTCCATCAGTGTGCCTCCCCGTGCGCGGCAGCATGTTCAGTCATAGCGTGTTCGGGAGCCATCGGCTTTCCAGCAGTAGGTTGCGCATCGCCCTTGGGCTTGGCCTGCGCGAGGCGCGCATCGAGCGCAGCAATGTCCTTGCGCATCGGCGCGATGAAGCTTTCCGGGTACACGCCCATCCACAGCACCACGGCGGCCAGCGGCACCATCATCGCCCATTCGCGCTTGTCGAGATCGAGCATCGCGGCGGCATCGGCGTTCTTCTGTTCGCCATAGGCAATGCGGCGATAGAGGTAGAGCATGTAAGCGGCACCGAGGATGATCCCGGTGGTGCAGATCAGTGCCACCCAGCTCGAGATCTGGTAGACTCCCATCAGCGACAGGAATTCGCCGACGAAACCACTCGTGCCCGGCAGGCCGATCGATGCCATCGTGAACAACAGCAGGAACACTGCATAGTACGGCATGTTGATCGAAAGACCGCCGTAACGGGCGATTTCACGCGTATGCAGGCGGTCGTAGATCACACCGACGCTGAGGAACAGCGCGCCTGCGACCAGGCCGTGGCTCAGCATGATCAGCATCGAGCCTTCAAGACCCTGCTGGTTGAACGCGAACAGGCCGATCGTCACGATCGCCATATGGGCGACCGACGAATAGGCGATCAGCTTCTTCATGTCGTGCTGCACCAGCGCGATCAGCGAGGTGATCACCACCGCAGCCATCGACATTCCGAAGATCAGCGGCGCGAACTGCGCCGAGGCTTCGGGGAACATCGGCAGCGAAAAGCGGATGAAGCCGTAGCCGCCCATCTTCAGCAGCACGCCTGCGAGGATGACCGAACCGCCGGTTGGTGCCTGAACGTGTGCGTCGGGCAGCCAGGTGTGAACCGGCCACATCGGCATCTTCACCGCAAAGCTCGCGAAGAAGGCCAGCCACAGCCAGGTCTGCGCCTGAACCGGGAAGTTGTAGGCCATCAGCGTCGGGATGTCGGTCGTGCCCGCCTCGTTCACCATCCAGAACATCGCGATCAGCATCAGCACCGAGCCGAGCAGCGTGTAGAGGAAGAACTTGTAGCTGGCGTAGATGCGTTCAGCACCGCCCCACACGCCGATGATCAGGTACATCGGGATCAGGCCGGCTTCGAACATGATGTAGAACAGGAACAGGTCCTGCGCTGCGAAGACGCCGATCATCAGCGTCTCCATCAGGAGGAACGCCGCGTAATATTCGCCTTGGCGCTTGTCGATCGAGGTCCAGCTGGCACCGATGCAGATCGGCATCAGGAACACCGTCAGCGCGATCAGCAGCAGCGCAATGCCATCGATGCCGAGCTTCCACGAGAAGCCCGAGAACACCGCAGCACTTTCCGTGAACTGCCACTGCGCGCCGCCGATGTCGAAATTCGCCCAGAGGATCACCCCCAGCACGAAGTCGATCAGCGTAGCGACGAGCGCAACGGAGCGCGCCTGTTCGCGCGGCACGACAAGGCAGGCCACTGTCGCAACCAGCGGCACCAGCAGCATCAGCGAGAGGATCGGAAAACCGGTCATTGTGCGATCACCCAGCTGATCGCGCCGACAAGGCCGACGAGCATGACCAGCGCATAGCTATAGAGATACCCCGACTGGAGCTTGGCGGCGGCGCGGCTGCCCTGGGCGACGACCCATGCGGCACCGTTCGGTCCGAACCGGTCGATCACGCCCTGGTCGACAACCTTCCAGAACACGCGGCCCAGACACATCGCGGGGACGACGAAGACATAGTGGTAGAGTTCGTCGAAGTACCACTTGTTAAGCAGGAACTTGTAGAGGAACCCGAACTGGTCGACGAACGCCGCCGGGAACTTCGTGTTCTTGATGTAAGCATACCAAGCAATCAGCAGGCCAGTAGCCATGACCGCGAACGGCGCCCACTTCACCCAGGTCGGCACGCCGTGCATCGCGTGGAGCGTATGCTCGGCAAAGACCAGAGAACCCTTCCAGAACTCGCCCGTGCCTTCGCTGATGAAGGCGTGGTGGAACACGTACCCCGCGAAGATCGCACCCAGCGACAGCACGCCCAACGGAACCAGCATGTTCAGCGGGCTTTCGTGCGGGTGATAGCCCGCCGTGCCGTCGCTGTGCTCGTCATCATGATCGGCGTGCGCATGATCGTCGTGACCATGGGCATGATCGTCATGGCCGTGCGCATCGTGAACCGCGTGCTGGATATGCTCCGACTGTTCCCAGCGTGGCTTGCCGAAGAAGGTCAGGAACACCAGACGCCACGAATAGAAGCTGGTCAGCAGCGCCGCGAAGATGCCGAGGAAGAAGGCGAAGTGGCCAAGTTCAGTGCCCTTGCCATAGGCCGCCTCAAGGATCGCATCCTTCGAGTAGAACCCGGCGAAGCCGAACACGTCGACGATGCCGACGCCGGTGATCGCCAGCGTGCCCATCATCATCGCCCAGTAGGTCAGCGGAATGCTCTTACGCAGGCCTCCGTAGTACCGCATGTCCTGCTCGTGGTGCATCGCATGGATCACCGATCCGGCACCAAGGAACAGCAGCGCCTTGAAGAAGGCGTGCGTGAACAGGTGGAACATCGCCGCGCCATAGGCCGAGACGCCCGCCGCGAAGAACATGTAGCCCAGCTGCGAACAGGTCGAATAGGCGATCACGCGCTTGATGTCGGTCTGCGTCGTGCCGACGGTTGCCGCAAAGATGCAGGTCATCGCCCCGATGAAGGTCACGAACGACAGCGCCGTCGGGCTGACCTCGAACATCGGCGAGAGGCGGCAGACCATGAACACGCCCGCCGTCACCATCGTCGCTGCGTGGATCAGCGCCGACACCGGGGTCGGGCCTTCCATCGCGTCGGGCAGCCAGGTGTGCAGGCCAAGCTGCGCCGACTTGCCCATCGCGCCGATGAACAGCAGCAGGCACAGCACAGTCATCGTGTCGAAACGAGCCCCAAGGAACCCGATTGTCGATCCGGCCATGCCGGGCGCGGCTTCGAGGATCGCCGGGATCGACACGGTGCCGAACACCAGGAAAGTCCCGAAAATGCCCATCATGAAGCCAAGGTCGCCCACGCGGTTGACCACAAAGGCCTTCATCGCGGCAGCGTTGGCCGAGGGCTTGCGGAACCAGAAGCCGATCAGCAGGTACGAGGCAAGGCCTACGCCTTCCCAACCGAAGAACATCTGCACGAGGTTGTCGGCAGTCACCAGCATGAGCATGGCGAAGGTGAAAAGCGACAGGTACGCGAAGAAGCGCGGCTGATCCGGCTCCTCGCTCATGTAGCCCCACGAGTAGAGGTGGACGAGCGCCGAGACGCTGGTGATGACCACAAGCATGACGGCGGTCAGCGTGTCGACCCGCAGCGCCCACGAGAAATCGAGCGCGCCCGACTTCACCCAATGCAGCACCGGAGTCACGCTCGCATCGGCACTGCCGCCGATGAACGACAGGAAGATCGGCCAAGACAGCGCGCAGGAAATGAACAGCGCGCCGGTCGTCACGACCTTGGCCGGAACCGCACCAAGCTTCTTGTTGCCGAGGCCCGCGATGATCGCTGCCAGAAGCGGCAGAAATACGATGATCAGGATGGAAGACATGTGTTCAGCCCTTCATCCGGTTGACATCGTCGACGGCAATGGTGCCCCGGCCACGGAAGTAGATGACGAGAATGGCAAGCCCGATCGCCGCTTCGCCTGCCGCCACCGTCAGCACGAACATAGCGAAGACCTGGCCGACGAGGTCGTGCAGGAACGCGCTGAACGCGACGAGGTTGAGGTTCACCGAAAGCAGGATCAGTTCGATCGCCATCAGGATGATGATCACGTTCTTCCGGTTAAGGAAGATGCCGAGCACGCCCAGCACGAACAGGATCGAGCTGACGACGAGATAGTGTTCGATGCCGATCATCAGATCTGGACCCCCTTGCCCACTTCCGGCTGGAGATTGATCGTCGCCTCTTCAGGACGACGCGCATTCTGCTTCGAAACGTTCTGGCCGCGCGTGTCGGTGCGCTGGCGATGCGTCAGCACGATCGCGCCGATCATCGCAACCAGCAGGACGATGCCCGCCGCTTCGAACAGGAACAGGTAGCGGCTGTAGAGCAGCGCGCCGATGGCCTGAATGTTCGACATGTCAGCGGCTTGCGCAGCCGAACCATCGGCCTTGCCCAGTGCCACAGAACCGGCACCGCGCACGATCAGGCCGACGAACAGTTCAACGAACAGTACGACTGCCAGCGCCAGCCCCAGCGGGAAGTTCTTCACGAACCCGGCGCGCAGTTCGGCAAAGTCGATGTCGAGCATCATCACCACGAACAGGAACAGCACCGCAACCGCACCGACATAGACGATGACCAGCAGCATCGCGATGAACTCCGCGCCCACCAGCACCATCAGGCCGGCGGCGTTGAAGAACGCGAGGATCAGCCAGAGCACCGAATGCACCGGATTGCGCGCAAGAATCGTCACCGCACCGCTGAAGATGCAGAGCGTGGCGAAGAGATAGAAGGCAAATACCTGGATCATCAGCGCGGCCCCTAGCGATACGGCGCATCGGCTTCAAGGTTTGCGGCAATCGCCCGCTCCCACTTGTCCCCGTTCGAAAGGAGCTTGGCCTTGTCGTAGAGCAGTTCCTCGCGCGTTTCGGTCGCGTATTCGAAGTTCGGCCCCTCGACGATGGCATCGACCGGGCAGGCTTCTTGGCAGAAGCCGCAGAAGATGCACTTGGTCATGTCGATGTCGTAGCGCGTGGTGCGGCGGCTGCCGTCCTCACGCGGTTCGGCCTCGATCGTGATCGCCTGCGCCGGGCAAACCGCCTCGCACAGCTTGCACGCGATGCAGCGCTCCTCGCCGTTGGGATAACGGCGCAGCGCATGCTCACCACGGAAGCGCGGCGAAAGCGGGTTCTTCTCGAACGGGTAGTTGATCGTCGCCTTGGGCTTGAAGAGATACTTCAAGGTCAGCCAGTGCGCCTTCACGAACTCCCAAAGGGTAAAGCTCTTGATGAGCTGTCCGACGGTCATGCGAAGTGTCCGGTAGCCATGAGGTAGCCGCTGACGAGGAATACGAACAGCAGCGATACGGGCAGGAAGATCTTCCAGCCCAGGCGCATCAGCTGGTCATAGCGATAGCGCGGGACGGTCGCCTTCACCCAGCTGAAGATGAAGAAGAAGAACAGGATCTTGAGCAGCAGCCACACGAAGCCCGGCACGAGGTAGAGCACCGGAATGTCGAGCGGCGGCAGGTATCCGCCCCAGAACAGCACAGCGTTCAGCGCGCACATCAGCAGCACGTTGGCATATTCGCCCAGCCAGTAGAGCGCGAAGGCCATCGACGAGTATTCGGTCTGATAGCCCGCAACCAGTTCCGATTCCGCCTCGGTCAGGTCGAACGGTGCGCGTGCGGTTTCAGCCATGCCCGAGATCAGGAACATCACCCACATCGGGAACAGCAGCGGGTTCGCAACGAAGCCGTTGATGATCCAGACGTGGCTCTGCTGCGCCTTGACGATGTCGTTCAGGTTGAACGTCCCCGCCCACAGCACCACGCAGATCAGGATGAAGCCGATCGAGACTTCATAGGAGATCATCTGCGCCGATGCGCGCATCGCCGAGAAGAACGGGTACTTCGAATTAGAAGACCAGCCCGCGATCACGACGCCGTAAACGCCGAGCGACGAGATCGCGAGAACATAGAGCAGGCCGACGTTGATATTGGCCAGCACCGCGCCCGAATTGAACGGGATCACCGCCCAGGCCATCAGCGCGACGGTGAAGGTGATGATCGGCGCGATCAGGAACAGGCCCTTGTTCGCGGCCGAGGGGATGATGGTTTCCTGCAGGAACACCTTCAGACCGTCGGCAAACGACTGCAGCAGGCCCAGCGGACCCACCACGTTCGGCCCCTTGCGCAGCGCCATCGCCGCCCAGATCTTGCGGTCGGCATAGATGATCATGGCAACGCCGAGCATCAGCGGGAACGCGATCAGCAGGATCCCGCAGACTGTGGCGATGCCCCAGGCCCACTCGTACGAGAGGCCAAGACCCATGAAGAACTCGGTCATTCCGCGGCCTCCGCGAAGCTTTCACCGTGGAGCAGTTCCGCCGAGCAGCGCTGCAGCGTCGGGCTGGAACGGGCAATGGCGTTGGTCAGGTAGCGGTCCTTGATCGGATAGCCCGCGATCACGCCTTCAGACTTCGCGCCCGCAGGAGCGGCGGGCAGCGCACCGTAGTCAGCCAGACCTTCAACGCCCAGCGCCGGAACTTCGGCCACCATCGCCGCGCGAAGCTGCTCGAAGCTGTCGAAGCCGACGGAGACGCCCAGCGCATCGGCCATCGCGCGCAGGATCGTCCAGTCCTCGCGGGCATCACCCGGCGCGAACACGGCCTTCTCGGCGTACTGCACGCGGCCTTCGGTGTTGACGTAAGTGCCGTCCTTCTCGCTGAACGCGGCGGCCGGCAGGATCACGTCGGCAGCGTGTGCCGCCTTGTCGCCATGGTGACCGATATGGACGATCATGCTGTCGGCAAACCTGGTGAAGTCCACCTCGTCTGCGCCGAGCGAGATGACCATCTTCGGCTTGGCCGCAACCAGATCGGCAATGCCACCGGCCTGAGCGTAACCGAGCATCAGCCCGCCCATGCGGCTTGCCGCCATGTGGACAACGTTGAAGCCGTTCCAGCCCTCACGCACCAGATTGAACTGCTCGGCAAAGGCCAGACCGGCGCCCAGCGCGCCCTTGCCCAGAGCCGCGCCGCCCAGAATGATCGCTGGCTTCTGCGCCGCGCCGAACGCATCGCTGACTTCGGCTGGCAGGTTGCCCAGCACCGCCAGATCGTCGCCGAGGAACGTCGCCGGATAGGTCGGGTCCCACTGCGGGCCGACGATGAAGACCTTCGCGCCCTTCTTCACCGCCTTGCGGAGGCGGGTGTTGAGCAGCGGCGCCTCGTCGCGGATCATCGAACCGACGATCAGCACGGCGTCCGCATCTTCGATGCCAGCCAGCGTCGAATTGAAGTTCACCGCCGCAAGGTTCGACGTGTCATAGGCCAAGCCGGTCTGACGGCCTTCAAGCAGCGACGATCCCAGCGCACCGGCCAGCTTCTTCGCTGCAAACATCGTCTCGCAATCGACCAGATCGCCCGCGATCACTGCAACCGACGAACCCGGATTGATCTTCGAAACAGCCTCGAACGCCTCGGCCCAAGTCGCAGCGACCAGCTTGCCGTCACGGCGCAGCCACGGCTTGTCGAGGCGGCGGCGGGTCAGCCCATCGACCATGTAGCGGCCGCGGTCGGACAGCCATTCCTCGTTCACGTCGTCGTTGACGCGCGGCAGGGCGCGCATAACTTCGCGACCACGGCTGTCGAGCCGGATGTTCGAGCCCAGCGCGTCCGAGACGTCGATCGATAGCGTCTTCTTCAGCTCCCACGGACGCGCCTCGAACGCATAGGGGCGCGAAGTCAGCGCGCCGACCGGGCAAAGGTCGATCACATTGGCCGAAAGCTCGTGCGCCGCAGCCTTTTCCAGATAGGTGGAAATCTGCATCGTCTCGCCGCGATAGAGCGCGCCGATCTCGTCCACGCCCGCCACTTCTTCACTGAATCGCACACAGCGGGTGCAGTGAATGCAGCGCGTCATCGTCGTCTTGATGAGCGGGCCCATGTACTTCTCGGTCACCGCGCGCTTGTTCTCGTGATAACGCGAGGCGCCACGGCCATAGGCGACCGACTGGTCCTGCAGGTCGCACTCGCCACCCTGATCGCAGATCGGGCAGTCGAGCGGGTGGTTGATCAGGAGAAACTCCATCACCCCTTCCCGCGCCTTCTTGACCAACTCGGAATCCGTACGGATTTCCTGGCCCTCGGTGGCGGGCAGCGCGCAGGACGCCTGAGGCTTCGGCGGCCCCGGCTTCACTTCGACCAGGCACATGCGGCAGTTGCCGGCAATGCTCAGCCGCTCGTGATAGCAGAAGCGCGGGATTTCCTTGCCGGCCAGCTCGCACGCCTGCAGGACGGTAGCGCCTGCCGGGACTTCGAGTTCTACGCCGTCGACTTTGACCTTGGGCATTATTCTGCTGCCTCCCGGACATCGCCCGCACGTTCGGCGATGCGACGTTCGATTTCGGGGCGGAAGTGGCGGATCAAGCCCTGGATCGGCCAGGCGGCCGCGTCACCCAGGGCGCAGATGGTGTGGCCTTCGACCTGCTTGGTCACGTTGAACAGCATGTCGATCTCCTCGACATCCGCATCGCCCGTCCGCAGGCGCTCCATTACGCGCCACATCCAGCCGGTGCCTTCGCGGCACGGCGTGCACTGGCCGCAGCTCTCGTGCTTGTAGAAATACGACAGGCGGCTGATCGCGCGGACGATGTCGGTCGACTTGTCCATGACGATGACGGCGGCGGTGCCAAGGCCCGAGCCGAGCGCGCGCAGACCGTCGAAGTCCATCGGCGCGTCCCAGATTTCTGCAGCCGGAACCAGCGGAACCGACGAGCCACCGGGGATCACCGCGAGCAGGTTGTCCTTGCCGCCACGAATGCCGCCGCAGTGCTTCTCGATCAGCTCGCTGAACGGGATGCTCATCTCTTCCTCGACCACGCAGGGACGGTTCACGTGGCCCGAGATCTGGAAGAGCTTGGTGCCCTTGTTGTTCTCGCGCCCGAACGAGGAGAACCACGAAGCGCCGCGCCGCAGGATCGTCGGCGCAACAGCGATCGATTCCACGTTGTTGACCGTGGTCGGGCAGCCATAGAGGCCCGCGCCTGCCGGGAACGGCGGCTTGAGGCGGGGCTGGCCCTTCTTGCCTTCGAGGCTCTCGATCATCGCGGTTTCTTCACCGCAGATATAGGCGCCCGCACCGCGATGGACGAAGACGTCGAAATCGTAGCCCGAACCGCTCGCGTTCTTGCCGATCAGCCCCGCGTCATAGGCCTCCTGCACGGCGGCGAACAGCGTCTCGGCCTCGCGGATATATTCGCCGCGAATGTAGATGTAGGCGGCGCGCGCCCGCATCGCATAGCCCGCGATCAGCGCGCCTTCGATCAGCTTGTGCGGATCGTGGCGGATGATCTCGCGGTCCTTGCACGAACCCGGCTCGGATTCGTCGGCATTGATCACCAGGAAGCTGGGACGCCCGTCCTTGCTTTCCTTGGGCATGAACGACCACTTCATGCCGGTGGGGAACCCCGCACCGCCACGACCGCGCAGGCCCGAGGCCTTGATTTCCTCGATGATCGCGTCCTGCCCGCGCTCCATCAGGGCCTTGGTGTTGTCCCAATCCCCGCGCTGACGAGCAGCGGCGAGGTTCCACGGCTGGAAGCCGTAGACGTTGGTGAAGATGCGGTCCTTGTCCTGAAGGGCCATCTTACCACTCCCCTCGATAGTCGTGGTTGGCATCGACCATCGCCGTCAGGTTGCTCAAGGCACCTGCCGGTTCCACCGTATGACGGCCCGGCAGCTGCGTGCCGGTCTTCGGCTGCTTGCCCGCGGCCAGCTCGTCAAGGATGCGCTCCATGTCGGCGGCGGTGAGGTCTTCGTAGTTGTCGTCGTTGATCTGGACCATGGGAGCAGAGGCGCAGTTGCCCATGCACTCGACCTCGGTCAGCGTGAACATGCCGTCCGGCGTGGTGTGGCCCTTCTTCAGGCCCTTGCCCTTGCAGGCCGCCAGAATGTCGTCAGACCCGCGCAGCATGCACGGCGTAGTGCCGCAGACCTGCACGTGGAAGCGGCCGATCGGGGCGATGTTGTACATCGTGTAGAACGTCGCCACTTCGACCACGCGGATCACCGGCATGTCGAGGTACCTGGCCACGTATTCCATCACCGGGATCGGCAGCCAGCCTTGCGTGTTCAGTTCAGCACCCACCTGGCGTTGCGCCAGATCGAGCAGCGGCATCACTGCCGAGCGCTGACGCCCCGCCGGATAGCGGCCAACGATGACCTTGGCCTGTTCAGCGTTCTCAGGCGTCCATTCGAAGCCACCCCAGCGCGCGCGCAGTTCCGGGCTGTCTGGTTCGATGAAGCGATCAGCCATTGGTCCGCCCCCGCTTGATCAGGATGTCCTGCGCATAGTGGAACAGCTCGAACCCGCCGATCGCGGCGATCAGCATCGGCAGCGTCTCGGTCGCCTGCGCGCCGAGGTACAGTTCGCCGAAGTACCACGCGGCGAGCACGAGGCCCGTCAGCATGGCCCACAGGCGCATGAGGTCAAACGTGGACTTCACCGGATAAACTCCACCCGAGAGCACTTGTCGCCCTCGAAAGAATAGACTGCGATCACGTCGAACGGCTCGACCAGTGCCGAACCATCGGTGGCGGGCCCGCGCGTCACATGCTCGCGCATCAACACGTAGGTGCCGATGGCCTGCGCTTCCTTGATCTCGGCATGGTTCTGCGGCCAGCGCGCAAACGCGGCAGCAAGGCCCGAGCGCGTGCCTTCCTTGCCCTCACGCACCACATCCCCACGATAGTTCGCCTCGCAGGCGTCGTCGGTCATGTACGAGACGTATGTGTCTACGTCCTGCGCGTTGTAGGCGGCGATCATCGCCTTGGCCGTGTCAAGATTGCTCACCGGTCACACTCCCCGAACACCACGTCGATCGCGCCGATGATGGCGGTCACGTCGGGCAGCATGTGGCCTACGCTCATGAAGTCCATTGCCTGGAGATGGCTGAACGCGGTCGGGCGGATCTTGCAGCGGTAGGGCTTGTTCGAGCCGTCCGAGATCAGATAGACGCCGAATTCGCCCTTGGGGCTTTCGGTTGCCACGTAGACTTCGCCCGCCGGAACGTGGAAGCCTTCGGTGTAGAGCTTGAAGTGATGGATCAGCGCTTCCATCGACTGCTTCATCTCGGCGCGCTTGGGCGGCACCACCTTGCGGTCGGTGCTGGCCACCGGGCCTTCGGGCATTTCGGCAATGCACTGCTTCATGATGCGGGCCGACTGGCGCACTTCCTCGACACGGACCATGAAGCGATCATAGCAATCGCCGTTGGTGCCCACGGGCACGGCAAAATCCATGCGGTCATAGACGTCGTAGGGCTGGCTCTTGCGCAGGTCCCACGGAATGCCCGAGCCGCGGATCATCGGGCCGGAGAAGCCCCAGCGCAGCGCATCTTCCTTCGAGACAATGGCGATGTCGACATTGCGCTGCTTGAAGATGCGGTTGTCGACGACGAGGCTCATCGCGTCTTCGAACAGCGGGAACAGACGCTCGTCGAGCCAGTCCGCGATGTCGGTGAGCAGCTTGAGCGGCACGTCCTGGTGCACGCCGCCGGGGCGGAACCATGCCGAGTGCATGCGCGCGCCCGAAGCGCGTTCGAAGAAGTTGAGGCAGTCCTCGCGGATTTCGAACAGCCACAGGTTCGGCGTCATCGCGCCGACGTCCATGACGTGCGACCCGAGGTTGAGCATGTGGTTGCAGATGCGGGTCAGCTCGGCGAACAGCACGCGCAGGTACTGGGCGCGCAGCGGAACCTCGATGTTCAGCAGCTTTTCTACCGCGAGCACGTAGGAGTGCTCCATGCCGAGCGGAGAGCAGTAGTCGAGCCGGTCGAAATACGGCAGCGCCTGCAGGTAGGTCTTGTGCTCGATCAGCTTCTCGGTGCCGCGATGCAGCAGGCCGACGTGCGGATCGATGCGCTCGATGATTTCGCCGTCAAGCTCCATCACCATGCGCAGCACGCCGTGCGCCGCCGGGTGCTGCGGCCCGAAGTTGATCGTGTAGTTGGTGATGACCTCGTCGCCGGTGGTCGGCGACTGTTCGAGGCTCAGGCTCATGCGCCTTCTCCATCGGTCTTCTTCTTGCGCGGCTTACGGGCCGGACGATCCTCGGTCGGCTCGGGCGCGGCAGGCTCTTCCGCCTTGGTCACGACAGGCGCCGCAGCCTCGGCAACCGGCTTGGCCGCTTCGGCATTGGCCTTTTCGCCAGCG
The DNA here is from genome assembly GCF_003454795.1 of Novosphingobium sp. THN1. Taxonomy (GTDB): domain Bacteria; phylum Pseudomonadota; class Alphaproteobacteria; order Sphingomonadales; family Sphingomonadaceae; genus Novosphingobium. The sequence continues at coordinate 2,916,987 of NZ_CP028347.1, forward strand.
CCGGTATCAGCCTTGCTATCGGTCGTCTTCGGCACGTCCGCCTTGGCATCGCCCTTGGTCTCAGGCTTGGTCGCGACCGGAGCCGGAGCAGGCGGCGGCGTCGCGGCCTTCTCGTCACCCGGCAGCACGTAGTCCGCGCCTTCCCATGGGCTCATGAAGTCGAACTGGCGAAGGTCCTGCGCCAGCTGCACCGGCTCATAGACCACGCGCTTGTCTTCTTCCGAATAGCGCAGCTCGACATAGCCGGTCAGCGGGAAGTCCTTGCGGAACGGATGCCCCTGGAAGCCATAGTCGGTGAGGATGCGGCGAAGGTCCGAATTGCCCGCGAACAACACGCCGAACATGTCGTAGACTTCACGCTCGTACCAGCCGGCATTCGGCCAGAGCGTCGTCACGGTCGGCACCGGCGTCGCCTCGTCGGTCGAAACCTTCACGATCACGCGGTGGTTCTTCGTAACCGAAAGCAGGCAATAGCACACGTCGAAGCGCTCAGCCCGCTGCGGGTAGTCGACGCCCGCGATGTCCATCAGCTGCTGGTATTCGTGATCGTCGCGCAAGCGGCGCAGGGCATCCTCGACGCTGTCACGCGCGACGGTAAGCAGGATTTCGCCATGCTCCTCGTCAGCCGAAACCAGCATCGCGCCCAGCGAAGCCGCCAGCGCATCCTTCACACCCTCGTTCGAGGACCAGCGCGGCGCGGAGTGGAGAACGGTCATAATCCCTTGCTCCTCAGCGCTCGATCGTGCCGGCGCGGCGGATCTTCCGCTGCAGCTGCATCACGCCATAGAGCAGCGCTTCGGCCGTCGGTGGACAGCCGGGGACATAGATGTCCACGGGCACGATGCGGTCACAGCCACGCACCACCGAATAGCTGTAGTGATAATAGCCGCCGCCATTGGCGCACGACCCCATCGAGATCACGTACTTCGGGTCCGACATCTGGTCATAGACCTTGCGCAGCGCCGGGGCCATCTTGTTGCACAGCGTGCCGGCCACGATCATCACGTCCGACTGGCGCGGCGAAGCACGCGGGGCAACGCCGAAGCGCTCCATGTCGTAGCGCGGCATGTTGACGTGGATCATCTCGACCGCGCAGCAGGCAAGACCGAAGGTCATCCACCACAGCGAGCCGGTGCGGGCCCACTGGAACAGTTCCTCGGTGCTGGTGACGAGGAAGCCCTTGTCATTCACCTCGGCATTGAGGCTGTCGAAAAACGCCTGGTCCGGCGCCGTCACGGCACCGGCATTGGCAGTAACGAGCGGGTTAGTGGCCATGTTGCTCATTCCCAGTCCAGCGCGCCCTTCTTCCAGGCATAGATGAAGCCGATCACCAGTTCGCCGAGGAAGACCATCATGGTCGTCCACCCGGCCCAACCGGTTTCCTTGAGGCTCACCGCCCAGGGAAACAGGAACGCGGCTTCGAGATCGAAGATGATGAACAGGATCGCGACGAGATAGAACCGTACGTCGAACTGGCTGCGCGGGTCTTCAAACGCGGGGAAGCCGCATTCGTACTCGCTGAGCTTTTCCGCCGTGGGATTGTGAGCGCCGGTCAGGCGCGACACGCCCATCGGCAGGAACACGAATGCGGAAGAAAGCGCCAAGGCGATCCCGAGGAAGATCAGGATCGGCAGGTATTGAGACAGATCGACCAAAGGGCTGACTCGCGAAGCTGCAGGTTCGCCTGCGCCCTAGTCCCGACCGCGCCCGTACGCAAGTGGGGTGCATTGCACTAAGGGCGGAATTGCCCGCCCTTTTCCCAGTCTTCTACCGCGGGGCGACGCACATGCGCCGCCGTGCCATTCGTATGCTTTGCTTACTTCAGCTGCATCTTGAGGGTGCGCGCCGTGGCAGCACCATAAGGCGGCTTGAGGCCCGCAATCTTGGCAAGGTCACTCTTCGGCTGGCTATAGACTGCGCGGGCATGGCTGAACGAACGGAAGCCTTCCACGCCGTGGTAGCTGCCCATGCCCGAAGGCCCGACCCCGCCGAACGGCAGGTCATCGGCCGAGACATGAAAAATAACATCATTGATGGTAACCCCTCCCGAGATCGTCCGGGTCAGCACCGTCTCGCGCTCGGCCGCATCCTCGCCAAAGTAGTAGAGCCCCAGCGGACGGTCATGCGCATTGATATAGTCGATGGCCTGTTCGATCCGCGAGTAGGTCTTCACCGGCAGCACCGGCCCGAAGATCTCGTCCTGCATGACCTTCATGTCATCGTTGACGTTGCGCAGGATCGTCAGCGGCATCTTGTTGCCGTTCGATCCCTCGAAGTTCTCGTTCCCCGGATTGACGACGATGGCCTCGGCGCCCTTGGCAACGGCATCATCGACAAGGCCCGCCAGCCGGTCGCGGTGGCGGCGGTTGATCACCGAGGTGTAGTCATCATTCGCCAGAAGCGTCGGGTACATCTGCGCCACGCTTGCCTGCACCGCGCCGATGGCCTTGTGCTCGAGTTCCTCGGGCACAAGCATGTAGTCTGGTGCAAGGCAGATCTGCCCGGCGTTCATCATCTTGCCCAGCGCGATCCGCTCCGCCGCCTTGGCAACGTCGGCACTGCGACCGAGAATGGTCGGCGACTTGCCGCCCAATTCCAGCGTCACCGGCACCAGATTGTCGGCCGCCGCATGCAACACATGCTTTCCAATCGAGGTCGCCCCGGTGAACAGCAGGTGGTCAAACGACAGCGAGCAGAAGTCCTGCCCCGTCTGCGGTCCCCCAAGGATCACCGCTACCTCCTCCTCGCCGAAGAACTTCGGAAACAGCTCGGCCATCAGTTCCGAGGTCCGCTCGGTAAACTCGCTGGGCTTCAGCATTGCGCGGTTGCCTGCCGCGAAGGCCTGCGCCAGCGGCCCCATCGTCAGCCCCACCGGAAAATTCCACGGCGCTACGATGCCGATCACACCCTTGGGCTCGTACCGCACCTCGGCCCGCGCCCCAAGCAGGTTCAGCGGGAAGTTGACGTGGCGCTTCTCAGGCTTGCTCCACGCCTTCATGCGCTTCTGCGAATAGCGGATCAGGCTGATCGAAGGCATGATGTCGGTCAGCATCGACTGCTCGTGGCTGCGATGGCCAAAGTCGGCGCTCATAGCCCGGGCGAAGTCCTCCCCATGTGCCAGCAGCATTCTGGCGCACCGCTCCAAACGGTCATTTCGCGTCGAGAGCGGCTCGGGCCGCGCTGCCGTGAACGCCTCGCGCTGCTTGCCCAGCGCAGTCATCATGTCGTCGCGCGCCGTTTCCTTGAACATGTCGCCCCGCTCCCCGAATCGTTCTCAGCCTGGTCCCTGCAGCAGGAAGAGCAGCCATGCCGTAGCGGCAAGGCAGGTCCCCAGCGGCAGGGCCGTGTCGGCATCGATCTTACGCTTGCTGACAAGCATGACAATAGCCGCCGCAATGCCGATGATGCTCGCGCCAAGCATGGTCTCGACCACGCCGAGCGGCCCTAGCCAGAGCCCGATAGCGCCAAGCAGCGGCGGATCGCCCGAGCCCATCCCCTCGCGCCCACGAGCCTTGAGATAGAACCGCGCGATCAGCCACAGCATTGCATAACCCAGCACGCCCCGGCAAGGGCTGTTCCGATCACCCCGGCGTCGTCGGTGACCCTCGCCCGCGCGAACGCAACGAGCAGCCCGCTGGCCGCCAGCCAGCCGACCAGCAGCCGCGGCAGCCACAAGTGCCTCAAGTCGAGCAAAGCCAGCAGCAGCAGCTGCCATCCCAGCAGCATCGCGGCGAGCGCCAGCCCATCGCGCGCAAGCGGTAGTGATGCCACGCCGATGCCCGCGCCGCCCAGTTCGCAGGCCAGTTGCCATCCGCCGATCCGAGAGCCGCAGGTCCGGCAACGCCCCGCCTGCACCAGCCACGACAGGACCGGAACCAGCTCGACCACCGTCAGAGCCTTGCCGCACCCGTCGCAAGCCGACCGGCCGCTCACGATCGAACGGCCCGACGGCAACCGTTCCAGAGCAGCGCCCAGAAAACTCCCGACAATTGCGCCCAGAATGGCCGAACCGACCAGCGGAACGCCTGCAGGCAGGCTCGAAAATGCAGGTTCCAGCATCTGTTCGACCAATGCCCCATTTGCGTTCGCTGCAGTGCAGCACTATGTACGCAGATGAACGCGGGAGCACACAAGCCCGCGCATCAGCGCCCAGACACAAGGGCCAAATGCAAAGGTCAGTCAAGACATGGCACAGTTCTCGTCAGCCGATCCCGTCGTCATCCTGTCCTATGCCCGCACCCCGATGGGCGCGATGCAGGGAGCCTTGGCAGACGTTTCTGCCACCGATCTCGGCGCCACCGCCGTCAAGGCTGCGGTCGAGCGCGCAGGCGTCTCGCCCGATGGCATCGACCGTATCTACATGGGCTGCGTGCTTCCGGCAGGCCTTGGTCAGGCTCCTGCCCGCCAGGCGGCCATCAAGGCCGGTCTTCCCAAGTCGGTCCAGGCAACCACGGTCAACAAGGTTTGCGGCTCGGGCATGCAGACCATCATCATGGGCGCCGAAGCGCTGGCTGCGGGCAGCGTCGATGTCGTCGTCGCCGGCGGCATGGAATCGATGACCAATGCGCCGTACCTTCTCAAGAAGCACCGCTCGGGCGCGCGCATCGGCCACGACACGGCCTATGACCACATGTTCCTCGACGGTCTGGAAGACGCCTACGAGGCTGGCCGCGCCATGGGCACCTTCGCGCAGGACACCGCCAACGCCTATCAGCTCACCCGCGAACAGCAGGACACCTACACCGTGGAGTCCCTGCGCCGCGCCCAGACGGCTGTTGCGGACGGGACTTTCAAGGACGAGATCGCCCCCGTCACCGTGAAGACGCGCGCCGGTGAAGTCATCGTCGACACCGACGAGGCACCCGGCAAGGGCCGTCCTGACAAGATCCCGTCGCTCAAGCCCGCCTTTGCCAAGGACGGCACGATCACCGCCGCCACCTCCTCGTCGATCTCAGACGGTGCGGCAGCAGTTGTCCTCGCCCGTGAGAGCACTGCTAAGGCTGCAGGCCTCGCCCCTGTCGCAAAGGTCATCGCGCTTGCCGCCCACGCGCAGGAACCGAAGGACTTCACCACTGCCCCGGTCGGCGCGATCCAGAAGGTTCTCGACAAGGCCGGATGGTCGATCGCCGATGTCGACCTGTTCGAAGTCAACGAAGCCTTCGCCTGCGTTGCCATGTTCGCGATGCACGACCTCGGCATCCCGCACGAGAAGATCAACGTCCATGGCGGCGCAACGGCACTCGGCCATCCCATTGGCGCGTCGGGCACCCGCATCGTCACCACGCTGATCGCCGCGCTCAAGAAGCATGGCAAGACCAAGGGCGTTGCCAGCCTCTGCATCGGCGGCGGTGAAGCGACGGCCCTGGCCATCGAACTGGTCTGAACCGCAACAGTCCGGCACAACGCCCGGAACAACGAAAGACCCCGACCGCAAGGCCGGGGTCTTTTCGCATCACGAACCGGCCATCGCCGTCAGGGCTTGCCCGCCCCCCACACCGCCGTCGCCTTGATAAAGCCTTTGCGACCGTCAACGTCGAAGCTGCACCAGCCGGCCTTGCAATCGCCGATCTTGCCCATGACTCCGGGGGCCACGCGCCAGAGCAGACGCCCTGATCCGTCCTTGTTTTCGCGCAGGCCGGTGATCGAGCCCTTGACGATACCGGTCTGGTCCCTGCTCAGGAACTGCGCCAGCATCCAGCCCCGCGCGCCATCGGGATCCTCGACCAGACGCCAGCCCCCCATCACGCGCAACACTTTCATGGGCACGCCCTTGCGGGTGTAGGTCCAGTTGATCCGATATTCCCGACCCGGGCCCACGCGCATGTTCGCAGTGTCCTTGCGGGTCGATACCCAGTACGGCACGCCCGCGTCTGCGTCCTGCGCAACGGCTGTCGGCGCAAGCAGGGCGCAGGCGACTGACGCAAGGATGGCAGCAGGGGCACGACTGTAGCTCTTGATCATGTCCCAGCCGTCGCAAAAATGACCGGCAAGAGCAACACCGCACAGCGCTCTGTCCACGATGGCAGGGCCTTCCCGCGCTTGACCGCTGCCCCACCCCGGCCTAGCTTTGCAGCCATGCCGAGTTCCGCCGACTATCGCCCGACCCGCCGTGTCGATGGCACCCCGCGCGTCGCCGTCACCCGCCGCCTGCTCCCGGAAACGGAAGCGCGGATGGCAGAGCTTTTCGACGTCTCCCTGAACGCTGAAGACCGCGCCATGTCGCGTGACCAGCTTGTCGCGGCGATGCAATCGGCCCATGTCCTCGTCCCCACGGTAACGGATCGGATCGATGCGGCGATGATCGCCGAAGCTGGTCCGCAACTTGGTTTGATCGCCAACTTCGGTGCGGGCACCGAACATATTGACCTTGCCGCCGCGCGCGCCCGCAAGATCATCGTCACCAACACGCCCGGCGTATTCACCGACGACACTGCGGACATGACGATCGCCCTGATCATCTCGGTCGCCCGCCGCTTGAACTATGGTGGCCGCACCCTGCGCGCCGGGAAATGGGAAGGCTGGGCACCATCCACGATGCTGGGCCACCGCCTCGCCGGAAAGACGCTGGGCATCATCGGCATGGGGCGCATCGGCCAGGCCGTCGCGCATCGGGCAAGGGCTTTCGGGCTCAATGTCCTGTACAACAGCCGCCACCGCCTGCCCGAAGCGCTCGAGACGATGTTCGGCGCAAATTTCGAACCCGATCTCGACAGGCTGGTCGCCGAGGCGGACATTCTGACGCTGCATTGCCCGGCCACGCCGGAAACGCATCACATGATCGACGCGCGACGCATCGGCCTGATGAAACCGCACGCCTACATCGTGAACACTGCGCGCGGCCAGTTGATCGAGGAAGAGGCCCTCATTGCAGCCTTGGTCGATGGCCGCATCGGCGGCGCCGGGCTCGACGTGTTCGAACACGAACCCCAGGTCGATGCGCGCTTGCTGGCCCATCACAATGTGGCGATCCTGCCGCACATGGGCAGCGCCACGTTCGAGGGCCGCATTGCTTCGGGCGACAAGGTCATCGCCAACATCCGCTTCTGGGCGGATGGTCATCGCCCGCCAGACCAGGTGCTCGAAGGCCTCGTTTAACGCCAAGCCACTGTCCGAAACTGGAACCGTTCGTCGCGTTTCGCACAACAAACGGTTGTCGGCGCGCTTGTGCGCTGCCGCAATGTTGCTCTAAAGCCGCGCGCGGAGAGGATCTGGCGCAGCACCACTGCGCGAGGGGGAGAGTCACGCATGCGTAAACTACTGGCGATGGCCTGCGCCGCAGGAGCGATTCTGCTGCCCGCACTGGCCCATGCCCAAGGCGCCATCAGCGTCGAGGATGTGGCCGATACCGGAGACACCGCCTGGATTCTGGTGTCTTCAGCCTTCGTGCTGATGATGGCGATGCCGGGCCTGACGCTGTTCTACGGCGGTCTCGTCCGCGCCAAGGGCTTCCTTGCCGTGCTCGTGCAGGTGGGTGCAATTGCGGCAGTCGCCTCGGTGCTTTGGGTGATGGTCGGCTACACCCTGGCCTTTGGCGACGTGTCGGGCGGCTGGCTCGGCGCAGGCAACGCCTGGATGCTCCTGAACCTCGGCAACGTCCGCGCCAATACCGCGATCCCGGAAAGCGCCTTTGCCCTGTTCCAGATGTGCTTCGCGCTGATCACGCCCGCCCTGATGGTCGGCGCATGGGTCGATCGCGCGCGCTTCGGTTGGGTCGTCGCCTTCACCGCGTTGTGGAGCCTTCTGGTCTACGCACCGGTAGCGCACTGGATCTGGGGCGGCGGTTGGCTGGCAACCCGCTTCGGCACGCTGGATTTCGCCGGCGGGATCGTCGTCCACACCACCGCAGGCGTATCGGCGCTGATCGTAGCGATGTTGCTTGGCAAGCGCGCCGGTTTTCCCAAGACGCTGATGCTGCCACACAGCCCTGCCCTCACCATGGCCGGTGCCGCCCTGCTCTGGGTCGGCTGGTTCGGCTTCAACGGAGGCTCGGCCCTCGCCGCCAATGACGATGCCGCCTCGGCGATCATCAACACTCACCTTGCCGCCTGCGTCGCCGCGCTCGTCTGGATCGGCATCGAAAAGCTCAGCGTCGGCAAGGCCACCTCGGTCGGCTTTGCCACCGGCGCCATCGCCGGCCTCGCCACCGTAACGCCTGCCGCCGGGTTCATCGCCCCGGGTTCTGCCATGCTGTTCGGCATAGTCGCTGCGGCCGTCTGCTATCCGATGATCCAGCTGGTCAAGCAGCGGCTCCAGATCGACGACTCGCTCGACGTCTTCGCCGTCCATGGTGTTGGTGGCATGATCGGGTCTCTGCTGCTGGCCGTGTTCATCTCGCCTTCGTTCGGCGGGACTGGCTTTGCCGAGGGCATGACACTGGGCCGCCAGATCGTGGCCCAGGTTGCCGGCGTCGGCATCGTGGCAATCTGGAGCGGCATCGCCACCGTCGTCTGCTCGCTGATGGTTTCCATGGTCATCCCCATGCGCGTCAGCGAAGACGAGGAACGCGAAGGCCTCGACATCACCAGCCACGGCGAACGCGCCTGGGAATTCGACTGATCGAACGCAGGCAAGGCGCGGCTTCGTCAAGTCGCGCCTTGCACCGGCCAGCGCACAGCCATAATCAGGTGCCATGACCGTACCTGAGGCCGACGCCCCGCCCCTGCTCGAACAGGATCTGTGCACGGGCTGCGCGGCATGCTGCGACGGCACCTTGTTCACCCATGTCGAAGTAACCCGCGACGAGGAGCAGGCACTTGGCCATCGCTTCGCCATGCAATCGCGCGAAACCGATGCGATCTTCTTTCAGCCCTGCCCGCACTCTGTTTGCCAGAGCTGCCAGATCTATGCGATGCGCCCCGAAACCTGCCGCACCTTCCGTTGCAAGACATTGAAGGCCATGCGCGCCAGCGAGATCGAGAGTGCCGAGGCCTTTCGGCGCGTGGACGAAATGCTGAAGGCGCGTGAGCAGTTGCAGCCATTCCTGATCGCAGGGGAAACGCTCAACGCCGCACGCGATCGCCGCGCACACATCGCCGCCAAGCCCGAGCGCACGGCGGTCGAAACGGCCTTCCTGCTTAAACTGACAGCCTTCGACCTCCTGCTCGACCGCTACTTCCGGGATTCTCGCAAGGCGATGTTTCTTCAAAGGTCGTCAGGTCAGGCGGCGGCCTAGGCGGCGTGGACAAATTCCACAACGCCACGGTTGCCCTGTAAAAGGCCTTGGCGAGGCGCGAGGGCGCAGGAAGAGTGGGCCTCTTTCAAGGCCGAGCAACGCTGCCAAGGCCTTTTACAGGGCAACCCCTGCGGGGCTGGACCAAAAACCGCCATTTCGGCGTCGGCTCGTCGCACAATATTCCCGATATTGCGCTTCCTCGCCTCCTTGAACTGGCGGTTTTTGCCTCCAGCCGTGGCGCTGTGGAATTTGTCCACGCCGCCTAGCCTGCTGCAAGCCGCCAATCACTAACCTTGGTTATAACTGTCCCTAGCTAAAATTTCCTGAGGCTCATGACCTTCGGTAGATAGCAAGGCTGCTTTGCCGCCGGTATCATCCCGACAAATGGCCGAAACTGACGAACTCTCCATCGCAAGCAAGCTCTGCCTCGCTTGTGGCCTTTGCTGCGACGGCACGGTCTTCGGCTTTGCCCTGATCGAGGAATCCGAGGTCGAGGACACGGCCGCGATCGGTCTGCAAACCTTCCGCACGACCTATGATGAGCCGGCATTCCGGCTAGGGTGCCACTATCTCGATGGCACGGCCTGCACGCGCTACCAGTCCTGGCGACCGTCGGTCTGCGGCGACTACTACTGTCAGGTCCAGAAGCGCGTTCGCAAGCACGAACTCGCCGAGGAAAAAGCGTTCAGCATGATTGCCCGGGCCAGGCAGATGACCGATGAAATCAAGGCCTTGCTGCCCCCGGAGTGCCAATCTCGCAAGCGCGGCGGCTCTTCAAGGATCTCGCTGCAAAGCAGCCCGATCTTGCGCCCGATGAAGCCACCTTCCTGGTCAAGATGTTCGTGCTGGAACGCTTTCTCGACAGCGAGTTCAGAGGAGCCAAAAGTGCACATCTTCGCGGCGCGGAACAGCGGCAGGCGTCCCAGCATGGCGCTGCCTCGCAAAGTTGAACTTGCGGCCGATTCCTGCCGAAAGTTATCCCGGCTTTGTGACTAATTTCCCCGCTGCGCTTGCCTTCCGACAAGTGGCGCCACCCCGACGTCGCCTGTATTCCTGCAGGAATGTCTGCCGCCGCACCTGATCTCACGCTGGAAAGCAGGCTTTGCCTGGCATGTGGCCTGTGTTGTGACGGCACCCTCTATGAGGATGCCAAGATCCGCGAAGACGAAATCAGCGATGTCGAAAGCATCGGCCTGACAACTTCGCGCAATGCGCAAGGCCATCCCACGTTCGTATTTGCCTGCCACTATCTCGATGGCGCCTGTTGCACCCGCTACGAGCAATGGCGCCCATCTGTCTGTTCAAAATTCTTCTGCAGGGTCCAGCAAAGGGCGCGCGCAGGCGAATTGACCGAACAGCAGGCTCTCGAAAAAATTGCAGCGGCTCGCCAACTGGTCACCGAGGTCAAGGCAGCGCTGCCCGACGGCATGCCCATCGTCGAAGCGCGTCACCATTTCGCGCGCATCGCGGCAAGGCAGCCCGACCTTTCGCCGATCGAAGCCCGCTTCGCAGTCAAGATGTTCGTGCTCGAACGATTCCTGGATCTAGAATTCCGCAAGGCCGACAAGGGGCATCTACCCGCTGCCAGCACATCCAGCACCCCGGCCTGACCGGAGCGCCGCGCCGGCAAAGCGCGGGACGCCCCGTTGGCCGGAAACGGTCAGTCCCCGGTAAGGATACGGTCGACCAGTTGCTTCACCGTCGGGGTGAAGTTGTTCGAATAGAACGGGTCCTGCTTGAAGCGATAGGCGGCATGGCCTGCAAACATCAGGTTCTTGTCGATGTCGCCGCCGTGCGCGATGTCCTGCAGCGTTTTCTGGATGCAGAAGCTGCGCGGATCGGCGAGGCGCCCGGTGGTGTAATCGTCATGGTCCTTCCACGACGAGAAACCGCAGTGCGAAAGGCACCCCATGCAGTCCTTCTGGTCCTGCTGGATCTCGTCGCGCTCTTCCGGCGTCACGAACACCATCGTGTCATCCGGCGTGCGCAGCGCATGGACAAACCCCGCGCCATGCCATTCGCGCGCGCGAGCAAGGTCGTTCGGCGTCACCCAGAAATTCTTGCCGCGCACACCAACGTCAAGCTGAGCGGTATGCTCGCCCGCTTCGACCCGCGAGTACGGAATCTGGCGCTCGGACCGCGCTTCGAGCGAGCGCAGGAAAGGATTGCGCACGGCCGAGGAATAGAAGCCCGTGGGCGAGAAGCGGTGCAGCAGCACGTCACCCGGCTCAAGCGTGCGCAGGTGGTCCTTCCAGCCCTGGGGGATCGGGCTTTCCTCGGTCAGCAGTGGGCGCGTGCCGAACTGGAAGGCAATCGCGCCCAGTTCAGGATTGTCGATCCAGTCGTTCCATTCGCGCAGGAACCATACGCCACCGGCCATCACGATCGGCACCGAGTCCGCGATGCCTTCTGCCCGCATGACATCGCGAAGTGCCTTCACCCGCGGGAACGGGTCTTCCGGCTTGCGCGGATCTTCTGCGTTGGAAAGCCCGTTGTGGCCGCCTGCCAGCCAGGGGTCTTCGTAAACCACGGCGCCCAGCAACTGCGGGACCTTGTGGTAGGCCCGCTTCCACAGAGCACGGAACGCGCGGCCTGACGAAACGATTGGCAGATAATACACGTTGAAGCGCGCGGCGATCTCGGAAAGCTTGTAGGGCATTCCGGCGCCGCAGGTCACGCCGGTCACCAGACCGGGCGTCTTCTCCAGCACCGCTTCCAGAATCGGCTGCGCCCCGCCCATTTCCCACAGCACGTTGATGTTGATGGCGCCCTTGCCGCCCGAAATGTCGTGCGCGCGCTTCACCTGCTCGACTGCGCCATCGATGGCATAGCGCATCAGCTCTTCGTGGCGCTCCTTGCGGGTGAGGGCGTTATAAACCTGTGGAATTATCTTGCCTTCGGCATCGTAGCTGTCGGCATTGACCGCGCTGACCGTGCCGATCCCCCCGGCAGCAGCCCACGCGCCCGAACTCATGTGATTGGTTGCCGCAACACCCTTGCCGCCCTCAACCAGTGGCCAAACCTCGCGGCCACCGTAGAGAATCGGCTTCAACCCCTTGAACGCAGACATCAATTTCCTTTCAACGCGCTTGTCGCGCTCGCACCCTTGGCCGTCTTCAGACGGCACGGCTTTATCTCGCCCGGCTCAGGACGGCTCTTCGCCGCGACGAACTGGGCATAATATCCCGCAATCTCTGGTTTACGGTGAAATTCATCCAAGCGAAAGCCCACGGCTTCCAGTTCGCAGATCAGCAGCGCCGGCGGAATGCCGTGGCGATCCGTCGAACGATCGAGGTCGACCACCACGATCTTGCCTCCGGCCTTCAGTGATGGCCACATCCGCCACGCGAAGGCGTAAGGCTCGGTCACCTCGTGGTACATGTGGATCAGCAGCACGCGGTCGAAGCTGCGCTCGGGCAGGCGCGGATCGTCAACACCGCCCGGCTTGATCGAGACGTTGTCGAGCCGGTCATGCTCCACACGCGATCCCAGCCGCCGCAAGGCATCGCCGTCAATGTCCTGCGCCAGCACACGTCCCTTGTCCCCGACGCGCTCGGCAAGACGAACGGTATAGTACCCCTCGCCTGCGCCGATGTCGGCCACGCTCATGCCGGGCTTTATCCCGGCAAGGTTCATCACCATGTCCGCCTCGCCCAGGCGGTCACGTTCCTGCTCGTTGGAAAAGGCATTGCTGACCACGCCGGAGACGGGACGGTCGGCGGTCGGAAACTCGCGCGCAGTCTCAGGGCGCTTGTCGTCCACCTGCGGCTTGCAAGCGCCAAGCGCCAGCAATGCCAGAACGGCGAAAGCGACTGAACAATGGGCCGAAGCCCGCCGCATCAATCGTCGTCCTCCACGGTCACCTTCTCGCCGGTGACCTTCTGCGAAAGCGCCGCCGCCATGAATGGATCGAGCGCGCCATCGAGCACTTCGGTCGGGTTCGTGGAGACCACGCCGGTGCGCAGGTCTTTCACCTGCTGGTACGGCTGCAGCACGTAGGAGCGAATCTGGTGGCCCCAGCCGATCTCGGTCTTTGCGGCATATTCGCCGCTGGCCGCCGCCTCGCGCTTGGCCAGTTCGGCCTCGTAGATGCGCGCCTTCAGCATGCCCATAGCGGTCGCACGGTTCTTGTGCTGGCTGCGGTCGTTCTGGCTGGCAACAATGATCCCGGTCGGAACGTGGGTGATGCGCACTGCCGAGTCCGTGGTATTGACGTGCTGCCCGCCCGCGCCCGAAGCACGGTACGTATCGATCTTCAGGTCGGCCGGATTGATCTCGACCTCGATGTTGTCGTCGATCTCCGGATAGACCCAGACCGAGCTGAACGAGGTGTGCCGCCGCGCTGAGCTGTCATAGGGGCTGATGCGCACCAGACGGTGCACGCCGCTCTCGGTCTTGGCATAGCCGTAAGCGTTTTCGCCCTTGATCAGCAGCGTGGCAGACTTGATGCCCGCCGCTTCGCCGGCGTGGTAATCGACCAGATCGACCTTGTACCCGTGGCGCTCGGCCCAGCGCGTGTACATGCGCTGCAGCATTTCCGCCCAGTCCTGGCTTTCCGTGCCGCCCGCGCCGGCGTGAACTTCGAGGAAGCAGTTGTTGGCGTCGGCCTCGCCTGCCAACAGGGCCTGAACCTTGTCGTTGTCGGCGCGGTCGGCCAGCGCGGCCAGCGTGGCAAGACCTTCGTTCACCGTGGCCTCGTCGTCTTCCATCTCGCCGAGCTCGATGAATTCGATGGCATCGGCCATTTCCTGCCCGATCTCGTTCACCGTCCCGACCGACGCCTCGAGGCGCCGACGCTCGCGCATCACCTCTTCGGCTTTCTTGGGATCATCCCACAGCTTCGGGTCCTCGACGCGGGCGTTCAACTCGTCGAGACGGCGCACGGCGCGATCCCAGTCGAGGAACTTGCGCACCAGCGCCAGCGCGGCGTTGATGCGGTCGATATGGGCCTGCCCTTCGGCACGCATGGGGCTGAACTCCGGTCAATTCGAACAAGAACGAACTGCGCCGCTTAGCGAAGCGGGCAGGCATGTAAAGCCCAAGCGTGAAAAGCCGAGTGGTTAAGCAGGGTGCGCGTTCAGCCCTTGAGCTTGCGCACCGCGGCCAGCGTCATCTTCACGTGGTCGCGATAGTCCATGTCGGAATGAACCATCACGATCTTGCCGTTGCGGGCAATGACATAGCTGGTGCGCTTGGTCAGCCCGGTCGACGAGCCATCGGGCTTGCGCAGGTCCACATCGTAAGCCTTGATCACGGCGGGACTGGCGCTGGCCACCGCGAACTTGTCGCGGCAAGCCTCGGTCGAGAACTTCTGCAGCGTCGCCACGTCGTCGTTCGACATGCCGATGACCGTGGCGCCTGCCGCCTTGAACTGCGCCGTCGCTTCGGCAAAGGCGTGGGCCTCCAGCGTGCAACCTTGCGTGAAGGCCTTGGGGTAGAAGTACAGCACAACCGGCCCCTTCTTCAGCGCCTGCTGCAGCTTGAACGAGAACGGCTTGCCCGCCAGCGCTCCTGACGCTGCGAAATCCGGCGCGCGCGCACCGGTCGGCAATTCGGCAAAGGCCGGGGCGGAAACGGAAAGGGCGATGGCTGCGGCGGCAGCGGCAAGGGTGCGGATCGTCATGGCAGGGAGGCTAACAGAGCTTCTCCGAACTAGCCAATGCCTTTGAGGACAGGCCGCACAACGATCAGTAGATCCCGCCCTGTTCCTCCAGGAAGTCCTGCTCGACCGGCGCTTCCTCGGCGCCACCTTCGGGGATGCCGCGTGCGGCACGCGCCTTGCGCAAGGCGTCGATCACCGCCTGCTTGGCACTGACTTCGCCTTCGCGCGCCGTGCGCCGCGGTTCGGTGTCGGGTTTGAACGCTTCCCAGATCACCGAAGCCTTGGCCACGTCATTCTCGGGCGTTCCACCGAACACGCGCTTGCCTGAAACGCGATCGATCTTGACCATGCGCACGCCCTCGGGAACCGCGAAGGGCACGTCCTTCCAGCGCGTGCGCGTCTCCTGTACCAGTTGCTTGAACACCGGCGCGGCAATGCGCCCGCCCTGCGCATAGCCACCCAGGCTGCGCGGCTGGTCGTAACCGATATAGACGCCCGCGATGATGTCCGGCGATCCGCCAACGAACCACACGTTGGTCGGGCCCGATGTCGTCCCCGTCTTGCCGAACAGCGGCAGGTTCAGGTCGCGCAGAGTCACGGCCGTGCCCCGCACCACCACGCCTTCGAGCATGTGCACCACCTGATAGGCCGTGCGTGCATCCATCACCTGCTTGCCGGTCGGCTTGAAGCGCGGCATCGGCTTGCCGTCCCACTGCGGCATCGCGCAGTTGTCGCAGCGGCGGTTGTCGGCGCGCCAGATCACCTTGCCGTTGCGGTCCTGAACGTAGTCGATCAGGCTCGGATTGTGCTGGCGTCCCTGGTTGGCCAGCGCCGCATAGGCGTTGACCATCTTGATCACCGTCGTGTCACCCGCACCCAGCGCCATCGACAGATAGGGCTCGTACTCGCCGATCCCGACATTCCGGATCGTGCGCACGACCTTGTCCATGCCCACGTCGTTGGCCACGCGCACCGTCATCAGGTTGCGCGATTGTTCAAGCCCCCAGCGCATGGTGTGGCTGCCCGATCCGCCCTCGTTGCCGAAGTTGCGGAAGCACTTCTCGCCCAGTGCCGCGCCCTGATAGACGCAGAACGTGCCATCGACGACCATCGAGGCCGGCGTCATCCCGTTGTCCAGCGCAGTGGCATAGACGAACGGCTTGATTGTCGAGCCCGGCTGGCGGTTGGCCTGCGTCGCGCGGTTGAACGAGCCGAGCCGCGCGTCGAACCCGCCCTGCATCGCCAGAACGCGCCCGTTCTGCGGGTCCTCCACCACCATCCCGCCCGAAACCTCGGGCACGGTACGCACCGCGTAAGTCGAGCCGTTGACGGGTGCCACCGCCGTCACGTCACCCGGCTTGATGCTGTCCGGCAGCCCGATCAGGCTCGCAGTCTTGCCATCGGAGAAACCGACCTTGCCCGAAGAACCACTGCGCGACAGCAGCACGCCGATCCGCCAGTTCTGATAGTTGATCGCAATATTGCTGGTGATCAGCTCGGTCTGCCAGCGATCGCCGTCGACATCGATCCGCGCAATCGGCCCATGCCACGCCCGCCCGCCCGAATAGCGCAGAAGCGCCGAGCGCAGCGCATTCTGCGAAGCTGTCTGCAATTGCGTATCGAGCGACGTGCGCACCCACAAGCCACCGGCATAGACGCTGTGCGGACCATCCTCGGCCTTCTCGCCGAACTTCTCGATCAGCTGGCGGCGCACTTCTTCAAGGAAATAGCCCGCATCGGCTGTGTAATTCTCGGCGCGACGCGGCTTGAGCCCCAGCGGCATGGCTTGCGCGGCGGCAGCCTGCTGCGGCGTCGCCCAACCGTTCTTGACCATCTGGTCGAGCACCCAGTTGCGCCGTTCGATTGCCTTGTCCTCGAACTTGGCCCGGCCATAGCGCTCCGGTGCCTTGGGCAGGATCGCGAGGAACGCCGCCTCATGCAGCTGCAGGTCGCCCACATCCTTGTCGAAATAGGCCCGCGCCGCCGCCTGGACGCCAAAGCTCTGCCGCCCCAGCGGAATTTCGTTGAGATAGAGTTCGAGGATCTGCTGCTTGGTCAGCACGCCCTCGATCCGCCGCGCCAGCACCATTTCCTTGAGCTTGCGGGTGATCGAGTATTCGTCGCCCAGCAGGATGTTCTTCGCCACCTGCTGCGTGATGGTCGAACCACCCTTGGCCCGCTCGTCCGAGCCAGCCTTCCTCGCATAATCGACCACCGCCCCGGCAAAGCCGAGGTAGTCGATGCCGCCATGGGTCCAGAACGTCTTGTCCTCGGCGGAAAGGAACGCATTGATCAGCGGCTCGGGAAAATCGACGAAGCGCAGCTGCACGCGGCGCTCGCGCGCATAGCTCGATACGATCTCGCCATCGTTGCCGCGCACCATCGTCGGCAGCGGCGGCTGATAGGTCAGGAGCATGTCGGCCGAAGGCATCGTGCGGATCACCGCCGCCCACAGCACGAACCAGCCAACCAGAATCGCGCCAATGGCGTAGTTGAGGAAGCGGAAGCGGCGGCTGTCGCCCCACTTTGCGCGATACCACCTGGAAAGGTTGCCCCACCGTGCACGACCTTCGTCGCGGATGAGCTTGAACCGGGATTGCTGGGACGTCTCTTCGGCCATGTTGCAGGGCCTCTAGCACGCTCGCGCCCTGCCAAGCCAGAGCCAACCTGCCGCCAATCCGCTCAGCGCGTCGCAGGACCCTCAGATGTGCCCGCCTGAGGCACGTTAGCCTGAGAAGTACCGGCCTGGCCCTCGGCAAGGAAAATCGCGATCGCGCGCGCTACCGAACCGGCAAAGACCCGCCGCCACGCCGGATCGAGCATTTTCTGGGCATCGTCCACGTTGCTGATATAGCCTGCTTCGATCAGGGCTGATGGCAGGTCCAACGACTTCAGGACAACAAACGCCGCCTCGCGTTGCGGCGTCTGGTGAAAGCGCACCGTGTCCTGTCCTTCCCTGACGACCAGTTGCCCGAACCGCAACGACCGTCCCCGCATTTCCCGCCGCGCCAGATCGACAAGGATCGAGGATACTTGCGCCCCCTGCCCGTCGAGGTTCACGCCGTTGACGGTATCAGCCTTGTTCTCCCGCGCCGCCAGCGCCTCGGCAACGCCGTCCGATGCCTTGTCCGAAAGCGTGTAGACCGTCGCCCCTTGCGCCGAGTCATTCTGCGCAGCGTCGGCATGGACCGATATGAACAGGTCTGCGGCAAGGCGGTGCGCGATGTCGGCGCGCTCTTCCAGCACCAGAAACCGGTCCGAGTTCCGCGTCATCGCCACCCGCACCTTGCCCTCGGCCAGCAGGGCATCGCGCAGGGATTGCGCCAGCAACAGCGTCAGGTCCTTTTCACGCTCTCCCGCCAAACCGCTCGCGCCGGGATCATGGCCGCCATGCCCGGCGTCGATCACCACCAGAGGCCGGCTGACATCGGCCGGCCCTTCAACCGGCGGAAGCCCGACGCGCCCTCCGCTCGGCGGCATGTCCAGCCGCAGCACCGAACGAGGTTCGATCACGGCAAGACCCGATGAAAACGCCGCCCACATCAGCGCCGCCGCCGCAACCGGCGCGGCAAAGACCGCGATCAGGACCCCCTTGTTCTCCATCTTCTCCGGTCTATGCCCCGCCCCACCCCCGCCGGTCCAGACCGAAATGGCGCGCATGGTTAACGGGTCGTTCCCGGCATTGTTTTAATTGCCGGTTTGCAATTGGGGTGCTAGCACCCATCTACCGGGGCAAGCCAGCACCGGCGCATCCACGCCGAAACCGCCGGAAAGCGCACATTTGCGCCGCGGTGGGCGAGGGAAAGCCCGCTGGTGAAGATCCCGCCAACGTGGAGAGAAAGAAGCGCAAGCGCCCTCCTCCACGCGACAAGGTTGATGCCGTGATGATGAGCCGCGTTTCGTTCCTGCCTAGCTGCCCCACCGGGGCGGTCGCGGCTTGGACGCTTGCCGGCACGCGCACTTCGCCGCGAGTTGTCTTCACAGCAGACACAAACCAACCGCCGCCGGGCGGCGAGCGACAGGGCAAGGCAGTCGATACGCTGCGCGCCGCAACGCTCCGATCCGGCAAACCCGCATTCGCGAATGGCATTGGCAACGGAGCGATCCGTGCAACTGCCATTCGTGCATCCCAAACGAACCGCGCCAGAAACGCATTGGTAGCCCCAGAGGCAATCCAGCGGCGGCGCGGCTGGAGTATTTGTAATGACCACGCGCATGCTGATCGATGCGCGCCACCAGGAAGAAACCCGGGTGGCGGTGCTGAAGGGCAATCGGATTGAAGAATTCGACTTTGAATCTGCTGATCACAAGCAGATCAAGGGCAATATCTACCTCGCCAAGGTAACCCGCGTAGAACCTTCGCTTCAGGCGGCGTTCGTCGATTTCGGCGGCAATCGCCACGGGTTCCTCGCGTTCAGCGAAATCCACCCTGACTACTACCAGATCCCCAAGGAGGACCGCGAGGCCCTCCTGGCCGAAGAGGCCGCCCACGCCGAGGAAGAGGCCGCCCTGCGCGCCGCCGAGGACGCCGAGGACGAAGACTACGCCGATGGCGAAGGCTATGACTCCGATGAGGGCGTGACCGAAGTCGACACGTCGGAGAAGGATCAGGTCGCCACCATCGAAGGCGGCGTCGTCGAAAACGGCTTCGACCACGAAGGCGAAGAGGGCGACGAAGGCGAGGAAACCTCGGAAGCTTCGGACGAAGGCGAAGAGGCCGACAGCAACCGCCGTCGCGGCCGTCAGGGCCGGCGCCGTCAGGGCGGTCGCTCGCAGGGCAAGGAAGCCGACGAGCTGCGCGCCAAGCGCATGGCACTGCGCCGTCGCTACAAGATCCAGGACGTGATCCAGCGCCGCCAGGTGCTGCTCGTCCAGGTCGTCAAGGAAGAGCGTGGCAACAAGGGCGCCGCCCTCACCACCTACCTCAGCCTTGCCGGCCGCTACTGCGTGCTCATGCCGAACTCGAGCCACGGCGGCGGCATCAGCCGCAAGATCAGCTCCTCGGCCGATCGCAAGCGGTTGAAGACGATCATTTCCGAACTGGAACTGCCGCGCTCGATGTCCTGCATCGTCCGCACCGCCGGTCTCCAGCGCACCAAGCCCGAAATCAAGCGTGACTTCGACTATCTGGCCCGCCTGTGGGACGAGATTCGCGAACGCACGATGCGCTCGGTCGCGCCCGCACTGATCCATTCGGACTCCGACCTGATCAAGCGCGCCATCCGCGACATCTACAATCGCGAGATCGAGGAAGTCGTGGTCGAGGGCGAGCATGGGTATCGCGCCGCCAAGGACTTCATGAAGCTTCTTATGCCAAGCCACGCGAAGCGGGTGAAGGCATATGCCGATCCGGTGCCGCTGTTCCAGCGTTACGGCGCAGAAGACCAGCTCACCGCGATGTACGATCCGGTCGTCCAGCTGAAGAGCGGCGGCTATCTCGTCATCAACCCGACCGAGGCGCTCGTTTCGATCGACATCAACTCGGGCCGTTCCACCAAGGAGCACGGCATCGAGCAGACGGCGGTTGCCACCAACCTCGAAGCCGCGCGCGAGATCGCCCGCCAGCTCCGCCTGCGTGACATGGCCGGCCTCGTCGTGATCGACTTCATCGACATGGAATACGGATCGAACATCCGTAAGGTTGAAAAGGCGATGAAGGACGCGCTCAAGAACGATCGCGCCCGCATCCAGGTCGGCCGCATTTCCGGCTTCGGCCTCATGGAAATGAGCCGTCAGCGCCTGCGCACCGGCGTGCTCGAAGCGACCACACGCGCCTGCCCGCACTGCGATGGCTCGGGCCTCGTCCGCACCGCATCGTCTGCCGGTCTTTCCGCGCTGCGCATGATCGAGGACGAAGCCGCCAAGGGCAAGGGCAACGTCGTCACGCTCTATGCGTCACAGGAAGCCGCGATCTACGTCCTCAATGCCAAGCGCACCGATCTTGCCGAGATCGAGGAACGCTATGGCGTCGCTGTCGAGGTGATCCCCGAGGGCGAGAACGAGGGCGCCAAGATGCGCGTCGCCTCGCGCGGGCCCAAGCCGGAATTCGTCCCCCGCTTCGAACCGATCATCGAGCCTGAAGAGGACGATCTGGTCGAAGAGGATTTCGACGACGAGGAAGAAGCCGAAGAGCAGCCCCGCCAGCGCTCGCGCGATGGTGAGGAAGGTGACCGCGAAGGCCGCCGCAAGCGCCGCAAGCGCCGCCGGGGTCGCAACCGCGATCGCCGCGACGAGAACGGCGAGAGCGAAGGCTCGGCCGAAGAAGCTGACGATGCCGAAGGCGAAGAGGCTGAAGGCGGCGAAGCCGAAGGCACCGAAGGCGCTCGTACCGAGGAAGGCGATGATGGCAACGAGCGTGGTCCACGCAAGCGCCGCCGTCGCGGTCGTCGTCGGCGCGGTGGCCGTGAGAACGGCGAAGGCGCTGGCGAACACGCTGAAGGCGATCAGGCCGAAGATGGTGCCGAGCAGGCCGAGCCTGCCGAAATCTCGGCAGACCCCGCCCCTACCGAGCCGGTCGTTGCCGAGCCGGTCGTCGCCGAACCGGTCGCAGCGCCAGTCGAGGCCGAAGCCGCTCCTGCCGCAGAAGCAGCACCGGCCAAGCCCAAGCGCACCCGCAAGAAAAAGGCTGACGTCGCGGTAGAAGCTGAAGCTGCCCCGGCAGCCGAAGAAGCTCCCGTCGCTGCACCAGCAGTCGAGGAAGCCGCCGCACCTGCGCCGGAAAAGCCCAAGCGGACCCGCAAGAAGAAGGTTGAAGCCGCTCCCGAAGCGCCTGCACCTGAAGCTGAAGCTGCTCCCGCCGAAGCCCCTGCAGCCGAAGCTGAAGTCCCGGCAGAAAAGCCCAAGCGCACCCGCCGCAAGAAGGCCGACGCTGTCGCCTCCGAAGCTGCTCCGGCCGAAACGGTCAGCGCCGAAGCTCCGGTTGCCGAAGACGCCGCATCCGAAGCGGAGGCAGGCGAACAGTCCGCACCGCGTCGCGGCTGGTGGCAGCGCACCTTCGGCGCCTGACAACAAGCCAAGGCCCCAAACCGAAAGGCCCCGCCAGTCTTGGCGGGGCCTTTTGCTATCGGGTAAGCGCACCACCTCACGCTGTTGACCGGCGCTGTCGGCCCCGTCATGGTAACGCAAACAGCATTCGGGAGACGGACATGCGCAAAGGATTCCTGCACACGGCGGCAGCTGTCGGATTGGCCCTTGGACTGGGCTTGAGCGCGACGGCCCATGCCGCGCCGGTGCTGGATTGCCCGCTGGGGCGGCAGCCATTGTCGACGCAGTCCCCTTTGGGTGACGTCCTGGTCGTCCCGGCAGCGAAGGCCGTCGTCGAGGCGGCTTCCCCCGGCCTGTCCGACGCCATGATGCACCCCTTCAACGGCAACGCCCTGCCCCCGGCTTCGAACGTATCGTCACGCCGCGATCGGTCCTGAGCATGATCGGCAAAGGCGATACCGCGCTTGCCGCCCGCCTCGACAAGGACCTTGCCAAAGTGCGGCTGACCACGGCCGACGTCGCCGCCCGCTGCCGTACCTACGATCATGACCGTCCCGCCA
Source organism: Novosphingobium sp. THN1 (assembly GCF_003454795.1). Classification (GTDB taxonomy): domain Bacteria; phylum Pseudomonadota; class Alphaproteobacteria; order Sphingomonadales; family Sphingomonadaceae; genus Novosphingobium. The sequence continues at coordinate 2,939,305 of NZ_CP028347.1, forward strand.
TCCCCGCAGACCTGCCTCGCCCGGCCATCCTCGTCTTCGGCAAGATCACCGGTTTTCGCGATTCTCCCTCGGTCAACGCTGCCGAGGCCGCGCTCAAGGGCATTGCCGCACGCCATGGCTGGGGCATCGTCTTCACCGACCGCGGCGGCGTGTTCAACGCAGGCGACCTTGCCCGCTTCGATGCCGTGGTGTGGAACAACGTCAGCGGCGATGCCTTGACCTTGCCTCAGCGCGCTGCCTTCCGCCGCTATATCGAAAACGGCGGCGGCTACGCCGGCATCCACGGTTCGGGCGGCGATCCCCAGTTCTTCTGGGACTGGTATGCCGATACCCTGATCGGCGCGCGCTTCATCGGCCATCCCATGGCCCCGCAGTTCCAGCAGGCCCGCGTCGTCATGGAAGACCGTGCCCACCCGGCAGCCCATGCCCTGCCCGCCGAATGGCGCATGACCGAGGAATGGTATTCCTTCGATCGCAGCGTGCGTGCCCTGCCACGCACCCGCGTCCTCGCCTCGCTCGACGAAAGCACCTACAACCCGGGCGAAGGCTTCGGTCGCAAGATGGCCATGGGTGACCATCCCATCGCGTGGACCCGCTGCCTGGGCCGTGGCCGCAGTTTCTACACCGCCATCGGCCACCGGCCCGAAAACTACAGCCAGCCCGAAAGCCTGCAACTGCTCGATCAGGGTATCCTCTGGGCCATGGGACTCAGCACGGAAGGCTGCACCACAAAGTGAAACCCCCGGGCGCGGCCAATTGCGCCGCGCCGCTCTCTTTGCCAGTCTGCTCGGATAACAGACGGGGAAACGGGATGGGACTGAAAGCCGTTTGGGACGCGCACGTCGTTCCGCGCATGATCAAGTGTGCCTGTGCTTCGCCGAACATCATGGAGCTTCGCGCCGGCGTCGTGCCCCGCGCGCAGGGCCGGGTGTTCGAGATCGGCTGCGGTGGCGGACTCAACCAGCAGTTCTATGATCCCGCCCGCGTCACCGGATTTGCCGGAATCGACCCGTCAGGCAAACTGCTCGACTATGCGCGCGAAGCCGCCGCCCGCAAGGGCTGGCAGGCCGACATCCGCGAAGGCGTGGGCGAGGACATTCCCTTCGGTGACGAGACCTTCGACACCGCCGTCTGCACTTACACGCTCTGTTCGGTCGATGATCCGGCCAAGGTCCTGTCCGAACTGCGCCGCATCCTTAAGCCCGGCGGCACCCTGCTGTTCCTCGAACACGGCCTCAGCCCCGATGCCGACGTGGCGAAATGGCAGCGCCGGGTCGAGCCTGTCTGGAAACCCCTGATGGGCGGCTGCCACCTCGCCCGCGCCGTCACCGCCCCGGTCCTCGGCGCTGGCTTCCAGCTCGAACACCCTGGCCACCAGTACATGCCCGGCATGCCCAGATGGGCGGCGTGGATGGAATGGGGCGCCGCCACCAAACTGCGCTGACCCAATTCCTCCCGGTGCGCCTGTCCCCGCGGAGGCCGGGAGGAAGAGGGACCATCGAAGATGGTAGAGGGGCAACCCCGCTTCAATTCCTCCACGCCCCGGGGAGGGGACCACCGCAGGTGTTGGAGGGGCACCCGCAAGACCACACACCCGCACGTCGCGTCCCGCTAATCCTGCGCCTATCGCAGGATCATGCGACGTCTGTTAGACGGAAGATTTCCTGCACAGCTAGGGCGCGCCAGCCCGTAACTCGCAACAGGCTGGCACGTCCGTCACTCCAACGCGCGGTATTGGAAATTGCGGAACAGGACTCGGCCATCGCCCGAACCGAAAAGCGCAGGCCGCAGGCTCAGCAGGTTGTCGACAGTGTTGGCGTTATAACCGGTAACTTCCGAGCGTACCCCGTGGCGGGTCCAGTTCTTGCCATCGAGGCTATAGTAGAAAGTCACCACCTGATCGCGGTTGGTGATGCGCATGAACATGCGGCGGGCCGGTGGTGCAGGCTCCGGCCAATAGGACGCCTTGCCACCGCGATAGCTGGTCATCCGCGTGCCATCGATGCCCATGCCGAGGTAAAGCCGGTCGTCAAAGAACAGCAGAAGGCCGCCGGTGACCTGGCCTTGAAGTTCGACATCCACGGTCACCTCGTAGGCGCGGTCACCGACCTGCTGGGTGACGACCACGCCGTTCGACGGACCGGTGCCCTTGGCCTTCAGCGAAAGTGTGCGATCGGCAACGGCGATGCGGGCTTTCTCGGCAGGCGTGCTACCGTAAAGGCTCCACAGCGTGCCGAAACGGTCGTTCTCGAAGGCGTCGGAATGCGGCATCCCATGCACTTCTGCCGCAGCCGCAGGCTTGGGCAGCGGCTTCGAAAGGTCCCCGCCCGTCGCGCGGAACCATCCGTCGGCAGTCCATTCGATCGGTTCGAGCAGGGTCTGGCGGCCGAGCGTGTGATAGCCGTTCTCATAGCCGTGGTAGATCATGTACCACTTGCCGCTCGGCCCTTCGACGCACGTGGCGTGCCCGCGTGACCACCACATTTCATCCTTCGAAAGCGTGCGCTGGATCGGATTGTGCGGGCAATTCTCCCACGGTCCGTTGATCGAACGCGACCGCGCCGCGACGATCATGTGACCGGTGGCCGGGCCGCTGGTGCCGCCGACCGCGTTGACCAGATAGAAATAGCCGCCCTTGCGGAACAGCTTCGGGCCTTCAGGAGACCACGCCTCGGTGATCCAGTCATCGGGATATCGCCAGGCCTCGTAGACGGTCTCGACCGGGCCGGCCGTGGCAAGGCCATCGGCGGTGAGGCGAACGCGCTTGCCATCGTTGAAGAATAGGTAGCGGTGGCCGTCCTCGCCGACGACGTGGCCCGGGTCGATCAGTCCGCCAACCTTGAGGTCGATCGGATCGCTCCAAGGGCCGGCCATCGAAGGCGCATGAATCACGTAAGTGTTTGCGAAACTTGGGAGATCGGGCGACCATGGCGCTTTCATGAAAGGGATGTAGATGAAATAGCGCCCGTCATGCTTCGCGATGTCGACCGCGAATACCGTCCCCAGTGGCTTGGCCAGAGCCGGGCCGACCGGACGCCAGTTCACCAGATCGCGCGAATGCCAGATCAGCAGCCCGGGCGCAGAATCGAACGAGGAGTGCGTCATGTAATAGTCGTCGCCGTCCTTGAGCACGGACGGATCGGCATAGTCACCTGAAAGGATCGGGTTCAGATAGCGCCCGTCACCAAGGTCCGCGATGCGCTGGCCTTCGATACCAGTTCGCCACACGGGTGGGGCTGCAGGCTTGGATTTGCCAGCGGAACATGCCCCCGCGGACTTGGCGGAAGCGCTGGCGCGAGACCCGGGCAAGCCTGCAATTGATCCCAAGACACCTGCTGCGGCAAGCTTTATCAACGTTCTGCGCGATTCCACGACCCACTCCCAGAAATTAGGATGCACATTCTATTTCATAGTGGAGAGCCTTGCAATCCGACAAGGACATTCCTCGAACAACTGGTCGGCGTCTTTGCAAATGGAGACAGCCGACCCTCTTTGCTGTCCTACACGACGGCGAAATGGCATGGTGGCGAAATGAGCGCCCAACCCTCTTCGCCTGCCTTCCGGCCCGAAACCTCTCGCAAGGATCCCCCCATTTTTCCGAAGGACAAATGGGGGGGGCAGTCGCCCCAGCGACTGACGGGGGGGACCACCCCAAACTCCACTTCACATATGCGAACAAAACCTGAACGCCGCGTCAGGAATCCCCCGAAACCGCCCGGGACCGGCCCACACCGAATTTCCCTGAACAGTGTAAACCCCGTAAACCCCTCATCACATCCATGAAGCGCCGCACCTCTACCAACGGGCAGTTCAGAGCCTCTTGCCCCCCGCGCTGCAATCGCTAAGGACGACTCAGCAAGCCGCAAAGCACGCAACACAGGACAGAACGATGGCGACCTTCTCGCTCCCGAAGAACTCCACGATCACCGGCAAGGCCCGCCACCATGCGTCGGCCACCAACGGCAAGATCCGCAAGTTCAAGGTCTATCGTTACGATCCCGACAGCGGCGAAAACCCGCGTTACGACACGTTCGACATCGATCTCGACCAGTGCGGTCCGATGGTGCTCGATGCGCTGATCAAGATGAAGGGTGAACAGGACCCCACCCTCACCTTCCGCCGTTCCTGCCGCGAAGGCATCTGCGGTTCTTGCGCGATGAACATGAACGGTCGCAACGGCCTTGCCTGCACCACCGCGATCGAGGACCTCTCGGGCGAAATCCGCATCACCCCGCTGCCGCACATGGAAGTGATCAAGGACCTCGTCCCCGATTTCACCCACTTCTATGCGCAGTACGCTTCGATCCGTCCGTGGCTGCAGACTGTGTCGCCCACGCCTTCGGGCAAGGAGCGCCTGCAGTCGCCGGAACAGCGTGAAAAGCTCGACGGTCTTTACGAGTGCATCCTCTGCGCCTGCTGCAGCACCTCGTGCCCGAGCTACTGGTGGAACTCCGACAAGTTCCTCGGCCCCGCCATCCTGCTTCAGGCTTATCGCTGGCTGGCCGACAGCCGCGACGAGATGACGGGTGAGCGTCTGGATGAGCTGGAAGATCCCTTCCGTCTCTATCGCTGCCACACCATCATGAACTGCGCGAACGTCTGCCCGAAGGGTCTCTCGCCCGCGCGCGCGATCGCCGAAATCAAGAAGATGCAGGCCGAGCGTCTCGTCTGATCCGGTGAGTGCGCAAGCTTTCCGTTACGAACCGGCCGAGGATCACCCCGGCTGGTTCACCTGGAACCTGACCGACGAGACCCGCTTCAACGCCCAGACGATGGGCCGGATGCTGACGCGGATCGAGGAAGGCGCCGACGGCATCCGCCGCGCCCGTCTGCGCATGTTCCCGGAGCGCCGGCACTCCAACCTGCTCGATGCCGTCCACGGCGGCGTCACGCTCGCTCTCATGGACATCGCACTCTTCGCCGCCATGCGCACGCTCCTGTCTGGCGACGCTGCAGGCTCTGTCACTCTCGACCTGTCCAGCCAATTCATTGGCGCAGGCCGAATCGGCGAGCCTCTCGATGCGGTAACGGAAGTGCTGCGCGAAACCGGGCGCCTGGTGTTCTTGCGCGGTCTCGTCGTCCAGGGCCAGGACACCATCGCCGCCTACAACGGCACGATCCGCAAGCCGACCAAGCGATGACCTCCGTTCTCCAGCGCTACCGCGAGCTGGTTGCCGCGGGTGAACTGCGGCCCGACCCTGAGCAGGCCGCCGCTGCGGCTCGGCTAGACGCGCTGCAGCAGGAATTGGAAACGCCGCCGCCCGCGCCCAGCCTGTTCGGCAAGCTCTTCGGTGCAAAGCCCGCTCCGCCGCCGCGCGGGTATACATGTGGGGCGGCGTCGGCCGTGGCAAGTCCATGCTAATGGATCTGTTTCACGACAACCTGAACCTGCCTGCCAAGCGCCGTGCGCACTTTCACGAGTTCATGCTCGACGTCCACGCCCGCCTGCGCGAGGAGCGCAAGAAGGAAGGCGGCGATCCGATCCTGCCCGTGGCCGCGGCAATCGCCGCGGAAACGCGCGTGCTGTGCTTCGACGAGATGGTCGTCAACAACAGCGCCGACGCCATGATCATGAGCCGCCTGTTTACCGCGCTGATGGTCGAGGGCGGTGTAACAGTTGTCACCACCTCCAACCGCGCGCCGCAGGATCTCTACAAGAACGGTCTCAACCGCGAACACTTCCTGCCGTTCATTGCACTGATCGGGAGCAAGCTCGACGTGCTGACCCTGAACGGGCCTACGGACTACCGGCTCGAACGCATGAAGGGCGTCGGCACCTGGCACGTGCCGGTGGGTCCGGAATCGACAGCAAAGGTCCGCGAAGCATTCTTCCGGCTGACGGACTATCCGCCCGAGGACAGCGAGCATGTCCCGTCTTGCGACCTCGACGTCGGCGGCGGCCGCAAACTGCACGTACCGAAGAGCCTGAAGGGCGTCGGTGTGTTCAGTTTCAAGAAATTGTGCAGCGAAGCGCGTGGAGCGGCGGATTATCTGACAATCGCCCGCAACTTCCACACCGTGATCGTTGTTGCGATACCGCGTCTCGGCCCGGAACTGCGCAACGAGACAGCGCGCTTCATCACGTTCATCGACGCGCTTTACGAGCATAAGGTAAAGCTGATCGCCACGGCCGACGCCGAACCGGCGGAGCTTTACGACTGGGGCGGAAAGGGCGACGACGAAGGCCGGTTCATGTTCGATCGCACGGTCAGCCGCCTGATCGAAATGCAGAGCCAGGACTATCTGGCGCTAGGCCACGGCGAAGACTGACGGGTCGGCAGCGTCAACCATTGACGCGCAGGCTGTTAACCACGAATCGGTTCAGACTTCGCGGTCGCTAAAATGAAACAGGCGCTGCCGCTTAGAAAGCGGGCAGCGCCTTTTCGTTTAACCCCTTGTTTTCAAAAAAACCAGGGCCGAAATTACATTACTGGAACAGCCAGCGCAGGATTTCGATAACGGCGTTTACAGCGGACATTCGTGCCTCCATCCACGATTGGAGACACATGGTTAACACCGACTTGGATGGTTAACAACTTCTAAACGACACCAATTCGGCGCTGTCCCATTTTGAGAAGCCCCTGATAGAACTCTGGAAAAGCTTGCGGCCGGCCAAGGAAGTAACCCTGCCCTACGTCACACCCAAGATCGACAAGGGCGCGGTAGGTCGCTTCATCCTCGATTCCCTCTGCCACGACGGTTTGGCCAAGAGCATGCGCCAGACCAATGGTTGCGCTGATGATGCTGCGTTCGCGATCGTGAGTCAGCAGGCGCGAAACGAAGCGCCGATCAAGCTTGAGTTCGTCGCTCGGCAAGTCTGCAAGGTACGCGAGGCTCGCCTCACCGGTCCCGAAATCGTCAATCGAGAGGCGGAAGCCCATGGCCCGAAGTTGGGACAGATTCTGAACTGCGGCCGGACGATTGCGCACGCTCGACGTTTCTGTCACTTCGATCGTCAAAAGCCTGGCATCGATGTTTCGGCGACGGACTATTTCGACAAAGTTGGAGACAAGGGATGGCTTGTCCACCATCTGCGCCGACAGGTTGATGCTCATCTGAAAAGGCCGACCGGCTGCGTTCAAAGCCAGTGCAGCCGTGATCGCCTCGTCCACCACCCAGTAGGTCAGGGCATCAATTCGCCCGGCGCGCTCGGCTTGCAGTATGAACGCATCGGGCGCGATCGGACCACGGGTGGGGTGATTCCATCGAATCAGAGCCTCAGCACCGCAAGGGCCACCCAGTCGCATGTCCCACTGGCTCTGATAGGCGAGCCAGATTTCGCCGTTGCGCAGTCCCTCATCGATGCGGGCATGGAGCGAAAGCTCCCAACTCGCTTCGGCAAGCCGTTCCGCTTCGAACAGTTCCACAGAGCGGCCAGAACTCAGCGCGTCGTTCGCGCTCGCGAGGGCCGAATTAACGCGAGTCTGAGCATCCAGCCCTTCATTTCGATCGAGGCCAAAATGAATGTTGGTGTCAAACGTGTAGGTACCGATCTGCAGAGGCGCCGAAAAAAGCGCCCGCAAACCTTCAAGATGATTCAGCTGCATCTCGAGTGGACGCGCTTCCTCGGTCCACGCGAAATGACCACCTTCACCGTTGAAGATCGTCTCGATGCCCGAGCCGACTGACAATCTTCTCGCAATCTGGCGAGCGCATTCTCCATGAAGATCGCGGGGCAAGGTTGCGAGAATTTCCTCGTAGCGGCCGATGACAGCGACGATGACGTCGCGTCCGACTTCGAAAGGCTGCGCGCTAAGCGCCAGAAGGTTGGGCAGGCCGGACGTGCTGGTATGCTGGACGCGGCGCACGCGCAATTGCCAGACGCGAGCACAGCCATAGATCACGAGCGACAAGAACGCTGCGCCAGTATCGACAGTGACACCGATAAGCTGGAGAGCCGGAGCAACTACGAAAGGCGCCAGCGCTGCAAGAGCGTGCAGTGCGAACTTCGACTTGCGTGAACTTGCGCGAGATCCCGCTTTGATCAGCAACCATACGATGACCAGCAGCGGAAGTTGCCCGAGAGAAAGCGAGATGGGCTTGGCCAGCCCGGATGCCCCGGCGATATCGACGGCCAGAGGGTGAATGCGTCCCTTGCCGTAATAACCGATTGTCGGGACGTTCTGGGACTGCGTAACCACGATCGTTCGGCCAGTCAGCAACCCAGGCGTGTAGGCACCATTGAGCAGCATCCTTTCGCCGACTTTCGGGATCGTGTCCGGCTCGACCAGAAAATCGGGTTCGAAAGTGTCCTGAAGCCCCGAGTATTTCCCTGCAAGGGATGCCGCAAACGTGGGGTATTCGCGTCCGGCGATATTCACCGAGTACGGAGACGACACGGCATAATCGATAAAGTTGCCGTTCCACACAGAGACAACAACTGGCGCCACGTCCGCCAGCGCCTTGGGAGGCATGCGCACATCGCGAAGCGTGAACTGGTGGCCGAGACTCCCAACCGTCTGACCACGCGCCACCAGGGAAACGCCTGATCCAAATGATCTGATTGTTTCAGCCAACAGCCGATCGCCGGCTGCATCGGTGCCGTACTTTACGGGTGCGTCGACATAGACCCGGTAGGGCATCTGGGGACGAACCTGCTCCAGAACCCTCGCAAGTCTGGATGTCGCGACCGTGTCGGAATCCGGGTGATCGCTATCACTCCCAAGCTCCACGATCACCGTGGAATTGTTGGCTTGGTGTTGGTTCAGCTTGTGCCGAACATTCCAGAACACGTGATCAATTGGCGTCAAAAAATCGGTAAGCGCCAGCAACGCCGGAATCAGCAGCGCAAGGTACAGGGGGGTGCGCAGTTTCTTCAGCATGGACCCACGGGCGTTGTTTCCACACCCGATTAGTCCGCAATGGTGAAGATCACCTTACCAAGCAAATAGACTTAATGGCCGATCAACCAAGGCGATCCAACGATTTCCGCAGCATGAGAAGCTGCCAGATCAATCGGCTGTGATCGGCACGGCCCGTTATGTGGGCTTCGGCAAGCGCGTCGATGCGCGTGCTGTTGAACCAGCCGGTGGCGGCCAGAGACCCGCTGGCAGCAAGACCGCGCGCTTCCGCTGCCAGGGGACCGCGCAGCCACTGGGCAATCGGCGTGACGAATCCCATCTTCGGGCGGAACAGGACATCCTGCGGCAGATACCGGCGCATGGTCTGCTTCATCAGCCACTTGCCCGTACTGCCCCGCACGCGCATCCGTTCGGGCAGCCGCGCGCCGAATTCTACAAGCCGGTGATCAAGCAGCGGTTCGCGCGCTTCCAGACTGACCGCCATGCTCGTGCGGTCGACCTTGGTCAGGATGTCGCCGGGCATGTAGAACTTGAGGTCGGCATACTGGGCGCGGTCAAGGCCCGAGCGGGCGGGAGCCTTGCGCATCAATTCCATCAACGGCTGTTCGGCGCGGTATTCGCCGCGCAGTGCCATGAAATCCGGGGTATACAGCGTGTCTCGCAGGTCTGCCGAGGTTACCGCAAGAGCACGCGCGTAACCTTCTTCGCCGCTGCCGGCGAGGCTAACCAGCGTTGTCTTTGCACGAAAGGGGCGCGGCGCCCAATCGGCCTTCGGCCATAGGCGCCCCAAGGTCCCGAACACCGGCTTTCGCACTGCCGCCGGCAACAGACTTCTGGCCTGTTCCTCGCGGTGCTGGAAGGTCTGCCTGCGGTAACCGGCAAAAGCCTCGTCCGCGCCGTCGCCGGACAGGGCGACTGTCACATGCTCGCGCGCCAGCTCGCAGACCCGGAATGTCGGCAGCGCCGAAGCATCGGCGAAAGGCTCGTCGAACATTTGCGCTAGCCGATCGACCAGCGAGAAATCCTCGGGCGAAACCGTGCGCTTCCAATGCTGGGTGCGATAATGCGCTGCGATGCGATCGGCATAGGCGGTTTCGTCGAGCGCGGCGACATCGAAGCCAATCGAACAGGTCTTGACCGGTGCCGTGCTTGCCTCGGCCATCAGCGCCACGACGCTCGAACTGTCGACCCCGCCCGAAAGGAATGCGCCCAAGGGCACGTCGGCGAGCATGCGCGACGTGACAGCCTCGCGCATATGGTGCAGGAGATGGGCTTCGAGATCCTGCTGGCTGCCGGTGGCACGATCGGCAAAGGACACGTCCCACCACTGAACCGGCGGCGATGGCGGCGCATCGGCTCGAAGCAACTGGTAATGCCCGGCAGCCAACTTCTGCACGCCCTTGAGGATCGAGCGGTGATCGGGGACATAGCCCCAGGCAAGGTAATCTTCGACAGCGAGCGGATCGATCTCGCGCCGGAGCGAGGGATGCGCGAGCAGCGCCTTGAGTTCCGAACCGAAGATGACGGCGCCATCGGCCAGGCGCGCCGTGAACAGAGGTTTTACGCCGAAGCGGTCCCGCGCCAGCAAGGTGCTGCGCCGGCGCAAGTCGTGCAGCGCGAAGGCGAACATGCCATGAAGACGCGGGAGGCAATCGACGCCCCAATGCCGCCACGCCTGGAGGATGACCTCAGTATCGCCATCGGTTCGGAAGCTTGCGCCGAGCGCTGTCAGATCTGCGCGAAGTTCCCGGTAGTTGTAGATTTCGCCATTGAAGACGATGACCGCATCGCCTTCAGCGGCGATCATCGGCTGGGGCGATCCGGCGAGGTCGATGATGGACAGGCGGCGATGGCCGAGGCCCACGCCCGGCGCCGTCCAGACGCCTTCGCCATCAGGCCCGCGGTGGGCAATGGCATCGCACATCCGCCGGACCCTTTCCGGGTCGACAGGCTTGAGCCCTTCGGTATGGATGATTCCGGCTATTCCGCACATGCGAACGTGACCTAGCGCCCTGTGGCCGTGCGGTCCATCCACGCTTCGAGCGGCCCGATCGTGGCAATGGCTGCACGGAGGGAGGCTTCGGCGGGTGGCTGGCCGGGAACTCCGTCTTCCGCCGACAGGATCAGCGCGGCCGTGCTGCGGGTCCGCAGCAGCAGGCGATCGGCGATGTTGCCAAGCTTCAGGCGGGTGTTGCTGCCGGTGAACAGCGGGCCCGAGCGATAGTAGGTCTCGGCAAGGCGATGCACCGGGCCTGCCGCCTGGATGCGCTCGGCATGGCCCCCGGCGATCGGAATGGCGGACCTTTCCCACGCCCAACCGCTGTCGAGAGGAATTGCGCCCTGACCGAAGCCACCCGCCTCGCGGCCATCTGCCTGCGCTGCGTAGAGCGCGAACGAGATGTCTACGACATGGCCTGAACCATCACGGAAGCGGCCGAGGAGGACGTGCGATGCGCCGGTGTGCAGCGGTTTCCACGGCGCCTGAGGTGAATAATCGATCTGCTGCCAGCCCGGGATCGGGGCAAACTCTATGCGCGCGGGCATTGTCGCCTCAAGCCGACCGGCCCATGCGCTCCACCCGGTGAAGATCAGCGCCAGAGCAGCAAGCGCCGCCAACGCTCTCTGCGGCCCGATCCGATACTGGGAAAGCGCGCTCAGCAGACGGTTGGCCTTGATGGCTTCGGCATCGATCATGCGATCATCGATCGCGCGATCAAAAAAGCGCCAGGCGATGACCATGACCATGACCATGACCAGCGCGAAGAAGATCCAGCCGTAGAAGATATGATCGAACCCGGCGGCAAATTCGATGCCGCGGTGTTCGGCGATGAAGATGGTGCCCCAGGCCCGCACCCCGTTCGCCAGGATCGGCATGGCGATGCTCAGCGCCATGAAGGCGATGCGTCGGCTCCACGAAGCGAAGCAGACGTTGGCGACCAAGGCGCCATAGGCGATCATCGCGATGAGGAATTTGACGCCCGAGCAGGCCTCGGCCACTTCGAAATAGCCGCCCGGCGTGGTGATGAACACGCCTTCGATGTGCGCCGGGACCTGGCTTGCGTCGAGCAGAGCCATTGTCATGTGTGCGGTGATCGTCTGCAGGTATGGGATCAACTCGTCGCCGGCCGGGACCAGAAAGAGCATGTAGGCGATCGGAAAAAGCAGGCCCGCGCAGACGCTCGGGCCGAGCAGCACCACAGCGCTCGCCTGCGCCATCAGGACGACGCCGAGCTGCGTGGCAAGTGACAGGCCCGCAAACGTCCCGAGCAGCCACAGGAACGCCGCCCCTGCGAAGAAGACCAGACCGGGCCACCAGCCTTGGGGCTCAAGCTTCATCACCTCGCGCCAGCGCAGCGAGATCAGCCACGCGAGTATGAAGGGGATGAGGAGGACGTGATTATAGGTCGAGCTGTCCCACCACTGCAGGAACATCTCGCGCCAGTCGGAAGCGAAGAGTGCGACGTTGCCGGCCCAGGCAATGGCAAGGCAAGCGAGCGCGCGCCGCCACGTTGCGGGCAGATTTGCCCACCTGCGCTGGAGCGGGGCGTTCAGGATCAGATCAGGCTGCGACACGTGAACCCTCAGGCCCCGCAAGGCCGAGCAATCCAGCGAGCGGGGCGAGGACCCCTGCCCAGCCACACTTCTCCACGACGAAAGCGCGGGCGGACTGGCCGATGGTCCCGGCACGAACCTTGTCGTGAAGCAGGCTGAGCGCGGCCTTTGCCAAAGCGTCGGCACCATTGGCGACGACCAGTTCCTGCCCATCGCGCGCAGGGATTCCGGTAGCGGCTTCGGGCGTGGCCAGCACCGGGCGGGCCATGGCCATGGCTTCAAGGACCTTGTTCTGTACCCCGCGCGCGATGGTCAGCGGTGCAACGACGAGATCGGCCCCGGCAAGCCACGGGCGCACATCGATGACTGCACCGGTCACGCGAGTGCCGTGAACGCCTTCAAGGGCGCGAACGGCGAGGGTCGGCGCGCGGCCTACAACATTGAAGCGGGCCTGCGGGAAGACCGCGCGGATCTGCGGCATGACTTCACGGGCGAAAATTTCGACGGCGGCGACGTTGGGCGGGTAGTCCATCTGGCCGGTGAAGGTCAGCTGCGGCCCCTGCCCTTCAAGCTCGGGCGCCTTTGGCATCCCTTCGGGATCGAAGAAATCGGTATCAATGCCGTTGCCCAGCGCGAGGACGGTTGGATTCGCACCCGGCGTAAGACGCTGGCGGAACAGCGATGCTTCCTCGGGCGTCACCAGCAGGCTTGCACTGACACGGCGGGCAACATCGCTTTCGAAGCGGGACAGTAGCCGGGCTTCGCGAGCGTAGAGCAGGCCAAGCGGAAAGCGTGCCTGCTGCGCGTAGGCCTCGAATTTGGCCGAATCGACGTCAACGAAGTCCATCACGACGCGGCCCGGAAAGTCCGCAGGGACGTACTGCGCCATCTGGCTGGAAAAAACGTAGATCGCCGAGATCGGGCGGGCGGCAAGAACTGTCGCCACGTAAGCCGAAATGCGCTTGTCCGCGAAGGCCGTCAGGCTGACCGGCTTGCCCGACGCCAGCGCCTCAAGCGCAGCGATCTTCAGCGAGCGCGACCGCCGGACGAGGCAATACGAAGCGGCGACGGCGGCAAGATCCGGCTCGTGCCCGATGTCGCCCTCGTCATCAGCAAAGCACGCGACGTGAGCCGGTGCGAGGCCAGCAATGTGTCGCAGGACATGGCACGAGCGGATCTTGTCACCGCGATCGGGCGGAAACGGGATGCGATGGGCGAGGAACAGGACCTCGCTCATGCCAGGCCTTTCGCGATCAGCGGGCCTACGCGGTTGGCGAGGCCGAGCGGCAGCTTCTGCCACAATGCGATCTTGGCCTTGTAGCGCGGGCTGAGCGGGTTGACGTCACGCGGGGCCTGCCCGTCGGCTGTCCACGTCGCATAGGCCAGTGGTTCTGGCGTGAAGCCCCAGTTGCGCTTGAAGTGATAGGCGCCGGTATCAAACTTCGAGCGGCCGAAATCGAACCGGTCACACCCACGCGCACGGGCGTGGTTCATCAGCGCGTAGTACATCACGTCATTGGCGCGCATCGTCCGCGCCGCGAAAGTGCCGCCGCCCCAATAGGGCATGACTGCGCCGCGATGATACAGGCTCAAGACCGAGGCAAGCGGCTGCCCTTCGTGAAGCACGGTCAGGATATCGGCCTCGTCAGCGAAAGCTTCCATGACCGCATCGAACAGGCGTTTCGGAAAGACCGGCGTACCGAGATTGCGCACAGACTCCGCGTAGACCGCGTAGTGCATGGCGCGGTCATCGGCGCTGTTACCCGTCCGCACTTCCATGCCGTGGCCAAGGCCGCGCCGGACTTCGGCGCGCTGCTTGCGCGGGATGGCGAGCAGTTGCGCTTCATCGTCGGAGGCGAGTGCGGTAACGAAGCCCGCGTGGCTGTCAGTCTTGACGTGCCAGCCCTCAGCTTCCGGCAAAGGCCCCCGCGAAGCTCCAGCGTCGGGCAATTCAGCCGCACTGCCAGTTCCTGCGCGGCGATGAACAGGGCCGGGCTGCCCTCGCCGACAACGCCGCCGCCGACACCAAAGCCGGTAGAGACCAGCGCGCGACCGAACAACGGCGAGTGGACTTCATGCATGGGCAGCACGGCGCGGATCGCAGCGTCCTGTTCCGAAATCAGGGTATGGGTGCGGTGACCGGTCGCACGCTCGACCGCGTCCAGCCATTCTGGCCGGTGAAACGCGGTGGTATCGGGATGGTCCGCGAGAAAGCGGGCGATGGCCGCACTGTCACCGGGATCGCCTAGGCGAACGACAGAACTTGAAGGAAAGAACGGCGCGTTCATGCCGCGCGGCTTTCCGGAATGCGCGCAGCTTCGCTGGCCGCAACCTCGTCCATCCGACCCCAGCGGAACTCTCGCACCAGTCGCGCCAACTTGGCGGCCATGACGTCGAGATTGGTATAGTGCCGCAGCTTCGACTTGAGCGGCGCAACCGGCGGACGCGGCTGATCCGGATCGATTTCCCAGGGGTGGAAATAGAACACGGCCGGGTGGCAATCGCGTTCGTTGACCTGCCGGATCGCCCACCGGGAAACGGCATAAGGCAACAGCCGGAAGAAACCGCCACCACCCGCCGCCATGCGACGGCCGGCGACTTCGGCAGTCGTGACCGGGATCTCGATCAGGTCAGCGCCTGCGACAGGACGGAAGGCAAAGCGCGGTGCCTCGCGCCAGCCATAGTGGTCATGCACGATCGGCGCGACCGAGGAGGAATAGACGTAGCCCTGCTCTGCCAGCACTTCATGCGCCCAGGGGGTGCGGGCATCGATGGAGAAACTCGGCGCGCGATAGCCAGTGACGCGCTGCCCGGTGGTGTCTTCCAGAACCTTGCGCGCCCGTTCAATGTCGGCTGCAAAAGCTTCGCGGCCCAGCGAGAAGACCCGCTCGTGATCCCAGCCATGGCTGGCGATCTCGTGCCCTGCCCCAGCGATCCGGCGCATCATCGCAGGATAGCGCTCGGCAATCCAGCCGAGGGTGAAGAATGTGCCCTTCACGCCCGCTTCGTCGAACAGCGCGAGGATCTGCTGGCAATTGCGCTCGACGCGGCAAGCGAGCCCGTCCCAGTCCTTGCGATCGATCACGGTTTCGAACGCGCCGACCTGGAACCAGTCCTCGACGTCGACCGAGAGTCCGTTGAGTACCCGGCCGTTCAGCACCCCGGACGACATTGCTCTACCCCTTGCAGCAACGCTCAAGCAGCGGCGCGATGGAAGTCTTCAGCTTCGATCCACTCGATCAGCATGGTCAGCGTATGGCGGATCGCTTGCTCCTGCTCGCTGGTGCGCGATTCGAGCGCGGCAATCGTGCGCTGCGCTTCGGCAAGCGCCGCCAGAACGCCTTCATCGCCGGGACGCGCTTCGAGAGCGGCAATACGGCGGTTGGCTTCTTCAAGCTGCGCGGCGAGATCGAAGTCCGGCAGTGGCGCGACCGGCGCGGCGCGCATGTCGGCCAGTTCGATGATCGCTTGCTGCAATTCGGCAATCTGTTCGTCACGCTCGGCCAAAGCCGCGCGCCACGCACTTTCGTCGATGGCCGGCACGTCAACGGCAGCAGGAGCAGCGGCAAGTTCAACCTGTGGCACTTCGGCCAAGGGAGCAGGTGTTACCGAGACTTGCGGCTTGCCGAATGCGCCATCGCCGGCAAGGTCTGCCAGCACGGCTTGCAGCATCGCCGCGTCGATATGATCGCGCTGTTCGACCGCGCCCATCAGCATCAGACGGTTGACGATCTGGTTGACCCGGCGGGGCACGCCACCGCTGGCCTTGGCAAGATCGGCATAGACGTGCGCATCGAACTGCGGACGCCCCTGCCAGCCGACCAGAGCAAGGCGATGCTCGACATAGCTGCCGACTTCGGCCGGCTCCATCGCGTCAAGATGATGCGAGGCGATGACGCGCTGGCGCAGTTGCTCGAGCTCGGGCGAGGTCTGGATCAGCGTGCGGAATTCGGGCTGGCCGAGCAGGAGGATCTGCAGCAGCGGGTGCGCGCCCAACTGGAAGTTGGAAAGCATGCGCAGCTCTTCGATCGCTTCGACCGAAAGGTTCTGCGATTCGTCGACCACCAGCAGGCAGCGACGGCCCTCGCGGGCTTCGTGATGAAGGAACGCCTCGATCTGTGCGAGGGCGGTGGCCTTGTCATGGCCGGCCACTTCCAGCCCGAAGGCGCGCGCGGCGACATGAATCAGTTCCTCGCCATCGAGCGCGGAAGTTACGATCTGGGCGGCGGTGAGTCGCTGGCGGTCAACCGTCGCCATGAGGTGCGCCGCGAGCGTCGATTTGCCCGCGCCGACCTCGCCGGTAATGACGATGAAGCCTTCCCCCTGGGCGAGGCCATAACCGAGGTAAGACAAGGCCTTACGGTGCGTTCCGCTCTCAAAATAGAAGCGCGGATCGGGCGTCAGCTGGAACGGACGGCCGGTAAGTCCATAAAATTCATCGTACATCGAAGCCGTCTCCGGGCATCAGAAGGAATAGCGCAGGCCAACAAGGCCCGATGCGATTACTTCGTCTTCAATCACTTTACGGTTAACACTGTCCAAACCGACCGCTGCGGTCGCCACGAGGCGGTCTGTCAGGTTGCGGAAGTAGGCAGCGTTGACGCCGACAGTGGTCACGTCACCGAGGCTTGACGCCCCCGATTGGAACCACGCGGCATAGGCCGACACGCCAAAGCTCGACCGGCGGTCGATCGGGCCGTTGAGCCCGGCGTCGACATAGAAGCTTTCGTCCACCACGCCGTTTGCAGCGCCAAGAACGGAGTCCTCACGCGCGATGTACTTGCGGCGGATGTAGCCTGCGCCTACCCCGGCCTGAAGGCGGCCGATGCGGTGGGCATAGGTGGCGTTCACGCCGCGCGCGCGGAACACCGAACTCGCGACCGAGGACAGCGCGTTGTTGACGCAGCCACCGGATTCGGAACCGATCGCGCAGCCGCTGATCTGGCCGTTGAACGGATCGCGGTTGACCTGGAAATCGGTCGGCAGATCACGCAGTGCACGGTTCACCTGCCCGCCGAAGCCCGAGACGTTGTCGTAAACCGCAACGGTCAGCGAACTGCGCACGTTCGGGTTGTAGGAAAAGCTGCCGTAGTAGGTCGTGCTGTCATAGCGGCGACCGACGAAAGCAGAGAGCGCGGTGCGGCGGCTCGGCCGCCACATCACGCCGGCATCCCAGGTAAAACCTTCAGTGTCGTAAGCCAGCTTGCGCGCTTGCGACGTGTCGGTGACGTAGCGGCCATTGCTGCCGATTACCGGATCGCCATTGGCATCGCGCACTGCGTCACGGGCCGACACTTCGACGTCCTCGTAACCGACCGCCCCGACCAGTGCGAGTTCCATGGTGACGGGATATGTCACCTGCACCCCGGCGCGCATGTCGCGCACGCGCTGGTCGAGATTGGTGACGTCTTCCTGATAGTACGATCCGCTGGCGGTGATACCGACCGGCAGCACGGTATCAGGTGCTACGCCTGCCGAGACTTGCGCGGACTGCGACACGGAATCGTCAAAGATGTCCGTCAGTGCCTGCCCTGGCGCCAGCTGCAGCGCGTCCTTCTGCTGCACCTTGGTATAGCCGAGGATATAGGAGCCGGAGAGCGCGACATCGCCGACATGGGTCGAAACGGCGGGTCCGGCGTAGAGCGAGTAGACCTGGCTCACCGCGTCGTTGGCGGCGATCGGATTGAGCGTCGATGCGCCGCTGCCCTCGACGCGGGTACGGGCGGCAAGCCCGCCAGCTTCGACCGAGAGGGTGCGCGGGATCAGGTCATGCTTGACGCGAGCAAGGCCGGACAGCGTATCGCCATCGCGCACGCGATCGGTCTGCGAGATGCGCCGCTCATAGCGGACGGACACGGCGCCCTGGGTGCGGCGACCGTTGAGCGTCATGTCGACGCCGGCCGCGATGGTGCTGTAGGTCAGGACTTCGTCGCCGGGCGAGAGTTCCCACAGGACGTTCTGCGTCGCTTCGATGTAGGGTGTGATCGTGGCGCGGGGGCCGCCCCCGGCCCCGCGCGAGGTCAGGCCGCCACCCTTTCGCGGAGCATCGGCCTTGCCCGACGGCGCATCGCCATCGACACTCTCGTAATCGAGCGACTGCGCCTGAAGCGGGCCAGCCACGAGCATCGCTCCGGCCAGCGCGAGCAGGCGCACAGGAAGCCGCATCCGGGTCATTCCTTGTATCCGTAGTAAGTGCCGAAGCGGCGCCCGGTGGTCGAGAACCGGGTGCCGTTGAGCAGGAGCTTGATGTCATCGCAGGCCGAAAGCAGGCTCACCGCATCGCGCAGCGCGGCCTCGCCGGTCATATCGGCCCGCACCACCATGACGGTCTGCCCGACATGGTTGGCCAGAACGCTGGCAGGCGAAGCGGCCAGCACCGGCGGCGAATCGAAGATGACCACGCGGTTGGGGGCGTGGGCCGTAAGCCGGGCCAGCACATCCTCGGTCCGAGCCGACGCGAGGTACTCGGTGTCCGACCCCGTCGCATTGCCGGCAGGCAGGACGTAGAGCCCGGCGATGTCGGTGCCGATCACGCAGTCTTCCACGGCAATGTCCGGATCGGCCAGCGCGTCCATCAGGCCCTTCCCGCCCGGCAGGCCGAGAGTCGAGAGAACCGAAGGCTTGGCGAAATCGGCATCGACCAGCAGGACTTCGGTGTCCTTCTCTGCCGCCATCGACAGGGCGAGGTTGACCGCACAGAACGTCTTGCCCTCGCCCGGATGAGCCGAAGCAACAAGAATGCGCTCACCATGCTCGACGCGCTCGTCCGCAGCGGTGCGCAGCAGCTGGCGCTTCACGATACGGAATTCCTCGAGCAAGCCAGTGACACCGCCCTCCGGCTCGATCAGGCACTGTTCGCGCAAATGCGCACGGTCGATCGCGTGGCGCTCCCCGGTGAAGGGGCGCACCGGTGGTTCGGACCTGACGACCGGTTCCGGCGTGACAGGCTCGGCCATCGGCTTGGCCACTGGCAAGACCTTCGGCACCGGCGCAGGCGGCAGGTCCGGCACAACCGGGCGCGTCAGCGTGCGGAAATCGAACGTCCCCGAGGCGCGCTCGATCAGCGAGGGGCCGCTTGCCGGGAGAGGGATCTTGCTCTGATCGGTCATCGCATCTCTCCTCAGGCCACCATGCCACGCTTGAGCATCTCGACGCCGAGCAGGACGAAGAGGACGACGAACAGGCCCGCCACGCCGCCCGCCCAGTATTTCAGGCGCTTGGCGCGCTGGGCTCGCATATCGCGCGTGATCGCTTCGGAAATCGCGCCGAGCACGGGCAGGCCGGTGGCGCGCTCCAGCTGGCCGGTGGTCGAATAGGCGGACTTGAGCTGGCCCAGCGCGAACGCGCCGCCACAGCCCGCACCAATGCCGACGATCAGCACAAGGAACAGCAGCAGCGGCCGGTCCGGCGCAGCAGGGCCACGAGGCATCGTCGGCGGATCGATCACCTCGAACTTCACAGCATCGCGCTCGGTCTCGACCTGGCCGCGCAGACGCAGCTGTTCACGGTCGCGCAGGAGCTTGTCGTACTGCTCCTTGAGCACATCGTAATCGCGGTTGATGCGCGCGGCTTCGGCAGCCACGGTCGGCTCGCTGTACTGCTGCGCGGTCAGTTGCGAGATTTCGGCCTGCAGCGATGCGCGGCGCGATTGGAGGGAGACGAGGCTGGCCTCGCGGTCGGCCTTGATCGATACCAGCGAGCTGTAGGCCGGGTTCGGCGCGCCGCCGCCACCGCCCTCGCCCGCCGCTGCCTTCTGCAGGTTGGCGATCTGCGCCTTGGCCGAAATC
This sequence comes from Novosphingobium sp. THN1, assembly GCF_003454795.1. GTDB lineage: Bacteria > Pseudomonadota > Alphaproteobacteria > Sphingomonadales > Sphingomonadaceae > Novosphingobium. Next base: position 2,959,445 of record NZ_CP028347.1, read on the forward strand.
ACGTCGGGGTGGCTGTCGGTCAGCCCCCGCGCGCGCATCGATCCAAGATCCGACATGGCCTGAGCCAGAGCGCCCTTGGCCCCGCCCGAAACCCCGGGAATGGCAATGGTCTGCGGCGTGCCCGAAAGCTGGCCGTTGATCGAGGCCAGCGCGCTCTGCGCCGCAAGCAGGTTGGATTCGACATCGCGCATCTGGTTGCGCGCCGCTTCAAGCCGGGTGGTGAGCGAACCGGCACCGGGGATGAAGCCGGCGTTCTTCGATTCGAACTCGGTGCGCTTGAGCTCGGCTTCTTCCAGCGCCTTCTTACGGTCGGCCAGTTGCTGGTCCATGAAGGCCAGCGTGTCGGTCATTTCGCCACGACCGCCCGCAAGGTTCTCCTCGCGGAAGATGTCGATCATCTTCTGGACAACGTCCTGCGCGAGCTTGGCATTCTCCGCGTCGTTGCGGCCGCCACCACCCGCCGTGCCGGTAATCTCGAACAGGTTGTCCTGCTGGCTGACCACCGTCACCTGCTTGCCGAGGCTCTCGACCGCAGACTGCATCTGCTTGTCGGTAGTGACCTTGTCGCCAAGCCGCGTGGCGCGGACCACCTTCTCAAGGTTGACCGCGCTGGTCAGGGTCTGGCGCACACGCTCGATATCGCGCTTGCGGTCACCACCGATGCCGATCTGGTCGGCCAGCACGTCATCGATCTGTACGAAGATGCGGGCCTTGGATTCATAGCTGTTGGGCACCATCGCAACAACCAGCCAGCCAAGCAGGCACACCGCCCAGGCAACTCCCAGCGCAATCCAGCGGCGATGCCAGATGCCGTGGAGCGCTATGCGCACTTCTTCGTAGATGCTGGTCATCGGGGCGCGCTCAGAACGTGCTCTCGGGATGATAATCACGTCACCGGGCATCAGCAGCACGTTGGCCTTGGTATCGCCCTTGCGCAGCAGATCGCCGATGCGCACCGCATATTCCTTCTGCGCGCCCGACTGCTTGTCGAACCGCACCAGCCGCGCCTTGTTGCCGGCCGCGTATTCCGAAAGGCCGCCCACTGCGATCATCGCATCAAGCAGCGTCATGTTCGCGCGGAACGGGATCGAGGCCGGCTTTTCGGTGGCACCGACAATGCGCACCTGCTGGCTGAAGGTCCCGGCAAACTTGTTGACGATGACCGAGACGATCGGTTCCTGGATGTACTGCGAAAGCTGGAGCTTGATGTCCTCGGCCAACATCGACGGCGTCTTGCCGACGGCCGGCATGTCGGTGATCAACGGCGTGGTGATACGCCCGTCCGGCCGAACCTGCACGCTCGCGCCGAGTTCAGGATTGCGCCAGACGAAGATGGTCAGCTCGTCAAGCGGGCCGATCACGTATTCCTCGCCCGGCCCCTCCTGCAGCGCCACGAACGAGGCGGGCGGCAACTGCGGCCCCGCCCCAACCCCGCCGCAACCGGTCAGGGCAAGGCTCAACATGGCCGTTCCGGCAAGCATACGGGTCAGGCGGGAATTGAACGGCATGGACAGTCCTTCTTGCTGCGGTGCCCCCGCCCATCTGCCTTGTCGGCAACGGGCACGGGTCCGCAAATCACCGCTGGCTATCGCCAAAAAGGGTGAAGATTGCGTTAGCCTTGATTGCTTGAAGGCGTGACGCCAAGCGCCCATTCGCCGCCGTCCCGTAACGGGACTGGCATGGCGTCATCCGTTAACGGCCGGAACCTATGCTCTTGTCAGACAAGCATTTCCGCAGCCGGACCCTGGCCCAGGAACATCGCCGGGCTGGCGCTCGCGCCATAAGCACCGGCGCAGAATATGGCGACAATATCGCCGACGTCAGCCCGCGGAAAACCGCCCTTGTCGGCCAGCCGGTCGAGCGGCGTGCACAGGCATCCGACGATGCTCGCCTCCTCATCCGCCGCAGCATCGAAGCGCGTGGCGATGGCACTGGGATAATTGCGCCTGACCACCGTGCCGAAGTTGCCCGAGGCGGCGAGTTGATGGTGCAGGCCGCCATCGGTGACGAGGTAAATCTCGCCATGGCTCTCCTTGCGATCAACCACGGTCGCCAGGTAAACGCCCGCTTCGCCAACAAGATAGCGACCGAGCTCGATGCAGAATGCCGTGTCGCGCAGAACCTCCGGCAGATCGGCAAAGCGCTCGGCCAAGGCGGCGCCGACCGCGTTGATATCAACCGGCTCATCCCCCGGAAAATAGGGAATGCCAAAACCGCCGCCGAGATTGCACTTCGGCAGCGTCACCCCGGTTTCCTCGGCCAGGCGCGCGGCGAGTGCCAGGGTCTGACCCTGCGTTTCGATGATCGCATCGGCCGAAAGCGCCTGACTTCCGGCAAAGATGTGAAAGCCTTGCCAGTCCGCCCCCGCAGCGATCAGCTTGCGTGCGAGCGCCGGTACTCGGGCCGCATCTATGCCAAACGGCTTGGCCCCGCCGCCCATCTTCATGCCCGACCCTTTGAGGTCGAAATCCGGATTGACCCGAATGGCAAGCCGCGGACGAAGGCCCAACCGCTCAGCAATGGCCAGCGCGCGGCTCGCCTCACCCTCGGATTCGAGGTTCAGCGTCACCCCTGCCAAGATAGCGGCTTCAAGCTCCGCGTCACGCTTTCCCGGTCCGGCAAAGCTGACCAGCGCCGGGTCGATCCCCGCCTCCCGGACGATTGCGAGTTCGCCGCCCGATGCAATGTCGAAGCCGTCGACCAACCCGAGCATATGCTTTAGCAAAGGTCCGTAAGGATTTGCTTTGACAGCATAATGAATGGAAAGGCGGTCCGGCATCGCTGCGCGCAATGCCGCAACCCGCGCCGTCAACAGCTCGTGCGAATACACGAACAGAGGCGTCGTGCCTGCTTCGGCGACGAGCTCTGTCACCTTGCGCCCGGCGACTGCCAGCACCCCGTCGACAGAGGTGTAACCCGAAGGAATGGGGCCAAGCGGCTTCATGGCTGCATCTCCTCGGCCAGTTCTGCGGCCAGTGCAACTCGGTCAAGCTTACCATTGGGACTGACGGGCATTACCTCGCGCCAATGTACGTGACGCGGCACCATGAAGTTCGGCAAGGCGCGGGTCAGCGCTGGAATCAGGCCATCCTTGTCGGCACCGGGCATCGCGCGCGCCACGAGATGGATCGCTTGCCCCAGTTGCGGATCCGGCAAGCCGAGCGCGACGGCCTCAGCGACGATCCCGGTGGCAACTGCGGCTTCTTCCACTTCCTGCGGGCTCACGCGATTGCCGCTGGTCTTGATCATGGCGTCGCGCCGCCCGACGAAATGCAACAGTCCTTTGGGATCGCGCTTCACCCGGTCTCCCGACCAGACCGCCATGCCGCCAAGCTTGGAGCATGCAGGCGCGGGCTTGAAACGCTCCGCCGTGCGCTCGGCATCCTGCCAATACCCTTTCGCGACGAGCGGCCCGGCATGGACCAATTCGCCTTCCTCCTCGGCATGAGCTTCGTCCCCCAAGTCATTGACGACCAGCACTTCTGCAAAGGGGATTGCGCTTCCGATCGAGGTTGGATGCTCGTCCACCAGCGCGGGATCGAGATAAGTCGATCGGAAGGCTTCGGTCAGCCCATACATCGGATAGAGGTCGGCCGCTGGAAACTTCGCCCGCAACGCTCGGACCAGCGATGGCGTCAATGCTCCGCCGCTGTTTGTCAGCCGCCTCAGCGATTGCGCGGCGTCCCGCGGCCAGTCCAGTTCCACCAGTTGCAGCCAGAGTGGTGGCACGGCAGCAATGGTGGTGATACCGTGCCGGGCCACAGCCTTCACCACATCGCGCGGCGTGAGGTAATCCAGCGGCACCACGCTGCCCCCGGCGTACCATGTGGAAAGCAACTGGTTCTGGCCGTAATCGAACGCCAGCGGTAGCACGGCGAGCACGCGGTCCTGCGGCCTGACCTTCAGGTAGTGCGCAACGCTCACTGCCCCCAGCCAGAGGTTGGCCTGGCTGAGCATCACACCCTTCGGACGCCCTGTAGAGCCACTGGTATAGAGGATGGCGGCAAGACTATCGGGCTCTGCACCGGACGGCGGAAGCTCGCCACCATCGGCTTCGACTTCAGCCCAGACCGCGGCTTCCTCGATCGCCGGGCAAGGTGCGTCGCACTCTTCCAGCGTATCGAGCCGGCCCTTGTTTGCGATCAGCAGCGCCGCTCCGCTGTCGGCGAGAATATGCGCGACCTGCGCGCGCTTCAGCAGCGGATTGACCGGTACGTGGACCAACCCTGCTCGCACAGCAGCGAGTGGCATCAGGCAGGCGAGTTCGGTCTTGGGCAGCCACGTCGCCACCCGCGCACGGGGTTCACCGACGCGTGATTTCAACCACTTCGCAAGGGTTCCTACACGCGCATTTAACGCTTCATGGCTAAGCGTGCGGTCCTTGAGCACCAGTGCAGGGGCATTTCGCTCGCCGCGCAGGGCAAGGTGGTCGAGCGGATACACAGTGGGATCGGGCGTTTCGGGCACTCGGTTCTCGATAGGGAATAGCACAAGCGTTGGACGTCTATCACGCCAGTCTTAAGGAAGCGCAAGCGGACCCGCGCGTGATCGCGGTGCAAGGCGCTTCGCCGTTCGAGCGGCTCGACTGGCTGGCCTTGCTCACATCGCATTGCCTCGACGAGACAAAAGCGCGGGTCACCATCGCTGCGGATGCGCAGGGATGTACCGCCCTGCCCTGGCTCGAAGGCAAAGGGCGGATCACTGCGCTTGCCAATTGGTACAACTTTTTCGTTGGATTTCTGGGAGATGAGATTCGTCTTTCGGAGATCGTGCGAAGACTGCCTCATGGCCGAGCGCTGTTCGCCCCCTTGCCCAAGGATGACGCCGCTGCCCTTGCTGAGGCATTCCGCAAGGCGGGCTGGATGGTACTGGTCGAGCCTTGCGACAGCAACCACATCCTTGCCGTGAATGGTCGCAGTTTCGCCGAATACTGGACCGACCGTCCCGGTGCGCTGCGCGAAACCGTCCGCCGCAAGAGCCGCAAGGGCGAAGTGAACCTGAGGCTCGTCACGCAATTTTCCCAAACCGATTGGGATGCTTACGAGGCAATCTACAGGTTGAGCTGGAAGCCTGGCGAAGGGTCGCCGGATTTCCTGCGGGCCTGGGCGGAAATGGAGGGCAAGGCTGGTCGATTGCGCCTTGGCATTGCCGAGGTTGCCGGCCAACCAGTTGCCGCGCAGTTCTGGACCGTCGAGGGCCGGACGGCCTTCATCCACAAGCTTGCGCACGACGAACGCTTCCGCAAGCAATCGCCGGGGACCCTGCTCAGCGCGGCCATGTTCGAGCATGTGATCGACCGCGATGGCGTGTCGCTGATTGATTTCGGCACAGGCGATGATCCGTACAAGCGCGACTGGATGGAAGATGTACGGGTGCGCTGGCGGGTTCGGGCATGGAGAAAGTCGTCGGTCCGTCATTGGCCTTCGTTGATCCGTGCTCTGGCAGCGCAAAGGCTGCGCCCCCTTGTCTCCCGGAACCACCATGGTTAAGGGCCCGATGAAACTGATAACGGCAGCTGGACACTGATGAGCGACACCGACAGCACCCTGCGCGCGATCCTCAAGGACGTTCTTGGCCTCACGGCCGAGCGCGTGGCCGCTTTCGATGCCTCCACCGGCCTGTTCGGAGAGCTGCCCGAGCTTGATTCGATGGCCGTGGCCGGCCTGCTTACCGAGATCGAGGACCGGCTCGACATCGTGATCGAGGACGACGAGGTCGATGGCGAACTGCTCGAGACCTTCGGCAATCTGCGATCTTTCCTGGAAGCCAAAGTCACGGCGTGATTGCGCGCTGGCCTTGCCCCGGCCCCGAAGGCCAGAGCGAGGAGTATGCGCTTGCCTTCGATCGCGGCCGCGAGAAACGGCTGCTGATCGTCCCGCCCCTGTTCGATGAAGCCAACCGCATGCGGCGGATGCTGGTCGATACCATGCGCCTGCTGGATGACGCAGGCGTCGACACGTTCCTGCCCGACCTGCCCGGTTGCCATGAAAGCCTGCAGCAATTCGAGGCACAGAGCCTCCACGGCTGGCGCAGCGCGATGCAATTGGCTTCAAGTCACTTCCGTGCGACCGACGTGCTGGCGGTGCGCGGCGGCGCGCTGGTGTTTCCCAATGCGCTGCCGGGCTGGGCGCTGGAACCCGCGAAGGGCGCAACGATCCTGCGCCAGATGATCCGCGCCCGCGTAATTGCCTCACGCGAAGCGGGCGTGAATGAGGACAGCGCGGCGTTGCTCGAACTCGGCCGCAGCGAAGGACTGGAACTCGCCGGGTGGCGCTGCGGTGCGTCGCTTATCGCCGGGCTGGAGAACGCCTTGCCGCAGGTCGAAGGGCATCACCTCATTGCGCAAAACCAGTTGGGCGGTGGTGGGCTGTGGCTGCGCGCGGAGCCTGCAGCAGCGCCCGAACAGTCCGCCGCCCTCGCCCGCGTGATCCTGTCCGAGATCGACGCGTGACCCGGCGCCACCTCACCTTCACCTGCGAGGGCGCGACGCTGATCGGCACGCTGGACCGCGAGGCCGCAAGTCACTCGACTGGTCTGCTGATCGTCTCCGGCGGCAATGAACTGCGCTCAGGCGCGTGGAGCGGACAGGCGCAACTGGCCGCCCGGATCGCCAGCGAAGGCTATCCGGTGTTTCGCTACGACCGGCGCGGCGTCGGTGACAGCCAGGGCGAGAATCGCTCGTTCCGCCACTCCGGGCCGGATACTGCAGCAGCGCTGGCCGCATTCCGTTCAGCGGCACCGCACGTTTCGCGCATCGTCGCGTTCGGCAATTGCGATGCGGCCGCAGCGCTGACGCTCAATGCGCCTGCACTGGCAGTGGATGCCCTCGTTCTCGCCAACCCTTGGACGATAGATGGCGAGGAAGCGCCAAACGCCATGCCCGCGTCGGCCATCCGCAGCCGCTATCTCGCCAAGCTCGCCAACCCGCGTGAGGTCTGGCGGCTGCTCACCGGCGGGGTGAACCTCGGGAAGCTGGCCAAAGGATTGCGCAGTGTGGCCTCGTCAGCCCCGGCTCCCGCTGGCCTCGTCGACGAGATGAAGACCGGCCTGGCAGCTTTCAACGGCCCTGCAACGATCCTCCTCGCCAGCCACGACCGAACGGCGCAGATGTTCAGCGAAGTCTGGGACAACGCAGACCCGCGCATTCAGCGCATCGACAGCGCGTCACACAGCTTTTCAGACAAAGCCGCGCGCGAATGGCTTCACGCGCGGCTGATCGAAGTGCTCAGGCCTTAAACCGCTGCAACTTCCGCCTGGGCGGCCTTGAAGTCCAGCTCGGCAAGGAAGCGCTCGGAATCGAGCGCGGCCATGCAACCCGTCCCCGCCGCCGTCACGGCCTGGCGGTAGGTGTGGTCCATCACGTCACCGCAGGCAAAAACGCCCGGGATGGCAGTCTTCGGCGTGCCGGGTTCGACCACGATGTAACCGCTCTCGTCGAGCTCCAGCTTGCCCTTGAACAGTTCGGTCGCCGGAGCATGGCCGATCGCCACGAACGCGCCGTCCGTCTCGACCACGCTTTCCGCGCCCGTAACGGTATCTACGACCTTCACCCCGGTCAGGCCCTTGCCCGCCTCGCCGACGAAGCTGTCGACCTTGGCGTTCCACAACACCTTGACGTTGGGGTGCGCGAACAGGCGATCCTGCAGGATCCTCTCGGCACGCAGGGAATCGCGGCGGTGGATCAGCGTCACGTCGGGCGAATGGTTGGTAAGGTAGAGCGCTTCCTCGACCGCGGTGTTGCCGCCGCCGATCACCACGACCTTCTTGCCGCGATAGAAGAACCCGTCGCAGGTGGCGCAGGCCGAAACGCCTTTGCCAGAAAACTCCTGCTCGCCCGGAACGCCCAACCACTTGGCCTGCGCGCCGGTGGCGATGACCAGAACATCGCCTTCATAGATGTCGCCGCTGTCGCCGACGGCACGGAACGGGCTGCCGTCCATGTTCACTTCGAGGATCGTGTCCCACATCATCCGGGTGCCGACATGTTCGGCCTGGGCCTGCATTTCCTGCATCAGCCACGGCCCCTGAATCACATCGCGGAAGCCGGGATAGTTCTCGACATCGGTGGTGATGGTCAGCTGGCCGCCGGGCTGCAGCCCCTGCACCACGATCGGCTGCATCCCTGCGCGCGCGCCATAGATCGCGGCAGAAAGCCCGGCCGGGCCGGAACCGATGATGAGCATGCGGGTCTTGTGCGTGGTCGCCATGGGAAAAGTCCTCCAGTCGCCAGCGAGATAAGCAGCGCGCGGGCCAAAAGCCAGTCCGCGCCCCCGCTTTTTCCGCAGCTATCGGACAGATTTTCTTTATTCGACGAGGTTGGCTTCCATCGCGGCGAGCACCTGCGGCGTCACCCCCAGAACTTCCTCGGCATAGGCCTCGACCGAGCCGTGGCGCGCCTCGATCGCGGCGAAGGCGCGCTCGAGAAACGGTTTTTCCACCCCCATCAGCACGCGGACGGCAGCATCATCCATGCGGATGCCGAACCCTTCCCGCACGTGCCGCGCTCCTGCCTCGATACGAGCCTCGGCGTTGCCGGCACTGTTGGTAAGCAGGTAATCCGCGACGATGTCGTCATGGTGAACGCCAAGCAGAGCGTGAACCAACGCCGCCGCCACGCCGGTACGATCCTTCCCGGCAAGACAGTGCAGCAAGCTTGGCGACGGCTGCTCCGCCAGGGTTCGCATGTAGAGGCGATAAGTGCCCACGAGAACCGGCCGGTACGGCAGTGTCTCGTAAAGAGCGAGCATGGCCTGCCGCGCATCGTCGGCGGTGCGCACATCGCGGGCCATCTCTTCGTGCGCCGCGCGCCCGGCCGCGCTTGCGGTTTCGCCGGGATGGAACAGCACGCTGCCCTCGAACTCTGGGTGCCTGAGGCAACGGTTGGCAGCGCGCTCGCTGTCGCCGCGCAGGTCGATAACGGTGGCAATCTGCAAGGCGTGGACTTTTTCGAGATCCTCAGTGGTTGCCTCGCTATGCTGGCCCGAGCGCCACAACACGCCCTTGCGCAACTGCCCGTTGCGTGCGCCATAGCCGCCGTAGTCCCGAAAATTGTGGATGCCCGTCATCGCCAGTACCCGGGCGTATTCCTGCTCGCTCATGTCACCGTCCTTGCTGCGCACAGCAATGGCAGCTTCGTCCCAGCGTGCAAGCCTGTCCGCCTGACGTTTCACGTGGTATCCGCACCACCGGACCGGCAGAACGAAAGCCGTTTATTGCCGAACGGCCAGCGGTTCGAGCGCGCGGGCGACGACCACCGCCGCAGGTGTCGGCTTGGGCACAAGAGTCCCGCCCAGCCGCCGGACAGCCTCGTCCATGCGATCGAGATCGCCGGTATGCAGCACATAGGGGACACCCATCGCCGCAAGCGTCCGCGCCACCTGTTCACAGGTCTGCCCCTGGCCGAGCGAAACGTCGAGAATGGCTGCGGAAATCGCATTATTCTGCACAATCGACAGCGCTTCCATGAGATCAAGCGCAGTCAACGGCTTGCACCCGGCATCTTCGACCGCAAATTCCAGGTCGAGCAGGATCAATGGTTCATCGTCGAGCACGAGCACCCGGCACGGCTCGGACGAAGCATGATGCATCCCGCTCATTCTGCGGCATCCCTCAAGGGAATGCTGAGACGGGCATGTAGCCCCTCGCGCTTCAACTCTCTCACGATTCCTCCCCTCGCCATGCCGAGCATGCGATCCACGATGCCGTCTGCCGCGCCCGAGTTCGCCGCCGCTTCCAGCAGCGAGCCAGTTCCGCGCCCATGTTCTACCCAATCAATCCGTATCGCCGGGCTGTCTGCCGACCCGTTACGCTGCCAACCAACCGTAACGCGCCCGTCATCCCGGCTGAGCGCGCCGTGACGCAGAGCGTTCACAGCAAGTTCGTGAAGGGAAAGGCCGAGCACCGAGACCGATGCAAAATCCGACCGAAGCCCATTGCCCTCGAACAGGATGCGCGTTCCATCCGGATCATAAGGCGCAAGAACGGCACGAATGGCCTGGCCCACCTCGACCGTTCCCCGGTGTGAATCGTCGAGCGTGGTCTCATAGGCCCGGCCGAGCGCCTGTATGCGATCGTTGATTTCCCGCGCCTCGACCTCGATGCCGCGCGCCCTGCCGGTGAAGTTCACGATGCCGCCGATCACGGCGAACATGTTCTTCATGCGATGGGACAGTTCGCGCGCCAGTTCGCGTGCGTGCAATTCGTCGGCACGCGCCGCGCGCACGTCCGATACGTCCCATTGGCTGCCGAAGAAATAGACCAGCTTGCCTTCGGCGTCATAGACCGGGCCAAGATGGAGAGCGTTCCAGAACGAGCTGCCGTCCTTGCGATAGTTGAGCAGTTCGACCACCGTCACATCCTCGCGCTGGAGCGCGGTGCGGATCCTCCCCAGCGAAGAGCGGTCGCTTTCGGGGCCCTGCAGGAAACGGCAATTGCGACCGACGATCTCGTCTTCTTCATATCCGGTAAGATGTCGGAACGCCCGGTTTGCAAAGACGATGGGCATATCTGTCTGATGAGGGTCGCACAGGCAGATCGCCATGCGCGTCTGCGCCATGGCCTGCTCGAACAGCACGCCGGATGCCCCGGCGAACGTGTCTTCGGGGTGTTGCGCCCGAAAGCGCGCTACGGACGGATCGAACACGGTATGGGCCTGATCGATCGGACCAGACCCAGGAATGTCATCTGAAGAGTTACGGTTCATATCAGTGGCTACCTGCCACCGAAAATGCAGTTCCTACTGCTTGGTTCCGGAAAAAAGTAATAAATTCATGGGTGTCATTTCCGTTCCAGCGGAATGACGGCGAGTGTCAGACGGGATATACAGACCAGCTTGTCCAATTCGTCGACGATGCGGATGGACCAGACGTGGGTGCTGCGCCCCAATGCCTCCGGCCGCGCGGTCGCATAGACCCAGCCGTCGCGCACCGGTCGCAAGTGGTTGGCATTGATTTCCATGCCCACGCAAGCGAACCGGTCAGGGTCCACCACCATCGCTCCGGCCATCGAGCCGATCGTTTCTGCCAGCGCAACCGATGCGCCGCCATGCAACCGTCCGAAAGGCTGATGCGTGCGGTGGTCGACCGGCATGCGCGCCGATATCCAGTCGTCGCCGCAGTCATGAAACTCGATGCCGAGATGGGCCGGCATCGAGGAGCTGCCCAATTTCGTCAGCCGCTCGATCGAGGGCCTTTCGCCATTCCACCAGATCAAGCTGCAAATCCCTCAGCCAGGAACCGCACGGCGCACCCTGCCAGAACCGCAGTGCCGAGCGGCAGCACGCTTTCGTCCACCATCATCCTGGTGGAGTGGATCGAACAGCAAGAGCGCCAGTCTGCGCCTTCGTGGGCCACGCCCAGGAAGAACATCGCTCCGGGCACTTTCTCGAGCACATAGGAGAAGTCTTCCGCCCCCATGATCGGGGCGTCCAACCGGTGGAAGCCACTCTCGCCCGTAAGATCGCGAACAACCTTCTCCCCGAGGTCGACGGCACGTCCATCACACACGGTGACAGGGAACCCCGGCGTGATCGTCACTTCGACCGTCATGCCGTGGGCTGCGGCGATGTTCGTCGCCACCAGCCGCAGCGCTTCATGCAGGCGCGCACGATTGCCCGCAGAGAGCGTGCGCAACGTGCCGCGCATGGCGACCCGATCGGCGATCACGTTGTGGGCCGTTCCCGCCTCAATCTTCGCCACGGTGGCCACGACAGGATCGCTCACCGGGAATTTTCGGGTCACGACAGTCTGGAGCGCGGTGACGATCTCGCAGGCCACCGGCACCGGGTCGAGCGCATCGTGCGGCATCGAGGCGTGGCCGCCCCGCCCCTGCACCACGATGTCGAACTGGTCCGCGGATGCGAGCAGCGGCCCTGCCCGGCCAGCAACCAGGCCATGCGGACTGTTGGGCATGATGTGCAGTGCGAAGGCGGCGTCGGGGAGCGGATCGATCAGCCCGTCGTCGAGCATGTATCGCGCGCCGTGAAAGCCCTCCTCGCCGGGCTGGAACATGAACTGCACTTCGCCGGCCAGCTGGTCGGCCCGCGCGCAGAGCAGCTCCGCCGCGCCTGCCAGCATGGCGGTGTGCGTATCGTGGCCACAGGCATGCATGGCGCCGGGAATTGTCGAGGAGAAATCGAGCCCGGTCTCTTCGGTCATCGGCAGCGCATCCATGTCGCCGCGCAGCAGCACGCGGCGCCCCGGCCCCGCTCCGCCCTTGAGCGTGGCGACCAGGCCGGTTGTCGACGGCCCTTCGCGCCAGGTCAGCGGCAGGTGGGCCAAAGCCGCCCGCACCTTGTCGCGCGTCTTCGGAGTATGCAGGCCGAGTTCGGGTTCGGCATGGATCGCGCGTCGCAGCGTGACGATCGCATCGGAAAAGCCGCGCGCCTGTTCGAGCAGTTCGTGGTGGAGCATCTGGGCCTCTATGGCTGGAATCTGACCAAGCTGACACGTCGCCGCGCCTGTGTCGAGCCTTCCGCTTTGGACTTGCACCAGCGGGCAGGACGCGTTAATCGGTCGATTAAATAGCCCAATGACGGAGAGAGTCCCGATGCCCGAAGCCTATATCATCGATGCCGTTCGCACTCCGCGCGGGGTCGGCAAGCCCGGCAAGGGCGCGCTGTCGCACCTGCACCCGCAGCATCTTGCCGCCACGGTGCTCAAGGCGCTCAAGGAGCGCAACAACCTTGATACCGCGACGGTCGACGACATCATCTGGTCGACCTCGTCGCAGGTCGGCAAGCAGGGCGGCGACCTCGGCCGCATGGCGGCGCTGGCCGCGGGGTACGACATCAAGGCATCGGGCACGACGCTTGACCGCTTCTGCGGGGGTGGCATCACCTCGGTGAACCTTGCCTGCGCCTCGGTCATGTCGGGCATGGAAGACTGCGTCATCGCCGGTGGCACCGAGATGATGAGCTTCACCGCCGCCCATGGCGCGGAACAGGCCAATGCCGGGATCAAGCCTCTGGGCATGGGTTCGGGCAACATGGCGCTCGACGCAATCCACCCGCAGTCGCACCAGGGCGTGTGCGGCGATGCCATCGCCAGCATCGAAGGCATCAGCCGCGAAGCGCTCGACGCGCTTGCCCTCGTCAGCCAGCAGCGCGCCGACAAGGCAATCAAGGAAGGCCGCTTCAACAAGTCGGTCGTGCCGGTCCTGAACGAGGACGGTTCGGTTGCGCTTGACCGCGAGGAATTCCCCCGTCCTGAAACCACTGCCGAAGGCCTGGCCGCGCTGAAGCCGAGCTTTGCCGGTCTTGCCGACTTCGATCTCGGCGGCACGAGCTTCCGCAAGCAGATCAACCGCCGCTACCCGGACGTGGAAATCCAGCACTTCCACCATGCCGGCAATTCCTCGGGCGTGGTCGATGGCGCGGCGGCGCTGCTGATCGTCTCGCCCGCCTATGCCGAAAAGCATGGCCTCAAGCCGCGCGCCCGCATCGTCGCTTATGCCAACCAGGGCGACGACCCGACGCTGATGCTCAACGCGCCGGTGCCTGCGGCGAAGAAAGTGCTCGCCAAGGCGGGGCTGAGCAAGGACGACATCGACGTCTGGGAAATCAACGAAGCCTTTGCTGTCGTTGCCGAAAAGTTCATCCGTGACCTCGAACTCGATCGCGAGAAGGTGAACATCAACGGCGGCGCGATGGCGCTTGGCCATCCGATCGGCGCGACCGGTTCGATCCTGATCGGCACCGCGCTCGACGAACTCGAGCGGTCGGGCGGACGCTACGGCCTCGTAACGATGTGTGCTGCGGGCGGCATGGCGCCAGCAATCATTATCGAGCGCATTTAACCAAAGTAAATACTCGAGACAATTAGTGGCCCGGCGATCGAATGCCGGGCCATTGTTTTTCAAGAAGTTGCAAATGTTACGTTGCAATACGTCGCCAGCGCTGGCATTTGTCGAGCTAATATGCCCGCATTTCCGCGAACTCTTGTCAGACCCCTGCGTGGTAAGCTGTCCGGCTACGCCGTAGCGATTGGCCTTGCGATAATCGCCACGATACTCAGGCAGGCAGCCGACAATCTTCTACCTCCCGGCTTCCCATTCCTGACGTTCTTTCCCGCCGTGATCGTCACCGCATTTGTTGCCGGACGCGGCCCCGGCGCGCTCTGTGGCGTGCTTAGTCTGTTGTCTTCATGGTATTTTTTCATTCCGCCAGCGAATACTTTTGTGCTCTCTGCTCCAGTGGCGACCGCGCTGCTATTCTTCGCAGCAGTGGTGATTGTGGATGTCCTTCTGATCGACGGGCTGCAGCAGCGGCAGGAGAAACTGGTCGAAAGCCAGCGCCAGCTTGCCGCCATGGCCGACCAGCAAACCCTGCTTTTTCAGGAACTTCAGCACCGCGTCGCCAACAATCTTGCCTCGGTTTCGGCCATGCTGCGCATCAAGCGGCGCCAGATAGAACGCGCGCCGGAGACCGCCTTGGCACTGCTTGAGAGCGCCGACCAACGGATCGAGCTGATGGGCCGTGTGCACCGCCAGCTCTACGACCCGGCCGCGCGCGAGCTGGCCCTGCCCGAGCAGATCGAAAATGTGGTCGCGCAGGCGCAGGACGTTGCCGGTGCCAGCCATGTCACGGTGATCGTCAGCGCCGTCGATGCACGCCTTGCGATTGACCGGATGATGACGCTGATGCTGCTCATCACCGAGGTGCTCAACAACTCGATAAAGCACGCTTTTCCAGAGGGTTCAGCCGGTGAAGTGCGGCTGACGCTGGATCGCGTCGCGGCGGGGCGTCTGCGCCTGACGATTGCCGATAACGGCAAAGGCCTTGCACCTGAGGCTGCCGGAACCCCACGTCACAACGGCCTCGGCACCGCGATCACCAAGGGCTTTGCAACCCAGTTGGGCGGTACGATTTCCGTCGACGGCAGCAATGGCGTGACGACGGTGGTGGAGTTCCCGGAGGGCTGAGGAGAGCATTTCCAACTCTACCCCAACTCCCCCATAACTCTACCCCAACTCTCCCTCCATTCGTGCAGGCAAAGCCCCAACTCGGCGAGGCTTTGCCCATGCACTTTCAGGGTGCCGCAGCGATCGGCCCCGCCTCGTTAGCGACGACCTTGAGCACTTCGGTCCAAGCCGCGACATTTTGCGCCAATTCGGCGGGATCGACCTTGTCCAGAGTGTCGTCCGGGGTGTGATGGAGATCGAAGTAGTGGGTGCCGTCCTGGTTGAGATCGACGACGGCGAGCTTCTGCCTTTCGATCACCGGTTCGACGTCGGTCCCGCCATCGGCCTTGCCGCTTCCGCGAACGATGCCCATCGGTGACAGCGCGGCGGCGAGGCGATCGGTCAGCGCCTTGTCAGCCATGTTGAACTGGACGCGCCAGACGCGGGCGGCGCCGAAGTCGCTTTCCATGGCAAGGGCGTGGGGTTCGGTGTGCTTTTCGGCGTAGGCCTTGCCCCCGAAGCCGCCGAGTTCCTCCGAGCCCGCCCAGAGGACGCGGATAGTGCGCAACGGCGCCCCGCCTTCCTGCGCCTTCAGCGCGGCAGCGGTGATGATCGCGCAGCCGGCCGCATCGTCGATCGCGCCGGTGCCGAGGTCCCAGCTATCGAGGTGGCAGCCGAGCAGGATCGGCGGGAGCGAGGGATCGCGGCCGGGAAGTTCGCCGATGACGTTGCCCGAGGGCAGATTGTCGGTGGTCTTGCCGGTAAGCGTCAAAGACAGGCGGATCGGCTTGCCGCTGCGGGCGATGCGGGCGATCAGATCGGCATCGGGGTTGGAAACCGCGCCGGCCGGGACCGGTTTTACTCCGTCAGGAAACGTGGTGCCGCCGGTGTGCGGGTTGCGGTGGTTGTCGGTGCCGATCGAGCGGATCACGACGCCCAGCGCGCCCTTGCCGGAGGCGATGGCGGGACCGGCGCGGCGGACCTGACCGTAAGGACCGTAACCGCTGCCGTCCTGGTTGCGCTTCATGGCGTGGTCGATGAAGGCGATCTTGCCGTTGAGCGAGCCTGCTGGCGCGGCCTTGAGGGCATCGAGCGTGGGGAAATAGACGACTTCGCCTTCGATGCCCTTTTCAGTCGTGGTGCCGCTGTAGCCCAGCGCCGTGACCGCGAGCCTGAACGGGATGGGCGCAAGGAGGCTGGCTTCGTCACGCCCGCGCACATAGCCGCGGATCCTGAAGGGTTCGACGGCGACCTTGCTGAAGCCCAGCGCCTTCAGTCGCGCTTCGGCCCAGACGCGGGCGCGGGCTTCCGCTTCGGAACCGGGCATGCGCGGGCCGACTTCGCTGGTGAGCCCGGCGAGCAGGTCCCACGCGACGTCGCCTCTCGTTTCCTGGGCGTAAGCAGTTGAAGCGAATAGGGTGGCGGTGAGCGCGAGGGCGCGAGCTTTGTTTCTCATGCAACCGTGCTATCGCCCGGCCCACCGCCTGCCAAGCCCTGCCCGCCGCCCTTGTCGCACAAGCCCCGCTTGCCCGACCCTTCGCGCTCGGATAGAGGGCGCGCAACAGTTTTTGCCTTCTACCCAAGGACCCGAGATGGCTGCCCAATACGCCTACGTCATGAAGGACATGACGAAGACCTTCCCCGGCGCGCAGAAGCCGGTGCTGAGCAATATCAACCTGCAGTTCTACCAGGGCGCCAAGATCGGCATCGTCGGTCCGAACGGTGCCGGTAAATCGACGCTTATCAAGATCATGGCCGGGATCGACAAGGATTTCACCGGCGAAGCCTGGCCGGGCGAGAACATCACCGTCGGCTATCTCGAGCAGGAACCGCAGCTCGACGAGAGCAAGACCGTGCTCGAAAACGTCAAGGACGGCGCGCGCGAGATCGCCGACATGGTCGAGCGCTTCAATGCGATCGGCATGGAGATGGCCGAGGAAGATGCCGACTTCGACGCGCTGGGCGCGGAGATGGCCGAGCTGCAGGACAAGATTGACGCGGTCGATGGCTGGACGCTCGACAACCAGCTCGAAATCGCGATGGAAGCGCTGCGCTGTCCGCCGGGCGACTGGTCGGTGGCGAGCCTTTCGGGCGGTGAAAAGCGCCGTATTGCGCTGACCCGCCTGCTGATCCAGAAGCCTTCGATCCTGCTGCTGGACGAACCGACCAACCACCTCGACGCCGAATCCGTCGAATGGCTGGAAAACCACCTCAAGGACTATGCCGGCGCGGTGCTGATGATCACGCACGACCGCTACTTCCTTGACAACGTGGTGGGCTGGATCCTCGAACTCGACCGCGGAAAGTACTTCCCCTACGAGGGCAACTACTCGACCTACCTCGAGACCAAGGCCAAGCGCATGGCCCAGGAAGAGCGCGAGGAAAGCGGCAAGCAGAAGGCGCTGCAGCGCGAACTCGAGTGGATCCGCCAGACCCCGGCCGCGCGCCAGACCAAGTCCAAGGCGCGTATCCGCAAATTCGAGGAACTGCAGAACGCCCAGGACAACCGCCCAGTCGGCAAGGCCCAGATCGTCATCCAGGTGCCCGAGCGCCTTGGCGGCAAGGTGATCGAGGTGAAGAACATCTCGAAGGCCTATGGCGACAAGCTGCTGTTCGAGGACCTCTCGTTCATGCTGCCGCCCGGTGGCATCGTCGGCGTGATCGGACCGAACGGCGCGGGCAAGTCCACGCTGTTCAAGATCCTGACCGGCAAGGAAACGCCGGACAGCGGGACCGTGGAAATCGGTTCGACCGTCCACCTCGGCTATGTCGACCAGAGCCGCGACGATCTGAACCCGGCCAACAACGTGTGGCAGGAAATCTCGGACGGCCTCGATTACATGAAGGTCAACGGGCAGGACATGTCGACGCGTGCCTATGTCGGCGCGTTCAACTTCAAGGGTCCGGACCAGCAGAAGAACGTCGGCAAGCTTTCGGGCGGTGAGCGCAACCGCGTGCATATGGCCAAGATGCTCAAGGCCGGCGGCAACGTGCTGCTGCTCGACGAGCCGACCAACGACCTTGACGTCGAAACGCTGGCGGCACTGGAAGACGCGATCGAGAACTTCGCAGGTTGCGCCGTGGTCATCTCGCACGACCGCTTCTTCCTCGACCGTCTGGCCACGCACATCCTTGCGTTTGAAGGCAACAGCCACGTCGAATGGTTCGAAGGCAACTTCGCGGCCTATGAAGAGGACAAGCGTCGTCGTCTGGGCGATGCGGCGGATCGTCCGACCGCGCTGGCTTACAAGAAGCTGACGCGCTGACGCGCTTTGGCAAGAAGCGCACGCGCTGATTTTTTCGCAGATTGGTGATTGAGACACCCCGTCGGTCCATGCGGCTGGCGGGGTGTTTTCTGTTTCACGCAGAGGCGCGGAGAAAAAAGGGAGACGCAGAGAGGTCCCGATTGCGGCGAAGCCGCTCTTACAATCTCACGTGGCAGTTTGCGGAAACGTTGAACCTTCGGAGCCGCTTCGCCGCCTGCGCTGATCCTCCGCGTCTCCCTTGCTTCTCCGCGCCTCTGCGTGAACTATCCTGCTTTCGGATCAACCCTTGCGGCGGAAGCGGAAGACGAGGGTTTCGGTCTTGCCGCCTTCGCTGACCTTGACCGAGGCTGTCATCGTGTCGACGCCGGTGCGTTCATATACGAGGCCCGAGAAATCGAGGCGGTCTCCTTTGCGCCCGGTCAGGGGAAGGAGACCACCTTGTCCTCTTCCTCCCAGCCGGTGAGATCGGCGTTGAAGTGCTTGAGGCGGTAGGCGAGCGAGCCGCCCTCCTCGACGATGGTGATGATTTCGTAGAACATCACCGTGCCGTCCTTGTTCAGCTGGCGGAAGTGGCCCACCATCTGGCCGCCTGCCGCCGGGGCATAGGCTTCGAGCGCGGGTGCGCCCTCGATACCCTCGCCTTCCCAGGAGCCTTGCAGCCAGGCAACGTCGGCCAGTGTGGCGGGCGGTGCGGCGTGAGCAGTGCCGGTAGCGAGAAGCAGGGCGGCGGAGATGGATGTGATCAGCTTCATGGCTTCCTCACTCAGCCGAGCGCCAGCGGCAGATAGACCTGCGCGCGCTGATGTGGCGGGGCGACCTCGTCGGCGTCGTCGAGGTAGTTGATCAGGACCGGCCCTTCGCCCAGTTCGAGATCGCGCGCGAGCAATTCTGCGTAGAGCGTGTCGATCAGGCCGTGCAGGTCGTCGTAATCGCCGGTGGCGAAGAACGAAAGCTGCGGGCCGCCCGTGATGTCGCGCGCTTCAAGATCGCCAGCCGGTTTACCAAGACCGCCGGTATCGAGCGCGCAGGTAAAGCGGCAGGCTTCGGGTGCAGCGTGGCGGGGATCGTCGTGCGGCATGCCCCAGATCGCCTGCAGGCTTTCCGGCCCCATCTGGGCGAGCACGAGTTCGAACAGGCGTCCGAAGCCGCGGTTGAGTTCGGAATAAGCGCCCACATTGCGGACGGCGAGCAGACGCAGCGGGGCGAGTTCGACGATCTCGATGCGCAGGGCGCTCTGTGGGTCTGATGGGGGTTCGCCCAGGGCCTTGGCCGTGTTGCTGAGCCTTTGCGGGTCACTGCCGAGGGCAGACGGCGTCTGGCCCGTCGCTGTACGCAGGGCGCGGGCATAGGCTTGCGAAGTGGCATAGCCGCTCCGCCCGGTGGCGGCGCCAATGCCTTGCGCCGATAGGGCGGGCAGGCTTCCGGCGAGGCGCGCGCGGGTGATGGCGGCGCCGGGGGCTTCGCCGGTCATCAGTCGAAAGATGCGGTGGAAGTGATATTCGGACATGGCAGCTTCGGCGGCCAGATCGGCGAGACTTGGCACGTCGCCTGCGGAGAGACGGCGTTCGAGCAGGGCAATGGCGCGTTCGATGCGAGTGGCGTAGCGGCTGCGTTGGTCAGGCTTCATGCTTGTCCTTCCGGGTCTCATGCACTGCCGTGATGTCCCATTGGCCGGGTCTTGTCGTTCCCGATCTTGCGCTTTCAGGGGGCGAGCCAAGTCGCCTCCCACGGCGAGGCTGCATCTGCGCGGGTGAAGCGGGCGCGGGTGCCACCTTCGTGGGTGAGTTGCAGCCAGTCGAGGCAGCGCACCTCGACCAGCAAGACGGCGAAGTTGGCGCGGCCTGGCAAGGTTTCCTCGATGCTCGGCGAGCGGTGGCGGAGGTGTTCGGGAATGGTCGGGCCGGCGGATTCCACCTCAGCGCTGGGGCCGGTGCCGGCGAGGTAGCAGCGGCGGCTGGAGGCGGTGGCGCGCTCCCACGCGGCATCGGCGGTGGCGCCGTGATGTTCAATGCGCCCTTCCCCGCGCATGCGGAGCTGGATGCGGGTTTCTGGATCGTAGGCAAGAATGCTGACCGGGGCACCAGTTGCAATGAGGGCGCACTTGGGACTGCGCAGGTCGGTGTGGAAACGCAGGGTCAGGTCGGGTGTAGCCTCGCGCAGGACCATGATCCTGAGATCGCCGTCAGAGGTGCCGACGACGGGCGTATGCATCGCGCTGCGGCGCTGCTTCACCGCCTTGGCGAGGCGATCGGTGGCATCGGCAAGAACGCTATCGAGCGTCAACTTCATTCATCTTTCCCCATGCGAACCTGAACGAAAGGCTACCAAGCCGGTTCAGATATCGGACAGCGCGAATCGTTTATTACCATCGTATTAAAGCTGCGAAGGGTGTCGCGGCTCTTCATATCGGGAAAGGGTCGGTCACGATGTCCGGCAAGTCAATCTTCAGAAGCAGTGCACTTTACGCACTGGCTGTGGCCATGACCGCAACAGCAATTCCCTCGACGGCGTTTGCCCAGCAGCCGCAGCGCGAAGAGCGTGGCGGCGGTTGGCAGCGCGGTGGCGAAAGCCGTGGCGGCGGCGAGAACCGTGGTGGTGGCAACTGGCGCGGTGGCGGCGATTTCCGCAACCAGCAGGTCCAGCGGCCGCAGACTCCACAAGTGCAGCGGCCGGCCTGGGGCGGCAGCAATCCGCAGGCCCAGGCGCGGCCGGAGCAGGCACGGCCAGATCAGTCACGTCCGGCATGGCGTGGGCGGACCGAGGGTTCGCAGCGGGACTGGGGCCGCTCGCAGGGCCGCGACTGGCAATCGGGCACCGTGAACCGTCCGGCACCGGCACAAAACGCCGGCCGGCCCGCCGTGCCCGAGCGCGGCTGGGACGGCAGGCAGTGGAACGGAACCAACCCCGGCAACCAGAACGCCGGGCGGGATTGGAACCGCGATCGGGATCGGGACGGACGTGACTGGAACCGGGATCGGGACGGGCGCAACTGGAGCCGCGATCGCGAGGGCCGGACCTGGAACCGCGACGGTCGTGACTGGAACCGCGACGGTCGTGACTGGAACCGCGACGGTCGTGACTGGAACCGCGACAACTGGCGGCGCGACGATCGCCGCGGCGACAACTGGCGCAACAGCTATCGCGGGGACTATCGCCGCTGGAGCAACGACTGGCGGCGGGACAACCGTTATAACTGGAACCACTACCGCAGCGTGAACCGCGGGATCTATCGGATGCCACGGTACTACTCGCCCTATCGCGGGTACAATTACAGCCGCCTGTCGATCGGCATTTTCCTGAACTCTGGCTTCTATGGCCAGAACTACTGGATCAACGATCCCTGGGCTTACCGCCTGCCGCCTGCATACGGGCCGTATCGCTGGGTGCGCTATTGGGACGATGTGCTGCTGGTCGACGTCTATTCCGGTGAAGTGGTGGACGTGATCCACGATTTCTTCTGGTAAGGCGTCCAACCCATCGGGCCCCTGCACCACGCGGTGCGGGGCCTTTTT
The DNA here is from genome assembly GCF_003454795.1 of Novosphingobium sp. THN1. Classification (GTDB taxonomy): domain Bacteria; phylum Pseudomonadota; class Alphaproteobacteria; order Sphingomonadales; family Sphingomonadaceae; genus Novosphingobium. The sequence continues at coordinate 2,981,121 of NZ_CP028347.1, forward strand.
CTTGGCCGGTCAGGCCTGGCTGTGCTCTGCCAGTGTGCGCAGCACGTTGAGCATCATTTCCCGACCCTGCCCGGTCAGCCGCACGTAGCGGCGGCGCGCGTCGGTCGTATCGGGTTCGCGGAAGATCAGTCCTTCATCCTCGAGACGGGCGATCCAGCGCAGGATCGTGGTCGACGGGATGCCTGCATCGAGGCACACGCTCGACACCTGGATATCGGTGCGGCGGCAATCGGCGATGAACAGGTCGAGGAGGATGTCCCAGCCGGGTTCTGCGAACAGGCCGGGCCGTCCGCTCGCCTCGTCGCGCTTGCGCCGCAGGTTGTAGAGCGCTTTGGCGAGCCGAAGGGTTTCGGCGTTGGGATCTACGTAAGCGTCCAAGCAATGCTCCATGCGAGTGACAAGAAATCACGAGAAGCATGCTGGCACCCGAAGCCGACAAATGGCATTGCGACTGTGCAGATCCCGACCCTTGAAGGTCTGACAGCATTCATGATCTATTGGTGACCCGAGATGACCTCATAAGGAAGTTTGGTTAACGCAAAGGACTGCAGAAAGCTTCGCCAAATCCATAGTATTAGTCCGGTTCGGATCAATTGAACTGGGTGGCGGTGACGAGCCGATTCGAACATGAGATCGTGCAACATGGGATTGTTTTCAAAGAAGAGTCAGTCATATGCAGAGACCTCGGCGCTGCGTTCGATCGGGGAGACAGTCCGCAAGCGTCTCGCAAACGACTCTGGCGCCTATCGTATCCCGGTGGATGGGCTCGAGATCTTTGGTGTGGCCGATTTCCTTTCAGCCGCCGAGTGCGAAAGGCTGATCGCCATGGTCGACAAGGTGGCGCGCCCTTCCCCCACCTACAAAGGCACGGACGCGACCGGCCGAACCAGCTATACCGGGGACGTGGATCCCTTTGACCCTTTCATCCTGATGCTGCAGCGTCGCATCGACGACCTGACCGGCATCGATCCGGCGTTCGGCGAGACGATCCAGGGGCAGCGGTATGAACCGGGACAGGAGTTCCGTGGCCATTATGACCACTTTCTGCCTTCGCAGCATTTCTGGGATACGGAACAGAAACGCGGCGGCCAGCGTAGTTGGACGGCCATGGCGTATCTCAACGCCGTGGAGGAAGGCGGGACGACCGACTTCACCCGCGTCAACCTTTCCATCCCGCCGCAACCGGGTGCGCTGTTGCTCTGGAACAACATGAAGCCCGATGGCACACCAAATCCCGATGCCCTGCACGCCGGAACCCCGGTCGTGCGCGGAAAGAAGTATGTCCTGACGAAGTGGTACAGGTCGCGCCCATGGCATTGAAACGGGGGGCCTGGCACGGCCTGATCGCTCTGGCTTTGCTGCAGCCGGGCATGAGCCATGCTGCAGCTGAGACAGCAGCCCCTTCCGTTGTCGCGGCGCAGATCGACAATGGCCCGCAGGCGCAAAGCGGTCTTTCCGAAAACGCCCAGCTGGAGCGGATCTTTGCCGATGAAATGCGGCAAGGTTTCGCGCTCGACCCGGTTGGCGCCCTGCAGCAAGGCCAGCGCGTTTCGGTCGAGGCTTTCCTCCAGCTGTTCTCGCCCGAACTGGCAAGGGCGCGGCGCGAGGCAAATGCGCAAGTGCTGGCACGGTTGCGGCAAATCACCCCCGGCAAACTGGACGAGCCGCACCGCCTTTCGCGCGAAGTGCTGATCGATGCAAAAAGCGCCGACGCCGCACTGCTGCAACCCGACCTCCTGGCGTTGACCGAGGTCCGCCCGTTCAATCACTTCGGCGGTTTCCACGTTTCCTACCCCGAACTTTCATCGCCGGGCAGCGGTATCGCCCTGGAGACCACAAGCGATTACGAGTTGCTGATCGCACGGCACCGCGTGCTCGGGCGCGTCTTCGATCAGGCTACTGCGCGTTTCCGCGAGGGAATGGCAAGCGGCGTGACTGAACCCCGGCTGACGGTGGACAACATGATCGCGCAGATCGATGCGCTGCTGGCCCAGCCGGTCGAGCGATCGCCCTTCACCAGTCCAGCGCGGAGCTTTCCGAGCAGCTTTTCGAACGCGGAAAAGCTGCGACTGCGCAAGGATCTGTACGCCGTCACCCGGCGCGACATCTATCCGGCCTACCGCAAGCTCCGCCGGTTTCTGGCAGACGATTACCGCTCTGCAGCGCGTGAGCAGGTGGGCCTTTCGGCCTTGCGCGGAGGCGGCCCGCTCTACCGCGAGCTGATCCGGGCCTATACCACGCTCGATCTTGATCCCGAGACCGTACACGCCATGGGTCTGGGCGAAGTGTCGCGGATCCAGACCGAGATGGAGCAGGTCAAGACGGAGCTGGGCTATACCGGGCCCTTGCGTGGGTTTTTCGACGATCTGCGGACCAATCCGCGCTATCACCCCAAGACCGAGCAACAGCTAGCGGATGGATTTCGCGCTGTCGGCCGCAAGGTTGACGCGCTGGCGCCGCACTACTTCCTGCATCTGCCCCGCACGCCTCTGCAGATCCAGCCCTACCCTGCCTATCGCGCAAAGTTCGAAGCCGGCGGCAGCTATGCGCAAGGGACGCCCGATGGCGTGCAGCCCGGAACGTTCTTCTTCAACACATACGACCTCAAGAGCCGCTACCTGACGGGCGTGACCACGCTTTACCTGCACGAGGGCGCGCCGGGCCATCATTTCCAGATCAGCCTTGCGCAGGAGAACACAGCCCTGCCGGATTTCCAGCGCTTTGGCGGCAACAACGCCTACATCGAAGGCTGGGCGCTCTACGCCGAGACGCTGGGGTTCGAGATGGGCCTCTACAAGGACCCGATGCAGCATTGGGGCACGCTGGACGACGAGATGCTGCGTGCGATGCGGCTGGTAGTGGATACCGGGCTGCACGCGAAAGGGTGGACCCGCGATCAGGCGGTGGATTACATGCTGACCAATTCGGGCATGGGCCGCAGCGACGCCGAGGCGGAAGTGGACCGCTACATAGCAATTCCGGGGCAAGCGCTATCGTACAAGATCGGAGCGCTTACGATCCAGCGGCTGCGCAAGGAGGCCGAAAACGCGCTTGGCCGCAAATTCGACATTCGCGCATTCCACGATCAGGTGCTGGGATCGGGAGCGCTGCCGATGAAGGTGCTGGAAGGCAAGGTGCGCGGGTGGATCGCTCGCACCCGCGCTGCCCGTTAGGGTCAGGACCCTAGATCAATCGCCCAGCGCTTCGGCGATCAGCTTGCGGGTATTGCCGACACCATAGAGTGCGATGAAGCTGCCCATGCGAGGGCCCGCGCTGGAGCCGAGCAGGGTTTCATAGAGGCACTTGAACCAGTCGCGGAGTTGCTCGAAGCCGTAGTGCGGGTCCTTGCCGATCTCGTAGACGATGTTCTGCAGTTCCTCTGCGGTGGCATCGTCCGACGTGCCGGCGAGTTCCTCGTCGAGCGCGGCGAGCGCCCTGGCCTCGTTCTCCTCGGGCTTGCGGCGTTGCAGCGTAGGGGCGATGAAATCGCGGTTGTAGGCCAGTGCGCGGGTGACGAGGCCATCGAGCGCGGGGTGCGCTGCAGGATCGGCGTTCTCGACATAGTTGCCGAGATAGGACCAGACCTGATCGCGCGTTGCCTGCGCGCCAAGCACGCCGACGAGATTGAGCAGCAGGCCGTAGGTGACCGGGAGCTTGTCGCCCTCACCCTGCGCCGGACCATTGGTGCGCAGCAGGTGCCACACCGGGTTGCCCAGCTGCTGTTCGATCGGCTGGGTCGGGATCTTCTCGCGGAACTGCCAGTATTCGTCGACCGCGCGGGGGATGATGCCGACGTGGAGGGACTTGGCGCTCTTGGGTTCGCGGAAAAGGTAGAAACCGAGGCTTTCCTCGCTGCCGTATTCGAGCCACTGCTCGATGGTCAGGCCGTTACCCTTGGACTTCGAGATCTTCTCGCCCTTCTCATCAAGGAAGAGTTCGTAGATCAGGCCTTCGGGGCGCTGGCCGCCGAGCACGCGCGCGATCTTGCCGGACTGCGTGACGCTGTCGGTAAGGTCCTTGCCGCACATCTCGTAATCGACGCCCAGTGCGACCCAGCGCATGGCCCAATCGACCTTCCACTGCAGCTTGGACCAGCCGCCGAGGACTGTGTGCTCGATGGTCTCGCCGTTGCTGTCGGTGAAGCGAACGATGCCGGCTTCGGCGTCGACCACCTCGACCGGCACTTGCAGCACTTCGCCGGTGGTCGGCGAAACCGGCAGGACCGGCGAGTAGGTCTTGCGGCGTTCCTCGCGCAAGGTGGGGAGCATGATGTCCATGATCGCCTGCCAGTTGCGCAGCACGCCCTTCAATGCTTCGTCGAAGGCGCCGGAATTGTAGCGATCGGAGGCCGAGACGAACTCGTAATCGAAGCCGAAGCGATCGAGAAAATCTCGCAGCATGGCGTTGTTGTGATGGGCGAAGCTTTCGAACTTCTCGAACGGATCGGGGATGCGGCTGAGCGGATGGCCGAGGTGGGCATCGAGCAGCGCCTTGTTCGGCACATTGTCAGGGACCTTGCGCAAGCCGTCCATGTCGTCGGAGAAGGCGACGAGGCGCGTGGGATGGCCCTGCCCTGATTCATTGGCGGTCAGCACTTCATAGGCGCGGCGGACCAGCGTGGTGCGCAGGACTTCCTGGAAGGTGCCGATGTGCGGCAGGCCCGAGGGGCCATAGCCGGTTTCGAACAGGACGGGCACGAGCGCTCCGCTCGCATCGCGTTTGCCGCCGGGGAACCGCTTGATGAGCTTGCGGGCTTCCTCGAAGGGCCAAGCCTTGGAGGTCTGGGCGGCGGTGCTGATTGCGTCTGTCATGGTGCCCGCCCTTTTGCGCGTGGGGGCGGCGCGCGCAAGTGAAAAGGCGGCGAATAACCGGACGACGAAAGGGCGGGACCGCGCATGCGCGATCCCGCCCTTCCGTGGAGGCTTCTGAGGGAGGCTTACTTCAGAAGCGAGAGCACGTTCTGCTGGGCCTGGTTGGCCTGGGCAATCATGGCCGTCGATGCCTGCGAAAGGATCTGGGCCTTGGCCATCGCGGTGGTTTCCGCCGAATAATCGGTATCAAGAATGCGCGAGCGGGCATCCGAGAGGTTGGTGATGTTGTCGTTGAGGTTGTTGATCACCGATTCAAGACGGTTCTGACCGGCACCGAGCAGCGAACGGGCGCCGGAGATCGAGTCCAGTTCCGTGTCCAGCGTGCCGAGCAGGGTGTTGGCCGCGGTGGTCGTCGACACGTCGTAGGAGCCGGCAGCACCACCCGAGGCAGCGAGCGTGGTGAGGTCGGCGATCTCGAGGATGACCTGGTCCGAAGCATCGGACCCAGCCTGGATCGTGATCGAGGTGACGCTGCCATCAAACAGCTGCACGCCGTTGAAATTGGTGTTGGTGATGATCTGATCGACCTGCGCGGTCAGCTGATCGACTTCGCTCTGCATGTAGACGCGGTCAGTGGCGTCCTGATAGGTGCCCGAGGCCGACTGGACGGCCAGTTCGCGGATGCGCTGCAGCATCGCGGTGACCTCGTTGAGCGCACCGTCTGCGGTCTGGGCAAGGCTGATGCCGTCGTTCGAGTTGCGCACGCCCTGGCCCATGCCCTTGATCTGCGAGGTCATGGTCGTGCTGATGGCGAGGCCTGCGGCATCGTCCTTGGCTCCGTTGATGCGCTTGCCGGTCGACAGACGCTCCATCGCGGTGCCAAGCATCTTGTTGGCCGAGTTCGAGGCATTGGTCGCGCGGACCGCGCTGATATTCGTGTTGATGACTGCCATTTCCCATTCTCCACTATGGGCCGGAGCATCTGATTGGACACGCCGGTATTGGTTGCTGTGGAGAAGGACGGCGGGCGGACGCAGGTATTAAGGGTCGTGGCAAATCACGGTGAAAGGTTTGCTTTTGGTGCCATGCAGGCTTGCCCGGTGTTCCATTCCTGTTCTAACGCACAATGGTGACGGAGCGCCCTGCCCTCAATCTGCCAGCGATTCATGCAAGCCATGGCGGGTGCTGGCTGCGCGACGGCTTTGCCACGCGCGGCCTTGGCAAAGGCGAGGCGATCGTGGCGGCGGCCGATACGCCGCTGCTGATGCTGAATGCACCACTGGTGGCGAGCAGGCTGGGCTATCCGGACCTGTCCGGGCTGGATCTGCTGGAGCTGTTCGCCTTCGTCCACCCCGCCCGTTTCATGGTGCCGACGCCCAAGGGGCTCGCCCATGCGCTGGGGCTGGACGAGCCGACGGGTGACGACAAGGTGCCGCAGCTGTTGCAGGAGGCGGCAGAGGCCTTGCTGGCCACATGCGAGAGTGCGGACTGGGCCGAGCGCGAAGGCGCGTGGACGGCGCTGCAATCGCTGGTGCGGATGCGCTGGCCTTGGGCGACCTTGCTGACCCCGCGCATTCGCAAGCCTGACCGGGCGGAGCGGTGGCTGTTCGCCAAGCTGCCGGAGTGGGAAGAAACGGCCGAGCGGCCCCAGCCGGCGCAAGTGGTGCTGGGCGAGACGGCGGTGGTAGCGCGGCTGGCCGAACTGACCGGCGCCGGGGCCGAGGCGCGACCGACGCAGCAGGACTATGCGCGCGAGGCTTCGCGGATGTTCGCGCCGCGGCAGGGCCAGAGCCAGCCGCATGTCGTGCTGGCGCAGGCGGGGACTGGCACGGGCAAGACCTTCGGCTATCTCGCGCCGTCCTCGCTGTGGGCAGAGCAATCGGGCGGGACGGTGTGGGTTTCGACCTATACCAAGGCGCTGCAGCGGCAACTGCGGCGCGAGAGCCGGCGGGCGTTCCCTGCGACGCGCAACGGCAAGCCGCCGGTGGTGGTGCGCAAGGGGCGCGAGAATTACCTGTGCCTGCTCAATCTGGAGGACGCGCTGCAGGGCGGGTTTGCCGGGCGGGCGGCGATCCTGGCGCAACTGGTGGCACGGTGGGCGGCCTATTCGCAGGATGGCGACATGATCGGCGGCGACCTGCCGGGCTGGCTGGGCACGCTGTTCCGCAAGCGCGGCATCGCGGCGCTGACCGACCAGCGCGGCGAATGCGTCTATGCCGGGTGCCCGCATTACCGGAAGTGCTTCATCGAGCGCGCGGCCCGGGCCTCTGCCGATGCGGAACTGGTGATTGCCAATCATGCGCTGGTGATGGTCAACGCGGCGCGCGGGCGCGATGCGGCGCAGCGGCCGACGCGGATCGTGTTCGACGAAGGGCATCATGTATTCGAGGCAGCGGATTCGACCTTCTCGGCGGCGCTGACCGGCGCGGAGACGATCGAGCTGCGGCGCTGGGTGATCGGGCCGGAGGGCAAATCGCGCGGGCGGCGGCGCGGGCTTTCAGCGCGTCTGGCCGATGTGGCGAGCTACGACGAGGAAGGCGAGCGCGCGATTGCGCAGGCGCGCGAGGCGGCTGAGGCCCTGCCCTCCGAAGGCTGGCTGGCGCGGGTGGTGGAAGGCACGCCTTCGGGACCGCTGGAGGAACTGCTGAGCGCGGCGCGGGCGCTGGCCTATGCGCGCGACGAGAGCGGCGGGCAGGAAGCGGGCTATGGGCTCGAGACCGAAATCGCGCAGCTGGATGGCGGGTTCATCGAGGTGGCCGGTCAAGCGCAGGAGGCTTTGGAGGCCCTGCGCAAGCCGCTGGTGCGCTTGGGCTTGCGGCTCGAGGCGATTGTCGAGGATGGGCCGGACTGGCTCGACGGGCCGGCGCGGGCGCGGATCGAGGGGGCGCGCAGTGCGATTGGCTGGCGTAGCGACCTGATCGCGGAATGGATTGCGCTGCTGGCGCGGCTCGGCGGTCCGGGCGATCCCGATTTTGTCGACTGGATCGCGGTCGAGCGGTCGGACGGGCGCGAATGGGACGTGGGGCTGCACCGGCATTACCTCGATCCGATGAAGCCCTTTGCCAATGCCGTGCTGGCGCCCTCGCACGGGGTGATGATGACTTCGGCGACGCTGCGCGATGGCGATGACTGGTCGAGCGCGGTGGAGCGCAGCGGGGCGCCGCATCTCGACATCGCCCCGCGCCTGTTCACGGCAGACAGCCCGTTCGACTACGCGTCCCAGGCCGAAGTGCTGATCGTGACCGACGTGCCCAAGGGCGACATTCCGGCGCTGGCGGCGGCTTATGGGCGGCTGATCGAGGCTTCTGGCGGCGGGGCGCTGGGGCTGTTCACCGCGATCCGGCGGCTGCGCGCGGTCTATGGGCGGATTGCCGACCGGCTGGCGCGCGGTGGCTTGCCGCTGTTCGCGCAGCATGTCGATCCGATCGACACCGGCACGCTGGTCGACATCTTCCGCGACGATCCTCGCGCCTCGCTGCTCGGCACCGATGCCCTGCGTGACGGGGTGGACGTGCCAGGGGATTCGCTGCGGTTGGTGGTGATGGAGCAGGTGCCCTGGCCCAAGCCTTCGATCCTGCACCGCGCGCGGCGGCTGGCGGGGGGCGGACAGGCGCATGACGACCGCATCATCCGGGCGCGGCTGGCGCAGGCGTTTGGGCGGCTGATCCGTTCCGCCGGGGACAAGGGGCACTTCGTGGTGCTGTCCTCGGCCTTCCCCTCGCGGCTGCTCTCGGCCTTTCCGGCAGGCACGCCGATCCGCCGGGTGACGCTCGATGTGGCTTTACAAAGCGTCGGTGCCAGTGTTTCTGGGCGGGAGAGTGCACAGACGCCGCGCGAGGGGATTTCGTGAAGACACTGGCCCTTTTCCGCCATGCCAAATCGGACTGGAGCGATGCGCGCGCGCGGGACTTCGACCGCCCCCTCAACGAGCGGGGCAAGCGCGGTGCGCGGGCGATGGGCGAGTATATCCGCGATACCGGCCGCACCTTCGACCGCATGATCGCCAGCCCCGCCGTGCGCGCGGCCGAGACGGTCGAGGAATGCAGCAAGGCGTGGAAGTGTACGTTCAAGATTGAATGGGACCGGCGCATCTACCTTGCCAGCTCGGCTACGCTGATCGACCTGCTGAAGGAACTGTCCGGCGATCCCAAGAGCGTGCTGATGATCGGGCACAATCCGGGGCTGGAAGACCTGATCTTCGACCTCGTACCCGACGACGGTTCAAGCCCTTTGCGCGAAGTGGTGGAAGAGAAGTTCCCGACCGCGACCTTCGCGGTGATGGAGCTTGATGTGGACGACTGGGCTGACGTGACCGAGGGTTGCGCGCGGTTGGTGGAGATCAAGCGACCGCGCGATCTGGATCCGACGTTGGGGCCGGTGTTGGTGGATTGAGTTTGGTGAGTGGGCAACCAGTCGATGTCTGACAACGTTGCTAGTCGACAAATTTTCGCCAAAGAGAACTCCGCCACTCAAACGCTAGTTGGGGCCACTGCACAGCAATAAGACTGCGCCTTTTTGTGGAAGCGCGCCATCCAAACAGCTATCGTTAGCGGATGGCAGAGACATACTTATCTACGAACAGGACTATGGCGGAAGACGGGGACTTTTACGTTGAAGCCAACTGCTGCCTCCTGTGCGGTGTGCCAGAGGATGTGGCGCCCGAGATATTCCAGACAGGTAAAGATTACTGCTTTGTGATCCGGCAGCCCTGCTCGCCCAAAGAGGTCGACAGGACGATACGCGCGATGTGGGCTAGCGAAGTGGATTGTGTTCGATATCGTGGTCGTGATCCTTTGATGCTTGAAAGGCTGGCAAGAGCCGGAATGAAAGATCAGGCCGACTACGGCGAGTCACTGAACACACCTTTGCTTGCGCGCGATACCGTGAGTTTCGAAATGCCGGAAGTTCGGAGCCATATGACGCCCGTGTGGTTTGCCCATGAGTTCCGAGCAGATCTGAGAGGAAAAGGCAAAATCGTCTTGCCCGCCTTGTTCGGTAAGCACTCAGTCTGGGTGTCTTGGTTTAAGAACCGCTTTCATCGCGTGCATTTTGCCGATGCGGGTCAGGGACGTTTCGTCGCAAGCCTAGGGCCTACTTCGGCGGTCCAAGGGCTGGGATGGCTGCTGGACGATTGGCTTATCGCGAAAGGTGCCAAGGATATTTTTTGGGAGAAAACTGGCGATCCAACCTCAAAGAGCAGGACTCCGATTTGAATCCCCCATTGCTGCTCGCGATGGTCTGCCTCTCGATCAATAACGGCCATTCCGAAGAGGCCAAGCATCCACTTCAGGCAGCAGTTCAAACGCTAACGGTATAAGCGGGCAGCCTACTCTTCCAATGCCGCGGCCAGCCGGTCGCGGATGGATTGGAGGTAGGTCAGGAGTGGGGCGGCGGATTGGTTGTCCGTCGTGGTTGGTGCCAGTTCTGGCGCTGGTGCTGCAGGTGCAGCCGCGCCCTTCTTCCCCCGCAGTGCTTGCCTTGCGCCCTTGATCGTGAAGCCTTCCTTGTGGAGGAGGCGGTGGATCTCGGTGATGAGGGCGACGTCTTCGGGGCGGTAGTAGCGGCGGCCGCCCGCTCGGGTGAGCGGGCGGAGCATGGGAAACTGCTCTTCCCAATAGCGCAGGACGTGCTGACGGATGCCGAGCGCCTTGGCCACTTCGCCGATGGTGCGGAAAGCTGCCGGGTCTTTACCGTCGTCCGGGCCAGGTCCGGCATCGGGAAGTTCGGGGACGCTCATCCGCTGGCGATCAGCCCTGGCCGATGCGGTCCTTCAGCATCTGGCTGGCGCGGAAGCTGAGGACGCGGCGCGGCGTGATCGGCACTTCGATGCCGGTCTTGGGATTGCGGCCGATCCGCTCCGCCTTGTCGCGCAGCAGGAAGGTGCCGAAGCCCGAAATCTTCACGTTTTCACCCTCAGCCAGTGCATTGCACATGTGCTGCAGGATGGATTCAACCATTTCGAGCGAATCCGCGCGCGACAGCCCAACGCGACGGTTGATGCTCTCGGCCAGGTCGGCCCGGGTCAGTGTACCTACAGAACGCATCCTTTATTCCCCCAGAAGTCAGAAGACGCCAAGGCGAGCGACAATAACGCTGATTCTGCGGAACGCAATGCAATCCATTGCTTGCTAACGATAAGACTGCGCCAGCGCGGGACGGGCCGTGCCGGTCAGATCCGAGCGAGGCTGGCGCCCCAGGTGAAGCCCCCGCCCATGGCTTCGAACATCACCAGATCGCCCTGCTTGATGCGGCCATCGCGCATCGCGACATCGAACGCGAGCGGAACCGAGGCCGCACTGGTATTGGCGTGCTGATCGACTGTGACGACCACCTTTTCGGCGGGAAGGTCAAGCTTGCGCGCGGTGGCATCGAGGATGCGAAAGTTGGCCTGGTGCGGCACGACCCAGTCAATCTCTTCCGCAGCGTGGCCCGTGGTTTCAAGCACTTCGCGCAGGACATTGGCGAGATTGGTGACCGCGTGGCGAAACACCTCGCGGCCTTTCATGCGGACCTTGCCGACCGTGCCGGTGGTGGACGGACCGCCATCGACATAGAGCAGCTCGTTGTGCGCACCATCGGCATGGAGGCGTGAAGCCAGTACGCCAGGCGCCTTGGGATCGGCTTCGTCAACGTCCTGCGCTTCGAGCACGATGGCGCCTGCGCCATCGCCGAACAGCACACAGGTGGTGCGATCTTCCCAATCGAGAATCTTGCTGAAAGTCTCGGCGCCGATCACCAGCGCGCACTTGGCCATCCCGGTACGGATCATCGAATCCGCAGTGGCCATGGCGTAAAGGAAGCCCGAGCAAACCGCCGCGACATCGAACGCGATGCCACCGTTGCAGCCCAAGTTGTGCTGGACAATGGTGGCGGTGGCCGGAAAGGTCTGGTCGGGCGTTGCCGTGGCAAGGACGATCAGATCGACCTTCGCAGCATCCACGCCAGCCGCTTCGAGCGCACGACGGGCAGCCGCAGTGGCGAGGGTAGACGTGGTCTCCCCTTCCCCGGCAATATAGCGTTGGCGGATGCCGGTGCGCTCGACGATCCATTCGTCGGTCGTATCGACCATCGTCGCCATTTCGGCGTTGGTGACGCAGCGCTTTGGCAGGGCCGAGCCACTGCCACGGATGATCGAACGTAGGGTCATGCCGCGTCCTCACCGGTTGCGGCAGGGGCCGCGCTGCGGCCACCGCGACCGGAGGTGCGGCCAGAAGTCCTGATCGTCTCGGCGCCAAGGCGCGCGAGGTCGGCTTCGATACGCTCGGTCAGGTTTTCCTCCAGCAGGCGGGCCGTGACGGCTACGGCATTGGCGACGCCGAGCGCAGATGCGCTGCCGTGGCTTTTCACAACCACGCCGTTGAGGCCGAGGAAGACCGCGCCGTTATGGTTGTTGGGATCAAGATGGTGCTTGAGCAGCTCGGTGGCGGGGCGCGAGATCAGGAATCCGAACTTCGAGCGCAGCGACGAGGAGAAGCTGCGACGGAGCAGATCGGCGACGAAGCGGGCCGCGCCCTCCATCGACTTCAATGCGATATTGCCGGAGAAGCCATCGGTGACGACGACATCGCAATCGCCGCGCGAAAGCTTGTCGGCCTCGGTAAATCCATCGAAGCTGAGCGCGAGGTCTTCGCCCAGCGCCTTGAGTTGGGTGGCGGCATCGCGCAGGGAATCGGTGCCCTTGGTCTCTTCAGTGCCGATGTTGAGGAGGCGCACGCGCGGGGATTCAAGGCCGTTGACGATGCGGGCATAAGCCGCGCCCATGATCGCAAACTGCACGAGGTTGCGGGCATCGCAATCGGTGTTGGCACCGAGATCGAGCATGATCAGGTCGTGCTCGCCAAGCGTCGGCAGCAGGGCCGAAAGCGCGGGGCGATCGATGCCGGGCATGGTGCGCAAGGCGAGCTTGGCCATGGCCATGAGCGCGCCGGTGTTGCCCGCGCTGACAGCAGCGCCGGCATGACCCTGCTTCACCGCGTTGATCGCCAGACCCATCGACGTGGTCTTGGCGCGGCGGAGGGCCTGGGTCGGCTTCTCGTCACCCGACACAACGTCGGGCGCGTGAAGGATTTCCGAAGCCTCGCGAAGATTGGGGTGGTTTTCGAGGGCCTGCTTGATGCGGCCCTCGTCACCAACGAGGAGGAACTTGAAACGGTCATGGCGACGACGGGCAAGCGCCGCGCCTTCGACCATCACGCGCACGCCCTCATCACCGCCCATCGCATCGACGGCGATACGCGGCAGGCTCATGTCCTCAGTCCCCCCGTTTTAAGGCTTAGAGCCCGACGGCGATGACTTCGCGACCGTTGTAGTGACCGCAAGCGTTGCACAGGTTGTGCGGGCGCTTGAGTTCACCGCAGTTGGAGCATTCGTGGAACGCTTCGACGCTGAGGGCGTCATGACTGCGGCGCATGCCACGGCGTGAGGGCGAAGTCTTTCTTTTGGGGACGGCCATCTCGGCACCTGTTCTTAGAATTGCGTAGTTTTGTTGCGGGCGCGATAGGGAAAACCGGTCCATCGCACAAGCCCTGTTTGCGGCAGGACCCGTACGCGGCGAAGGACGCCAGACAGACACGGGATTCGCCAATCACTGGGCGAAGGCGCGCCTATACGGATTTTCTGGTGCTTTGCAAGCGCGCCCGCGCTAGCCTCGGCCCCAGATCCCAGGACGGACAAACACAAGGGGAGTACCTGAAAGCATGCTTATACTGCCAATCACGCTGTGCGCGGCTGCGGCCGCGGCGGCGATCAACATCTGGCTTTCGATCCGTTGCGGCATGGTTCGCGCCGCCAAGAAAATCAGCATCGGCGATGGCGGCGACATGGACCTGATCGCGCGGATGCGGGCGCAGGCGAATTTTGTCGAGAACACGCCCATAGTGCTCGTGCTGATCGCGGCGGTCGAGCTTGCGCGGACCGGCAATCCTTACCTGATGGGCGCGGCGGCGGTCTATCTGCTGGGCCGCGTCGGCCACGGCATCGGCATGGACGGCGGGCCGCTGGGCTTCCTGCGCGGTGTCGGCACGCTCACGACCATGCTGACCCAGCTTGGACTTGGCGTCTGGGCGGTGTCGATCGCCTTGGACATGTGAGAGTTGCAGGGGTGGTGCAGCGACATGCCCACCCCCAGCCCCTCCTGCGTGCGGGAGGGGATATTCCTCAGCTCAGGGCATAATCGCTGACATAGGCATTGGTCTGGCGTTCACGGCCGAACGTGCTGTTGGGGCCGTGGCCGGGAACGAAGGTCACGTCGTTGCCGAGCGGCCAGAGCTTCTGCGTGATTGAATCGATCAGGTCCTGATGATTGCTCATTGGGAAATCGGTGCGGCCAATCGACCCCTGGAACAGCACGTCGCCGACGATTGCCACCTGCGACGGCGCGTGATGGAACACGACATGGCCGGGGGTGTGGCCGGGGCAGTGAATCACGTCGAGCTCAACTTCCCCTACGGTGACCTTGTCGCCATCGTTGAGCCAGCGGGTGGGCTCGAACACCTCGGCGGGAATGCCCCAGCGCTGCGAATCTTCATCGAGTTGCGCGATCCAGAAGCGGTCCGCTTCCTGCGGGCCTTCGATCGGCACGCCGAGTTCGCGCGCGAAAATTCCGACGCTGCCGCAGTGGTCGAGATGGCCGTGGGTGACGAGCAGCTTCTCGATTGTGACGCCGGTCATCTCGATCGCCTTGCGCAGTTTGTCGAGATCGCCTCCGGCATCGATGAATGCACCACGCATGGTCTTGGTGCACCAGACCAGCGTGCAGTTCTGCTGCAAAGGCGTGACGGGGATGATCGCGACCTTGAAGGGCGGCTGCGCGGCGGTTTGTGTGGCGGCTTCGGTCATGCCTGCCGATTTGGAGCGAAGGCACCGCAATTGCAATGCTTCGGTCCGGTGCCTAAGCTTGCCCGATGATATCGATACGCCCTTCCCTCCCTGAAGATGGCGAGCGAGCGCTGGAAATCTGGGCTTGTGCCGTGGACGCCACGCACGATTTCCTTTCAGCTGAAGACCGGCTGGCGATCGGCGCGGAAGTTGCGGACTTTCTTCCCGAAACGCCCATGACGCTCGCTGTAGATGCGAGCGACCGTGCCTTGGGCTTCATGATCGTGGACGATGGAAGCGTCGAAGCGCTGTTCGTTGATGCTGCCTGCCATGGCCAAGGGGTTGGCAAAGCCTTGATCGAACATGCAACCCGGGTTCTTGGAGCGCGGCGCCTTGAGGTCAACGAGCAGAACGCAGGCGCGCGCGGCTTCTACCGCCGGATGGGCTTTAGAGAGATCGGCCGCAAGGAGTTGGACAGCCAGGGGCGGCCCTATCCGCTGATCGTCATGGAATTGCGCACCTAGAGTCGGCCGCCTTTCCAGACGACGCGGCCGACCAGTTCGACCTCGTTCAGCAGGCGCTCCAGACGGGGATAGGCGGGATTGTCGGAGATGATCCGAACCATGCCGCCAGGGCCGGATTCGAGGCGCTTGACCAGCAGCACATCATCGAGCCGGATCACATGGATCCCCGCGCGCAAGGGGCGCGGGGTGCGGTCGACGAGGATCTCGTCACCATCGCGCAAGGTTGGCTCCATCGAATCGCCTTCGACTTCGATCACCGAGAGCATTGCCGGCTCGAGCCCCTGCCCCTTGAGCCAACGGTGATTGAAGCGCAGGCGGCCGGAGGGAATTTCCTCTGCCGGGAGCGTGCCGGGACCAGCTGACGCGCCCAGCGGCAGGCGGGGAATGTCAGCCCATTCGGCGGTAATGGCCCGAGGGGGTGTGACGCCACGCGGTGCCCCCTGCCCGGCGGTAATTACACCGCCGCGGGGAGAGGCACCAAGTTCGCTTTCCGGAACGCCGAAGAATTCGGCCAGCGTGCGGCGGTCATTCTCTTCGAGCTTGCGCGGGCTGCCCTTGCGGACGAATTGCTGGAGATAGGTCGTGTTCCGACCGATCAGCGCCGAGAGCGCCGAGAGGCTGACGCCGCGCTGCGTGGCAAGGCTGACAAGACGAGCGCGCGCGCCGTCGTCGGATTCGTTGTCTGCCGGGACCATCTTCGCCTTACTCCGATTTCGAAGGACTTTTCCTAGCATTGTAGGATTTGGAGATCAACATAGGAAAAATCCTATTTCGAGTCGTCTCCACGACTCCGCAGCTGGAGGTCAAGAAACGCCATGTTGCTTCGCAAGATCGAGAGCTTCCTTCGCCAGACGGGCATGCCGGTCACCAAATTCGGCCGCCTTGCCGCCCGCGATCCCCGTCTTGTCGGGGACCTGCGCAATGGCCGGGAGCCGCGTTCCGGAACGGTGGAGCGTATAGAACATTTCATGAACAACTTCGGAGGGAATGTCCATGCTGCTTGATCCTCACGCTTTCGAGACCAAGGCGCTTTGTGAAACCGTTCCTCCCCCGCTCACCCCTCGCCCGTCGACGGCCGAGCGCCTGCTGCGGGCGGTGCGCGAGATCAGCGGGCCGCATGCCGAGGTGATCAGCCATGACGAGACACCATGGGCGAGTATCACGTTCTCGGGTGCGCGGCATCGGCTGGTCCTGCGCTTTGCCGGCAGCGAGGCAGTTAGTGACGGTGAGAACTTCATCGCGGTCCTGCCCGAGCACGAGTTCAAGCTGCGCGGGCGTCTGGTGGCGGATGCCGCAGTGACCCGGGTGGACCACGAGATTCTGCCCGCGCCGCTCATGGAAGTGGAGTGCGAGATCCTGCTGCTTGACGAGGACTGAAGAGATCGGCGGGTGCTCTCAAGCGCCTGGACGCAAGGCACAAGCGCTCAAGGCACCCGCTCTCCTCTCCAACCGATCAGTTCGTCTTCGCGAGCAGCGGCGCCGGTTTGGCGCCGACCCACAGGCTCATGTCCACAGCGTTGGACACGCGGAAGACATCGCCCTTGCTGTTAAGGAACAGCTCTTCCATCTCCGGCCGCGTGAACGGGCGGGAGCCAAGGCGGCCGAAGACAGCCATCTGGCCGCCGGTCTCATCGACGCCGCGATCGCGATCCAGCCCCTTTGACAGAGCCAGGGCCGGTGTCGGTGTGCGAGCCCAGGCGATGAGCTCCGGCTTGGGTTCGGGCGAGAAGCCGTAGAAGTTCGGCTGGCTGGCGGGCGATGTAAGCTGCAGCACCTTCATCCCGTTCCGGCCATCGGCGACATAGGCGAAGAGCGAGGCGTTGGTCGAAGCGACGATCACGTCCTCGGCATCGTTCAGCTGCCCGTCGGCGGTATAGCTGGTGTAGATCGACGGGCGCGTTGGCGCGGTGATGTCGACGATGACCAAGCCCTGCGACTTTGCCGCGACATAGGCATAAGTGCGCGCAAGGTAGACGCGCCGAGCGTCGGCCAGCGGCACGGTAGCCGAGGGCACGGCCTTGGGCTGGGCGAGGTTGGTGATGTCCATCAGTTCGAGGCCATTGGCCGTCGTCACCCAGAGGTAGCGGAACTGCACCGCCGTGGCGCGGGGATCCCGCAGGGGCACGACCGAGGTGATGCGCGGATCGAGACAGGTCTCGCCGCCCTTCTTCTCGCTGACTTCGCACGGCTTCTGCGAAGACCACGGCTTGGGCAGGTGGACGGTGACCAGATTCCTGTCGGTGACAATGTAGGCATAGTCACCGGCCAGAGTGATATGGCGGGCACCGGTCAGCACGCCGTCCGGGTTGAAGGTCAGCGCGCGGTTGAAGAAGTTGTTGCGAAATTCGCCGTCGGCCAGCGTATCGACGTTGACCGCGATCAGACCTTCGACCGCATCGGTGATGAAGGCATAGCTGTAGATCGGCGAGAACGGCTGCTCCTGATTAAGACCGCGCAGTTCGGGCGTGTTGCGCGTGGGCGCAATCGACTGGTTGGTCGGCAGGGCCATGCAGGTCGCGTTGGTGGTGGCGACATGGGTATCGTGGCCCAAGGGCGAGAACGGCGCAGTGACAATGCGTTCCGAGAAGCCCTTGTTGCCAATCGCGGCGATGTCATAGGCGCGGAATCCGCCCTTGCCCTCGGCTACGTACATGTACTCGCCGCGCATTTGCAGGCAGCGGACCGCGTCCTTGGTGCCTTCCACCACGTTGGCGAACTGTTCCTGCCCGGTGGTTTCACCCGAAAGCTTGCCATCGACGATCTTGCCGCGGGTCCAGTTCTTCAGTTCGCGCCCGTTATCCTCGACGTGAGCTTTCCAGTAATCCGGATAGGCATAGCGATGCAGGTAGGAGCCGATCACCGCTTGCGGTTCGTCCCATTCGGTGACGCGGATAGCTTCGAAACCGCCGTCGAGACCGAACCAGGCATTCATGCCGACGAAGTTGACGTAGTTGGTGCCGAGCAAGAGCAATTGCGCCATCGTGGCGTTGTTGTCCTCGTCCTGGCTGACGTGGCAATCGGTGCACTGCTTGGTCTCGTTCTTGCGAACGGTGTGCGGGAAGTGCGGCGCGAAAGCCTGGGACGAGTAGCCGATCGAGGAAATCGGCGGCTGCTGCACGTAGATGCGTTCGCGGTTGATGTTGGTCGACGACAGGATCAGCGCCGAGGTCGAGCGGATCGGCGCGGTTATCGCCTTGCCCGAGACCGGATTGCCCGAGGCATCATACTGCACCGGATCCGAACCCGACGACTTGTTGCGCTGGTGCTTGCCCAGCTGGAACATGTCATCGCGCGCAACCTGGGGATTATAGGTCGCGTAGTTGCGGGTGTAGTCTTCCTCGTACTTGTGGGTGGCCGACTTCCAGTTCGCCTCGATCGGCAAATGGCAGCCGGCGCACGAGGTGGTCCACGACAGGTGACAGGTGAAACAGGCCATATCGTCGTCACGATGGGCGCGCGCTTCCTTGGCAACGCCGGTGCCGAACTTGTAGACCCCGTCGTCCGAGGCAGACTTTGCCATCAGCTTGGCGCGCGCGGCCTTGGGATTGAAGATCGGCTTGCCGGTGGCGTCCATCTTGCCGGCAAAGCGCGCGTCGACCGAATCCTTCACCAGGCTGACGCGCCACGACAGGTTGGGATCGATGATCGAGCGCTGGATCAGCACGCGACGGCCATCGGCCTCGTTGAACCATTCGAAGCGGCGCTGGCCATCGGCGTTGCGCAGCAGGGCAAGGTTGTTGCCCTTTTCAGGGGCCGCCATGTTCGAGGTCAGCAGCGTCGGGTAGTTGTCGGGCGTGCCATGGCAGTCCTTGCAGCCGATCTCGACCGCATTGGCAACCTCGCCATAGATCATGCCGTTGCCGTGGCTGTCCTGCGAGAAGTGGCAATCGGCGCACTGCATGCCGATCTGGGCGTGGATGTCCATCATGTGGACGGCCTTGCCGGGATTGCTCTCACCCGGTTCGACGAACTTGCCCTCTCCGGCCTTGCGGAACTTTTCCGGATCGTCAGGCGAGATGATGTGCGCCTTGTCGGTGCCGTAGGAGGACATATCCCCTTCATCGTCGAGCAGGTTGCCGCGACGGTCGCGCTTGAGGATGGCGCGGAAGTTCCAGCCATGGCCGTGATAATCGGCAAACTGGGTGCGTTCCAGCTTGTCGTTCAGGTCATAGACGTTGCGCAGGAATTCGACGTCGCGCCAGAGGCCGCGGGTGGACGCGCCCTCAGGATTGCGGTCCAGCACTTCGCGCTGTTCGTCGATGTTCGGGTAAAACTGCTTCTTGAACGTCTTTGCGTAGTCCGCATCGGACATGCTGGCAGGTTTTGGCGCGCGGTTCTCAGGCCCCGGCCACATGCTCGGCGCGTCGGATTCGTAGTCCCACATCGTGTAGCCGAGGTAGGAGTTCAGGAAGATGTTGGGCTGGTGCATGTGGCAGTTCATGCACTGCGCGGTCGGGATGGCGCGGGTGAAGGCGTGGACCAGCGGGTGGCCGCGTTCGCGATCCTGCATGGCGACAGGGCCAGCGCCTTCGTGCGCATCTTCGCCATGGGCATCCTTCTTCGGGTGCCCCTTGGCGTCGAGCCCGGCCATGGCGTGGGCCGAAGCCTGGTCCATCTTGTCATGGTCCATCGAGCCATGCGGCGCGACGCCCTTGCCGGGTGAATAGACCAGCTGTTCGGCCGAGGTGATTGCGCGGGCGCAATCGCCTTCCATGTCGGCCGATTGTTCGGGATCGGTCCGGTCGCCGCCGAGATAGGCGCGCTTGCCGCCGAGCACGGTGCCGCGCACCTTGTCGTGATGCTCTTCCTTTTCGGCGTCGTAGGAGCCGTAAGCGCCCTTGCGGTGCTGACCTTCGCGCAGGGAATTGATCGTCGGGTCGGCAGTGATGGTCTGCCCGTCCCGCCCGCACTTGCCGTAGTTCAGCGAGTGGCGCGGTTCGCGGTCATTCGCATAGATGACGTGGCACGCCGCGCAGCCCGAGGAGCGATAGTCGCCCGGCTGATCGTTGGTGCCCATCTGGAACAGGAACGGGTCATTCAGGCGCGTCTTGTGGATGTTGAGCACCGGGATGGCGACGCGCAGGCCCGTGGCAGGGCCGCGGTTGGACTGCTTGAGATCAGGACGCCCCGGTTCGTCGAGGCGCTGGATCAGACCTGTGGAGTTGGGCAGGCCGATTTCGGGGAACTGCGGGTTGATGGTGCGACCGCCGTCCTCGAACACGCGGAACACGTCGCCCGGCGGAATCGTGTGCCAGCGCGGCAGCGGATACATGACCGGCAGCGCGCCGCGCGCCTTTTCCTTCGGCGTGACCGTGCCCCACATCGGCTTGCCGTCCGCACCGATCTCCTTCGAGGCCGACTTGAGCAGGGCAGGCTCACCATTGCGGGTGAAGCTTTCACCGAACATGTAGTTCTTGAAGGGGACAATGCCGTTGTTATAGGCCGCCCCGCCCCACAGCATCGCGCCGGTGGACATCAGCGAGCGTTCGGATGCCTCGATGATCTGCATGTGGCAGGCGCCGCAGGAATCACGGGCGACGCGATAGTCCGACGGATTGACGAAGCGGATGAACTCGGGGCTTTCCTTGCCCAGGAGCGCGTAGGAACGCTTCGGGTTGGCTGAGGAAGGCCAGCCCCATGCCGCCGGGTACTTCGGCAGGACGTGCGCGTCCTTCATGGCCGCGACATAATCGATCGAATTGCGGTTCCATGACCGGTCCGCCATGACCTTGGTGTTGCCGCCGTGGCAATCGGCGCAGGACAGCACCACGGCCGGGCTGGCGTGCATGGTGCGATGGTCGCTCTTGGTATGGCAGCTGACGCAGCCTGCGTTCTGCTTGTCGACGTAGGCCCACTGTTCCTCGACGGTATCACCGGGCTGGCCGCGCGGCGCAGCAGGGGCGCGGGTATGCGTGACCTTCTGGGCTTTCTCTTCACCCGAAGCGTAAAGGGCGCTCGGGATCAGCAGCACGGCAAGTGCCGCGGTCAGCCATGCCAGCGAGAGTTTGCGGAAGCTGCGCGTGTCGGTCATGGGCTGGGTCATCAGAAGGCCAGAGTCGCGTTGGCGAGGACGGAATAGAAGCGGCTTGCCTTGCCCATCTGGGCGAAGAGATCGTCAAAGCCCGCCCCCGGATCGAGCACGGCGCCCGAAAGGCGGAAGACGAGGTTCTGCGAAGCGTTGGGCCGCCAGATTGCCGAGACGGAAGCATCCCAGCCAATGTCGCGGGGGATCGAACCCTCGTTGCGCAGGACTTGCAGCACCTTGGTGTTCTCGAACCACAGGTGGTTGACGTTGGTCGAGACGCGCACGGTGGGCGTCAGATCGAAATCGGTGCCGAGCCCGACGAGCATGGTGCCGGGATTAGTGAAGTTCGACTGGCCCTGCTCCTTCGATGAGCGAAGCGAGTTCAGGATGCCGTTGCGACCGTTGACCGAGATATTGCGGCCGCCGCCTGCGAAGGGAATCGTCTGGCGGATCCAGTAGCTGGTATCAGCGCCGGCAAACTGAGGATTTTCGAAGATGGCATCGAAGCCGCCTTCAGTCTTGTCATAAGGATCGCTGTCGCCACTGGCCCAAAGGCCCGAGAGACGAACGCGGGTCCAGTCGAAATCGTAGCTCACTTCGGCAGCGGCCATGAATGCCTTGATCTCGGCCGCGCGGCTGGTGAGGAAGTTATTCCGGTCCTCACCCAATGCGGCATAGGCCTGCGCGGTGATGTTGAGGCGACCGATATGGCCGTCAGCCGCGTAACCCAGATAGACAACGTCGTACTCGCGGCCGCGCAGATCGCCAATCAGGGCGGGCCGGACCGGGAAGCCGTTGGTGTCGACCGTGATCTCGTTGCGTTCACGATTCATGTTGTAGGTGACCGAGACCTGGCTGGTCAGGCCGACAAAGGGAAAGTCCTGGCGATAGAGGTTCGCCATGAACACCCAATCGTTGCGCGGCGCCCGGCTGACATCGTTCAGGCCCGAATTGGTTTCCTTCTCCAGCCGCCAGAACGCGGCGAGATTGAACTGCACGCGGTTGTTGTCACGGTTGCCGAAGAGGCGCACGCCCAACTGGTTGTCGTTGAACAGGAACCCGCGAAAGTCCGACTGCATCGGCTGGATGCCGGCACGCAAGGAGACGAAATCGTAGCGCTTCGTATCAAACCGGCCGATGTGGTAGTCGATGAAGGCTTCCTGCAGGCCAATGAAACCATCGGTGCGCCTGGTGCCCTTTGACGGTTCAACGAACAGGACGCGCCGCTCCGGCACCTGAACGTGGTTGAGGTTCGCGGCGACGGCGATGCGATACTCGATCACCGGCGGCTTGTAGGCCGTCATGCCCTTGAGCAGGGAAAGGCTGGCGATGAAGGTCTGTGACAGGACCAGGCTGTGGCTGCGACCGAAGGTGTCAATCTCGCCGGGGTTGGTCGTCGTCTGGTTGCCAACCGGGATCGGGAAACTGCGCGGTTCGACCACGGTATCGGAAACCGCGCCCGCCAGCAGGTACCAGTCATCCCCCTTCAGGAAACCGGGACGCTTGCCGCGCGCAAGCGGACGATCACCCTTCAGCAGGTTGTGATGAAACGGATCGAGCTGCGAATGGCAGACATATTCGAGCTTCGGAAATAGCGTGTAGAGCGAGCGGTCCTTCTTGCCGGTTGCCCTGTCCTTCTGCGGGCAGAGCGACGACATGATGCGCCAGCGGTCAGGCAGGGAGACGTCCAGACCGAGATCGCCCACAGATCCTTCGCCATCGTACTTGTCGTAGAAGGCTTCGGGCGGCGGGGCATTGACCGCACCGGGATTGTCCTGCTCGACCTTCTCGGGAAGCTGCTTGTTGAAACCGGGCCGGCGGCGTCCATCGATCAATGCGCCGTCGGCGTCGGTCTCGCCACCGGGCAACGGCGCCTTGCTGTCAACCGTCGGCGCTTGCTGGGGTTCGGCAGTTCCTGGCGCCGATCCTGACGCGTCCTGCAAGTAGAACGTCAGCGGCGCCGGCTGGACATGCGGCGTGGTGATGCCGAGGACCGGTGCGAGAAGGAGAGCGACCTGCTGCATCACTTGCCCTCGCAGACATTCTGGTCGGTGGTGTCGAGGAACGGCGCGAAGGGACAGTTCACATAGCGCAGGCGAACGCCCTGCCCGACCGGCACGACGATGGTATCGGCGCGGATTTCCTTTGGCGCGTTACCGATGGTGCCCGCCTTGGCACCGCCATTGTGCGTTCCGAGGAACGCGATCATGTCGTCCTGATCGATACCGTCACCGGAGATGCCGATAGCGCCGACCAGCTTGCCATTGCGGTAGATCGGAACCGAGCCGGGGAAGATCTGGATGCCATTGGCCAGCCGCTTCTTGCCGGTCGGTGTATCCGGCACTGCAGTGCAACGCTGCACGACATCGCGCGCGTTGAGTGAGCCTTCGACGAAGACCGCGTGCTGGAGCAGGTTCGCTTTGACCAGCGCGATCTGCAGACCGGTGGCAAGCGGACTGAAATCGGTGATCGGGCGCGAGAACGGGCCGTGGGGACGCCCTACCTCGCCATCCGGGAAGAACGGACGCGACAAGTTGCCGCCGGAACGGTCTGCAAAGGCGATCTTCCCGGTCAACGCAGTCTGATCGCCGAGGAAATCGCGGGCGCGCTGAACGAAAGCCGGGATTTCCGCATCGGTATTGGCGAGAAGCTGTTCGGCTGCGACCGGGTTCGAGAAGAAGGCTGCGGTGCGAGCCTTCTGCAGCGACACGTCGATACCGAAGATCGGTGCATCCGGGCCGCGGACCAGGCCGAGCACTTCGCCATAAGTATCGACAACAGAAATCGAGACCTGTGCGCGGCTGTCGAGCGGGCGGCGGATCTGCGCGCGGGCGCGCGTCATGATCGTGAAGGCTTCTTCCAGCACGGCACGCACTTCGGCCGCAGTCAAAGGCGTGCCGACCGCAGCAGAATCGGTCCCGGGCTTGATGGGATAGCGGTTTACGCCAGAACCGTTGCTGAGCACGTAGGCATCAGCAAGCGAGAACTCGCTGGAAGTGGCACGGCGAATGCCGCTCGCTTCGGTTCCATAGGGTGTTCCGGCGAGAACCGCGGTTCCGTCATAGTAGCCACGCACCGGGATGAGAGTGCCAGCCGAGTTGTTGATTGCGGAAAAGCTGGTTTGGAGCGGGTGAAGGCCTTCGACCCGCGCATCCGCAAAGCGCAGGGTGGAACCATCCACCGGGATGCGATCGGCGCGAATTTCAGCCGGCGGTGCGAAGCCCTGAATGCCGGCGAGCGCCATGAATTCTTCAGGATCGCCATCAACATCGGTCACATCGGGATCGTAAGCGTAATCGCCGTCCGCCATCACGCCGATGCCGCCAACGACGACTCCGTTCTTGTAAAGTGGCAGTCCTCCCGGATCGGCGGCGAGCCCCAGCGGAGCGCGCTTGGGACCGATGAAGGCCCCGCTCCCGGCGTTGCCCGTTGCGAAGCGGGCGGAAAGGTCCGAACAGGGCAGCTGGCTGAACTGCACGCCGAAGAGCGGGCCGGATTCAAGCCCCGGCGTATTAGGCGCCGGCGGGAAATGCTCCTGCACGATCATGCTGGCCGTGCGGGTGGAAAAGGCGTTGCCGCTCGACGAAAGGTACGCAGCGGTGACAGCCTTCGAAATGGCTCCCATCGTCGCTTCGACCTCAAGCCCCTGCGCGTCGACTTCACGCGGCGAAATCTCGCCCGTGGCGGTGCGCGGGCTGATGATCATCCGCGTTGCCGCCCCGTTCATGCGGAAAACGGCCAGGACGTTGCCGACACGATCGACCACTGCGATGATTGCCGGGTAGTTGAGCGCCTTCGCCTCTCCCACCGCCTGCGCAATGATTTGCTGGACTTCGGCCGCAGTCAGGGCTTCCTGCGCGGGATCGGCGAAGAAGCGCGAAGACGATGTCGGGGTAGGCGTCGGCGTAAATGTCCCGCCCGAGCCTGAGTCACCGCCGCCGCACCCAGACAAGGTGAGAGAGAGCGCGAGTGCGACGGCGGTAGTCTGCCGGAAAGCCAACGGCATGCGCATCAGCGAAGGCTCCGGATGGATCGTACCGCGCTGCCCAGAGCGCGGCGGAATGCGAGAGGCTGGAAACCGTTCGGATCACGCACGGCGGCATAGGCCTGGTTGATTTGCACGCGCAGACCGCTGGCGGAACCTGCTGAAACCATGCCTTGATTGACGAGACCGTTGAGCAGCGTGTCGACTGCCATGACCGACTGCACCGCGCCTTCGTAATCGGTGTAGCGTTCGCCGATGGCGTCGCTGGCAATCGAATCCATGATCGCGAAGGTCTGCTCCCGCGTGAAGCTGGCAGAGGCGAAGCGCGCAGAAAGCGCATCGGCAGACTGGCGCAGTGCCTGGGCCGCGGCGACGGTTTCGGCACGGTTGGCCAGCATCGCCTTGTGGAAAGCCTTGGCCCGTGCGTCGAACGTGGCAGCGGCATCGGGCGCGATGACACGTGCCGCGGCCAGCAGCATGATCATGTTCTCGTCGTTATACGGTGGCGTGCCGAGATCGATGGGGCGGCCGGGATTGCGGATTGCCGTGACGTTTCCGTCCTCACCGTCATAAATGCGGCGGTGGCAGGAGTGGCAATCGTAGAACGTGAACTCGGGGAAAATGCCATCCATGGCGCGAGCAGGCTGGCTGTAGAGTTCGAGGCTGCGCTTCACGGCCTCAGCCTGCCCCACGGCCCACATGCGCATCGAGTTGGTCTTGCCGCCCTTGCGCTGAACGTAGTCGGCGTCCTCATCATGGTGCTGCTGGAGCGTGGTAAACAAGTCCAGCTCGAACGAGATGCGCGGGTGGCCAGCGGCCATGATGCGATGGGCGATGAATTGCCCCCTGGCGTCGCCCGAGAAATGGCAGTCAAGGCAGACCTGCGCCTTGACTTGCGGGCGGGTCAGATCGGTCATGCCCTGGGCGACGTTGCGGGCGTGGCTGGCGCCGACGGTGTAGTGGGACGAGAGCCAGCCACCCGAGGCGCCGTGGCACGCTTCGCAATCGACGCCATCGGAAGGACGCGCCGAACCCGGCGAGGCGTGGCAACCGGCACATTCACGCTGAACGCCAGCCGCATCGAGCCCCATCCGCCTGACGATGGCCTGCCCGCGCGGTTCCTGGATCACGCGCCATGCACGGCTGTGCGCACCCGAGGGCGAGGAATCTTCCTGCCAGCGCATGAGCTCGTCCTGCCGAACGACAGCGCCATCGGCGACGCTGCGGCCATGGCAGGTAGAGCCTGCGCATGACGCGACACCGACGTGGCCGCGCAGCACCGCCGGAGCGGTCCCTTGAGCCTGCAGCGATGGTGAAACCAGGGACGACACACCAAGCGCGGCTCCGGCCATGGCAAGGCAGAACGCCATCGCCATGGCAGCGGAACGCGGTAGGGCCCGGCAAGTTGCCGCGAGCTGCCTGATTCGCAAGATAGTACCCAGCATTGCCCCTCGTCCCCACCGGCCCTGCGTATCGCGCGGCTTTTGCCTTGTGCGATAGCTCTTGCCGGAAGTGCTGCAATGCGACCCCGTTGAACTTCAGGTTAGGACACTCTTACCCCTTGGTTCAAGTGGCTAATCAGAAACTTTGGAAACATATCGGAAAGACTGGCATCTTTCTGCATCGGAAATCACTTCCTGCGGATGACCATGTTCCGGATCTCGGACATGTCTTCCATGGCGAAGCGGATTCCTTCACGGCCCAGGCCGGAATCCTTGACCCCGCCATAGGGCATGTTGTCGACGCGATAGGAGGACACGTCGTTGACGACGATGCCACCGACGTCGAGCCTGTCCCAGGCGTCCATGACCTTGTGGATGTCGGCCGTGAACAGACCAGCCTGGAGCCCGAACTTGCTGTCGTTCACTTCCTCGAGCGCGGCATCCCAATCCGTGAACTTCGACAGGATGACGACGGGACCGAAGGCCTCTTCGGTATAGACGTCCATATCGCGGCTGCAGCCTTCGAGCAGGGTGGCTTCGAGCATGTTGCCGTCGCAGCCACCGCCCGCGAGCAGCGTGGCGCCACCGGCGACTGCAGCGTCGATCCAGGTCTTGAGGCGCTGGGCTTCCTTGGCCGAAATCATCGGACCGATGAAGGTATCGCGGTTCTTGGGGTCACCAGACTTCAGCGTCTTGACCTTGGCGGCAAGCATGTCGCGGAACTGGTCGTAGATGTCGGCGTGGATGATCACGCGCTGGACGTGGATGCACGACTGGCCGGACTGGTAATACCCCCGAAGATGATGCGGGCCAGCGCGTGTTCGAGATCGGCGTCCTTGTCGACCACCACGGCTGCGTTGCCGCCGAGTTCGAGGACGACCTTCTTCTTGCCCGCCTTGGCCTTGAGTTCCCAGCCGACGCCCGGCGAGCCGGTGAAGGACAGGAGCTTGAGCCGGTCATCGGTTGTGAACAGATCGGCGCCATCGCGGCTGGCAGGCAGGATCGAGAATGCGCCTTCCGGCAGGACATCACACTCCGCCAGCACTTCGCCCATGATGATCGCGCCCAGCGGGGTGAGCGACGCGGGCTTCATCACGAACGGGCAGCCCATGGCAATGGCGGGGGCAATCTTGTGCGCGGCGAGGTTCAGCGGGAAGTTGAAGGGCGAGATGAAGCTGCACGGACCGATCGGCACGCGCTTCCACATGCCCATGTAGCCCTTGGCACGGGGGCTGATATCGAGCGGCTGGACTTCGCCGTAGTTGCGCGTGGCTTCTTCGGCGGCGATGCGGAAGGTGTCGATCAGGCGACCGACCTCACCTTCGGAATCGGCAATGGGCTTTCCGGCCTCGACACACAGGGCATAGGCCAGTTCGTCCTTGCGCTCGGCAAAGCGGCGGACGCAGTGGTCGAGCACGTCGCGCTTCTCGTAGGACGCCAGCTTGGCCATGGGTTCAGCCGCGCGGACGGCACCGGCAATGGCTTCATCGATCACGTCGGGCGTGGCGAGCGCAGTGCGGAAAGCGACTTCGCCGGTGAACTTGTCGGTCACCGCAAGATCGGTGTTCGGCTGCACGGCCTTGTTGTTGAGATAGAGCGGGTAGACGTCCTTGAGCTGTGACACTTGATAACCTCCAACGCCATCCCGGGGCTGACCCGGGATCCCGCTATTTATCGAACCGCCGCAGGGGGAAAGCGGGACCCCGGGTCCAGCCCGGGGTGACGACATGATGAATCGCCTGAACCCTAAAGTGCCTTGGACAGTTCCTTGATATCCTTGTTGAGAATCTGGTCGTTCTCCGAATAGTCGACCGGACAATCGATGAGGTGGACGCCCGGCGTATCGCGGCAATGGGCGAGCAATTCCTTGAGGTGTTCGGAACTGGTGACGCGATGCCCGTGCGCGCCGTAGCTTTCGGCGTACTTCACGAAATCGGGGTTGCCGTAGGTCAGGCCGAAGTCCTCGAAGCCCATATTGGCCTGCTTCCAGCGGATCATGCCATAGGCGCTGTCGTTGAGGATCAGCACGGTCAGGTTGAGACCAAGGCGGACCGCGGTTTCCATCTCCTGGCTGTTCATCATGAAGCCGCCATCGCCGCAGATCGCCATGACCTTGCGCTCGGGATAGAGCATCGCGCTCATCATTGCAGAGGGCAGGCCAGCGCCCATCGTGGCCAGCGCATTGTCGAGCAGCACGGTGTTGGGGTGGTAGGCCGTGTAACCGCGCGCGAACCAGATCTTGTAGACGCCGTTATCGAGGCAGATGATCGCGTCCTCAGGCAGGGCATCGCGGATCTGCTGCACGAGGTGCGGCGGGAAGATCGGGAAGCGGGCATCCGCCGCGAGCGGTGCGGTGTGGGCAACCTCGGCGGCGCGATAGGCCAGCATGTGATCGAAGTTCCAGGCCGGGTTCGGCTCGACCGCTTCCTTCATCTGCCAGATGGCGTTGGCGATATCGCCGATCACCTCGATGGCGGGGAAATAGACCGGATCGACCTCTGCCGTCTTCGTCGAGACGTGGATGACCGGCGTGCCACCTTCACGCATGAAGAACGGCGGCTTTTCGATCACGTCATGGCCGACGTTGATGATGAGGTCGGCATCCTCGACCGCGCGATGGACGAAGTCACCAGCGGAAAGCGCGGCACAGCCAAGAAACTTCGGATGCCGTTCGTCGATCACGCCCTTGCCGAGCTGTGTGGTGAGGAACGGGATACCGGTCTTCTCGACAAACTCGCGCAGCATCTTCCCGGTCATCTTGCGATTTGCGCCCGCACCGATGACCAGAACCGGAGCCTTGGCATTCTGCAGGGCGTGCACTGCCTGTGCGACCGATTTGGCATCGGCGTTGGGGCGGCGGACGAGACTGCGCTTGAGGGGGACGGAGTCGGTGTGCTCGTCGGCAATATCCTCGGGCAGTTCGATATGCGTTGCGCCGGGCTTCTCCTCCTCGGCGAGGCGATAGGCTTCGCGCACGCGGCTGGGGATGTTGTCAGACGAGGCCATCTGATGGGTGAACTTGGTGATCGGCCCCATCATCGAGACGACGTCGAGGATCTGGAAGCGGCCCTGCTTGGACTTCTTGATCGGCTTCTGGCCAGTGATCATCAGCATCGGCATGCCGCCAAGCGTGGCGTAGGCCGCAGCCGTGACGAAATTGGTTGCGCCCGGCCCAAGCGTCGCGATGCAGACGCCCGTCTTGCCGGTGTGGCGGCCGTAAGTGGCGGCCATGAAGCCGGCACCCTGTTCATGGCGCGTGAGGATCAGCTTGATCTTCTTCGAGCGTGACAGCGAATCGAGGAAATCGAGATTCTCTTCGCCCGGAACGCCGAAAATGTATTCGCAGCCTTCTTCCTCAAGGCACTCGATGAACAGGTCTGACGCCTTCTTGCCTTCGGCCATTTTTGGTCGCTCCATAAACGGGAACGCGCGGCCAAGGCTGCGTTACCCTCCCCAACTCGGATGCGACCACAGGGCAAGTTCCCGGCGCGTGTCGTTATGGCCCCCGCGCCTGCCCTTGCCCGCATGGCTATCAAAGGTGCGCGCCGCTGTCACGCCCCGCCGTCAATAGCCGAGCGAAAGATCGACCTGCGGCTGGAGCGGCTCGCCTGCGCGGAAGCGGGCGAGGTTCTGGAGAAAACGCGTGACCGAACGCTCGAACATCCGGGTCTGCGCACGGCCGGATAGATGGCTGGTGATGTGGGCATTGGGCACGTCCCACAGCGGGTGATCCGCCGGCAGGGGTTCGGGGCTGACGACATCGAGGAAGGCGTGACCCGGGCGGCCTTCCTTCAGGCCCGCAATCAACGCTTCCTGATCGACGACGCTGCCTCTTGCGACATTGACCAGCGTGGAGCCGGGCTTCATCGCGGCAATCTCTGCCGCGCCGATCATGCCTTCGGTTTCGGGCGTGGCGGGCACGGCGAGGATCACCCAGTCGAAGGTGCCGAGCTGACTGCGCCACTCGTCGGGACCGAGCGTGCCCTCTCCCTGCGACCGTCGTACCTTCACCACGTCGACATCGAAGCCTTGCAGCATGCGCTCCACCTTCTGGCCGATGGCGCCATAGCCAAGGATCAGCGCCCGGCTGCCGGCGAGTTCGACCTTGCCGGGACTGTCGAGCAGCCATTCGTGCCGGTCCTGCGAACGCACGACTTCGCGGTAGCCCTTGGCCACGGTGAGCATGCCCATCACGACATATTCGGCGATGGTGATGGCGTTGATGCCGGTACCGTTGGTGAAGATCACGCCGCGTTCGCGAAGCACATCCAGAGGGAAGAAATCGACGCCGGCATAGACCGAGTTGAGCCACTTGAGCCGTGTCGCCAGCCGGATCGCCTTGTCCATGCCGCCGGGCTGGTAAAGGTCGAACCAGCCGATCTCCGCCTCGGGAGCCAGGCCGAACAATTCCTCGGCGCTGCGGAAATAGCGCGGCTCGACCCAGTCGGGCAGGTGCGGCTCGATCAGCGGCGCTGCCATGGCGTTCATCACGAGGACGGTCATGCTTAACTCTCTCCCGAAAACATTTGCGAGAGACTTAGCCTATCGATTTCGGATTGAAACCCGTTCAGACGAGCTTCCATTCCCAACCGAGCGGGTCACCGTCCATGACCTCCACGCCCTTGGCGGCAAGGTCATCGCGCAGGGCGTCGGAGCGGGCGAAGTCCTTGTCCGCCCGCGCGGCCTTGCGGGCTTCGAGAGCAGCTTCGATTTCCGTCTCCGCGATCTCGACACCCTTGGGTTTGAGGCGAAGCGCCTTACGATCGAGCGACAGCAGACCGAGACCGAGCACGGCGTCCATCGCTGCCAGCGCGGCGAGCTTTTCCGAGGTGTCGACCTTTTTCAGCGCGAGCACTTCTTCGAACACGGTAAGCGCGACCGGGGTGTTGAGATCATCCGACACAGCTGCATCGAAGCGTTCGAGGAAGGGCGTAAAGCGCGGACCGGGCTGGGCTCCTCCCTCCCCGGCCCGCTCCTTGAGCTGGCCCACTGCAATCAGCATGCGCTTGAGGCGCGTGAGAGCGGCAGAGAGCCCTTCCCACGAGAACTCCAGCTCGCTGCGATAATGGGCCTGCAAGCACATCAGGCGGTAGGCCAGCGGCGAGTAACCCTTGTCGATCAGAAGCTGCAGCCGCAGGAACTCGCCGCTGGACTTGCTCATCTTGCCGGAGCGTTCGACGAGGAAGTTGTTGTGCATCCACACCCGGGCGCCGGAATTGGCGGGGAGGTCCAATCCGTTTGTGCAGCAAAATGCCTGGTTCTGCGCAATCTCGTTGGGGTGGTGGATCTCGCGGTGGTCGATGCCGCCGGTGTGGATGTCGAACGGGAAGCCGAGCACTTCGCCGGACATGACCGAGCATTCGAGATGCCAGCCCGGAGCGCCCTTCCCCCACGGCGAATCCCACTCCATCTGGCGCTTCTCGCCCGGCGGGGTCTTGCGCCAGATCGCGAAATCGGCAGCGTTGCGCTTGCCTTCGACGGCCTCGATCCGGCCCTCGCCGTCTTCCGTTTGGGCGCGGGCAAGGCGGCCGTAGTCGGCCACGGTCGAGACATCGAAATAGAGGCCGCTGTCAAGTTCGTAGCAGTGTCTGGCCGCGATCTTCTCGGCAAAGGCGATCATCTGCGGGACGTATTCGGTGGCAATGGTCCACCGTGCCGGCTGGCGGATGTTGAGCGCCTTTACGTCCTCCCAGTAGGCCTGGGTATAGTGCTGCGCGATGTCCCAGATCGACTGCGCCTGCGCCCTGGCCATCTTCTCCATCTTGTCCTCGCCATCGTCGGCGTCGTCGGTCAGATGGCCGACGTCGGTGATGTTGATGACGTGGGTGAGCTTCAGGCCCTTGAACGACAGCGTGCGACCAAGGATGTCGGCGAAGACATAGGCGCGCATGTTGCCGATGTGCGGGTAGTTGTAGACCGTCGGCCCACAGGAATAGACACGCGCCTCGCCTGCGTGGACGGGCTGGAATTCCTCAAGCTGGCGCGTCAGGCTGTTGAACAGCTTGAGCGGTGCGGAGGGCGCGAAGGGAGCGGGGCCGTGGACTGACATGGATCAGCCATTGCCCCGCCCCCCCTCATCAGGTCAAGTCACTCGCCCGTTTCGCGCGCCTCACCCAGCAGATCGTCATTGCCCGTGCCGGTTACCGGCTCGTCGATCAGCGGCTCGAAGCCTGCTGGCGCGATCTGGTTGAGCTGGATGAGCGTGGTCTTGGTGAAACTGTCGGTCACCTGCAGCGCGCTGTCCTCGGGGTCGGTCTTCAGCACTTCCTCGACGAGATCGCGTAGCTCGATGATCTCGAATGGCAGCTTGTTGCAGGTGTTGGCGTTGACGATCACGCAGCCGTTGACCGAGGAAAGATCGGTGAAGCTTTCGTCGAACGAGATCTGCTCGATTGCATCGACACCAGTCTGGCCGTTGACGATGCCATTGATCACGATGTCGAGCTGGCCACCGTCACGCGAACCGATGGTCAGGCTGTTCGCGACAAGTCCGCGGCGGTCATCCAGGCGAGTACCGAGCGAGGTGTTCTGGATAAAGACCTGTTCGTCAGACCGCAGCGTGATCGCATCAGCTTCTACCAGAGTCCGGCCATCGCTGACGCCGTCGTTCAGTCCGAGGCGGTCAGTGATCAGCGCGGTGTCAGTCAGTTGCGCAATGTCCTCGAGCGCTGTGCGCGTGACCATTGCGATCCCGCTGCCCGACAGGAGGAGCGAGCCGCCTCGCGTCTCGCCTTCGAGAAGGCGGATCGAACCCGTTGTAGCATCAAGGTAGATCCCGTCCGCACTGCTACTGACCGACAGGGTGTTGCCCGCAGCGTTGCTGATCGAAAGAGCGCCGAAGAACGAGATCAGACCGTTGGAACGCAGGGACAAGGTGCCGATCTCGCCAATCTGGCCCTGCACCGTGCCAGCCTGCGCAACAACCGCAAGGTCTCCAACGAGCATCTGCTGCGTACCACGAATGGTGAGGCTCCCGCGCGAGCGGATGCGGGAGAATTCGGCTTGCGAGATGGCATAGCCGCTCACCGTCGAAGCGATGTTGTCGCCCAGCCTCAGCGCCCCCTGGCCGGTGTTGCGCAGTGTGATCGCGTCGGTGTGCGCGGTTTCGCCGAGGCGCCCGCTGGCGCCGATCTCGAGATCGGCCGAAGTAAGGTCCATCGTCACACCGGTGGCCAGCCCGTTGAGCCGGATTGTGTTGCCGGCATTCATGGTGAAGGCCTTCGCCGCATCGGCCACGTCGTTGATGACGATATCCCCGCTCGCCACGATATCGATGTTGCCTTGGCCGACGGCCCCGGAAGTGACGGTGCCAAGCGCGCGGAGCGAGCCGCCCACGGCGTCGGCGTATCCAGCAGACAGATGGCTGATCACGACATCACCGTTGCTGGCCAGCAGAGCGATATCGCCCAGTGCTTCGATTGTGCCACCGCGGATCGAGCCGCTTGCCGAGATGTCGACATTACCAGCATCGGCACGGATGCGAACGATCTGCAGGTTGCCCAAGGAGGCAAGGCCTACGGCATCGGCTTGGACGCTGATCGCGCCCGTCAGTTGCAGGCCGGAAACGTTGACGATTCCGCGGGAAGAAATCCGCGCGGATGCTCCAGACAACGCCGACAATGCAAGATCACCCTGTGTCGAGAGATCTATGTCACCTCCTGCGGCGATGGAAGTTCCCGTCATCGCCGTGTTGGCGGATCGGAACGCGCCACCAGCTTTTATCGTCGAGAAACCAAGGTTCCGGGCCTCGATGTCGACGTCTCCTGCGGCATCAATCGTGCCCAAACTTGCATCACCGCTCACGGCAATGGCGAGATCCTGGGTGCGTGCCGTCAAGGCACCGCCCGAAACCGTTCGGCCACCGATCGCAATGCCCCGCCCTCGATGCTGC
This sequence comes from Novosphingobium sp. THN1, assembly GCF_003454795.1. Classification (GTDB taxonomy): domain Bacteria; phylum Pseudomonadota; class Alphaproteobacteria; order Sphingomonadales; family Sphingomonadaceae; genus Novosphingobium. The sequence continues at coordinate 3,015,615 of NZ_CP028347.1, forward strand.
CATATGTGAAACTGCCCGTCCCGGTCGCAATCCGGATCTGCCCGGTGGCGACGAGATCCCCGCCAGCCACGTTCCCATCGGTGAAGACGTCAAGCGCTCCCCCGCTCGACATGCGGGTGAAGGTCAGTGACCGGCTTCTCACCTCAAGACCCGTGCCCGCCGTTGCCGTGCCAACTTCAACCGTGCCCGAACCTGTCAGGGTAAAGCTGCCGGAAGCGCCGAGAACCGGAGCACTCAGCGAGCGGACATTGGCAGAGAAATCTGCGCCGGATTGCGCGCTGGCAAGTGTAACGTCGCGGGCAGTCAGGTCGATCGTTTCACTCGCAACGAGCTGGCCGGTGGTCAGATTGCCCGACACGTCGATGCGGAGGTTGCCCGCGCGAGCCGTAATCGCGCCACCGCTTGCCGAGGCGGCACCGATGATCACACTGCCTCCCTCGACGCTGCCGTAGGAAAGCGCGTCTCCGGTTGCGATGGTGACTATATCGGCAGCTGTGGCATGGCCAAGCACGATCTTGCCATCGCCATCGATGGTGATGTTCGCGCCCGAGATCAAATCACCGCCCTGCGTGCCGGTGAGCGAACGGATCTGCACATCGCTCGCAGCATCAACCAGATTGAAGTCAAGCGCACCGGTAGCGGCTGTGAACATTCCGCCCGCAGTCGCGGTGTCGATCACGCTTGCTCCGGTGCTGGCAATCGTGATGTCGGTCCCCGCTGTCAGCGTTCCGGCGTCAATCGTGGTGCCGACCAACGACAACGCCGTCCCTGCATCAGCCCCACCGAGTTGAAGTCCGCCGCCAGCATCAAGAGTGATGGCAGAAGTGGCCTGAGCGGTGCCGATCGTAAGATTTGAACCGGCCGTCACGGTGACGCTGGCCGGATTCATGGCCGTGCCACCGCTCCCCGCCCCCAGGCCGAAATTGAAGGCTATGCTGCCGGTATTGTCGCCCGCATTCGAATCCCAGTACCCGACCGAAAGGGTTCCCGTGGCCGGCGCCGTGATCGTGCCGTTGGCGCCGACAAGAACTCTCTGTCCTGCGACCTCGCCCACCAGCGCACCGAACGGCGCCGTGAAGTTGCCGATGGTCAACGAACCGAATGCTCCACCAATCTGCGTCCCGGGTTGGACGCCCGAATCGTCTTGGGCAGTAGCCAGGCGGAACGCGATCAAGCCATCCGCGTCAGAGAAGCGCGGCAGCGCGCCAGCGCTCCACAGGTCATTTGTCGATGACGAAACCGTAAAGGTCTGCCCCTGCACGACATCGAACACCGGGAGCAGTTGCCCGCCGGTGTATGAGTTGCCCAGCGCCTGCACCACGACCTGCACGAGATTCTGACCGGTATCAGCCAAGCCCGCGAAGATGCTGCCGATCTGGGCTTGCCCGGAAATTGCCAGCACGCTGTCCAGACCGGACCTGCTCGTACCCAGCGTCAAAGATGCAGCGGAAAGGTTGAACGCTCCCAGCACCGTCACGGCGCCGAGATCTGCGCTGTTGCTGATCGTCAAAGACAAGTTGCCATCGCCGGTCAGGTTGAGCGCATCGAGGTCTGCCGCACCAATCGAAATGGCACCTCCTGCCCGTACATCCGTCAGCGAGACGCGACCGTTAGTCGCGATACCGATAGCGGTTCCAGCGTCGAGTGCGCCTGCCTGCAGGCTGTCGACGCCAAGCGTCATCGTCGTGCCCGAAGTGGCCGAGGCCAGCGTCAACGCGCCGGTCGCGGTCACGGCGATGCTGGTGCCGGCATCAAGCGTGCCGCCGGTGATCGTCCCGCCTGCCAGCGTGATGCTGCCGTCCGCAGCGATCGCATCGAACGTCAGCAGCGCCGGGTCGATGAATACCGAGCCACCGGTTGACGTGACCGTCCCTAGCGCTGCCGTATCGGCAACCGTCAGCGTCACGTCGCCCGCCGCCACGAGGCTCGTCGCCGTGAGGTCCGTCGCGGTGATCGACAATGTGGTTCCAGCATTGACGGCATCGCCCGCAACGCTGCTGCCGACAAGGATGGCTCCACCAGGCGTGTCGATTGTCCCGAACCGCAAGGTCGTGGCGCGATAGTCGAGCTGGCCCACGCTCGCCAGATCGAGGTTCGCCGTGCCATCGACACGCACAAGCGCAGCGCTGTCTGTCAACAGGTTGGCAATCTGCAGGTTGCCAGCACTCAGATCCAGCGAGCCTGCAAACACATCGCCAAGGCCGACATCGCCTGCCGACCGCACGGTCAGGAGCGTGCCCGCCTCGACAAGGCTGCCGGTGATCGCACCAGCCGTGAGACTGGTTGTCGTAAGGGATGCGACATCGTCGAACGCCAGCGTCCCGGCGGTGATCGCCACCGTGCCGGTTGGTGCGTGGACGCTGCCCAGCGCGGCATTGCCGGTCACGCCGATCGTGACGGCCCCCGCCTCGATCAGGTCGAGGCCAAGGCTACCGGCAGTGATGCCCGCATTGCGTCCCGCCGTAACCCCGCCGAGCGTCGCCCCGCCCGTCACCTCGATGGTCAGGTCCCGCACGGCATCGAGCGTCGTCACATCGAGCGTTGCCGCCGAGATGAACAGGTCGTTGCCGCTCTGGATCAACGCGGCGGTGATAGTGCCCGTGGCGTTCAGCGACATGTCGTAGCCCGGACCGCTGGTCCCGCCCACGACACTGCGCACCACGATGTCCTGAGCGGTCAGGTCAAGCCTGCCTGTCAAGACATCGCGCAGGGTCAGTGTGCCGCTGGCAGTGCCGGTCAGCGCGTCGCTACTGACATCGCCGCCGGTGATCGTCCCGCCCGCAAGCGTGACCGCGCTGCTCTCCAGCGATGCAAATGTGATCGTCGGTGCCGCAATGGTGATCGCGCCGACGCCACCGGTGCTGGCACTGGTCGTGATGTTCACGCTGCTGGTGCCGGTCAGATCGATTGTCGTCCCCGCAACCAGCAGGCCCACATCGATCGTCGCGCCGGACAGCGCCATGCCCTCAACCGCCTGCGCCGAGGCCAGCGTCAGTGCGCCGGTCGCGGTCACGGCGATGCTGGCGCCCGCATCGAGCGTGCCGCCGGTGATCGTGCCGCCTGCCAGCGTGATGCTGCCGTCCGCAGTGATCGCATCGAATGTCAGCAGCGCCGGGTCGATGGACACGGAGCCGCCGGTTGACGTGACCGTCCCCAAGGCTGCCGTATCGGCAACCGTCAGCGTCACGTCGCCTGCCGATTGCAGGTTTGTCGCCGTGAGGCTGGCTGCGGTAAAGTCGAGCGTGGTTCCGGCGATGGCCGAGCCCAGCGTCGCCGTGCCGCTGACATTGCCCGCGATCAGCCCATCGGCGCTGAGCGTCGCGGCATCGAGCGTGCCCGCAGTGAGCGTCAGATCGCCGCCTGCGCTGTAACCGGCGACACCGGCAAGGCCCCTCACCGTCGCATCGAGATTGCCCAGCGCGGCCAGCGACGTGCCGCTGGCGCTCGCCGCCTGAAGAGCAAGGTCGGTGCCTGCGCTTGCCGTGGCCACCGCATAGGTCCCGCCAAGCAGCGCCGTCAGGCTCGTCCCCGCGACAATGCTGCTGCCGGCAAGATCGCCGCCTTCGAGGCTCACCAGACCACCGGCATCGAGCGTGGTGAAGTCGAGCGTGCCGAACCCTGCCGAGGCATTGCCCCCCGACGTCACCGCACCAGTCAGCACCGCGCCGTTGGTCACGGTGAGCGCGAGATCGCCGCCAGCGTCGAGTGCGCCTGCCTGCAGGCTGTCGACGCCAAGCGTCATCGTCGTGCCCGAAGTGGCCGAGGCCAGCGTCAGCGCGCCGGTCGCGGTCACGGCGATGCTGGTACCCGCATCGAGCGTGCCGCCGGTGATCGTCCCGCCTGCCAGCGTGATGCCGCCGTCGGCAGCGATCGCATCGAACGTCAGCAGCGCCGGGTCGATGAACACCGAGCCACCGGTTGACGTGACCGTCCCCAAGGCTGCCGTATCGGCAACCGTCAGCGTCACGTCGCCTGCCGATTGCAGGCTCGTCGCCGTGAGGCTGGCTGCGGTAAAGTCGAGCGTGGTTCCGGCGATGGCCGAGCCCAGCGTCGCCGTGCCGCTGACATTGCCCGCGATCAGCCCATCGGCGCTGAGCGTCGCGGCATCGAGCGTGCCCGCAGTGAGCGTCAGATCGCCGCCTGCGCTGTAACCGGCGACACCGGCAAGGCCCCTCACCGTCGCATCGAGATTGCCCAGCGCGGCCAGCGACGTGCCGCTGGCGCTCGCCGCCTGAAGAGCAAGGTCGGTGCCTGCGCTTGCCGTGGCCACCGCATAGGTCCCGCCAAGCAGCGCCGTCAGGCTCGTCCCCGCGACAATGCTGCTGCCGGCAAGATCGCCGCCTTCGAGGCTCACCAGACCACCGGCATCGAGCGTGGTGAAGTCGAGCGTGCCGAACCCTGCCGAGGCATTGCCCCCGACGTCACCGCACCAGTCAGCACCGCGCCGTTGGTCACGGTGAGCGCGAGATCGCCGCCAGCGTCGAGTGCGCCTGCCTGCAGGCTGTCGACGCCAAGCGTCATCGTCGTGCCCGAAGTGGCCGAGGCCAGCGTCAACGCGCCGGTCGCGGTCACGGCGATGCTGGTGCCGGCATCAAGCGTGCCGCCGGTGATCGTCCCGCCTGCGAGCGTGATGCCGCCGTCGGCAGCGATCGCATCGAACGTCAGCAGCGCCGGGTCGATGGACACCGAGCCGCCGGTTGACGTGACGGAACCCAGGATCGCTTCATTTACGATCGTGATCGACAGATCGCCCGCCGACTCAAGCTGGTCGGCAACAAGGTCATCGCCGGTGATGGAAAGCAGGCCACCTGCACTCGCACTCGTGCCTTCGATTGACGGCGCATCGATCGACAGATCAACGTCGACCACAAGATCGCCGAACGTGACGGCGGTGCCACCAGTGAGGGACAGGTTGCCGACGTCGGACGCCGTACCCACATGAAGCGAAGTTGCCGCATCAAAAGTGCCGTCAAAGCCAGCCAATGAGAGGGAGCCGATGCGGATTTCGGCCGTGGCTGAAACTGCGCTGGTTGCGCCGAGCGAGAGCGTGCCTGTGCGTAGCGCGCCGGCAGCAGCAAAGCTCTCCTCGGTTTCGCCGCCGACTGCGACTGCCGAAGTCAGCTCACGTGCCGCAACGAGAGAGGTGGCATCGATGTCACCTCCGATGGCGAGTCCGATGTCGCTGACCGTCGCTTCGATATTCCCGGTGCCCGACAGGTTGGCAGCGGCTGTCAGGCTGATGAAGCCCCCTTGCAGCGATGAACCGCCAAGGACAGCGATGCCACCTTCCTCGGACGTGATCGAAAGGCCATCGACCGCTGTAATCTGTGCTGAAACCTCGGGACCGCCGATGGTTATGTCACTGGTCGCGTAAAGCACGACGGACTTGCCTGATATCGCGCCGTTAGAGCGTATATCGAAGGCCTTGAAGTCTCCGTCACCGATGCTGACGAAGTCAGCGGAGTTCACGTCTCCGATGCAGATCGCGCCCTCGAGGCAATCCGCATCAAGCGCATCGCCATCGGTTCGGCGGATCGACGATGCCGATATTGCTCCGGTGACATCCGCGCGGAACGATGCTCCGGCAAAGCTTGCCAGACGAGCATCGATGGCAGCGCCGGAAATCTCGACGCCGCCTGTGCCAGCATCTATTGCCGAACCTGCCCCGATCGACAGCGTAGCGATGTTGGAGGGCACGAGGCTGTAATCGATCCGCTGGCCGCCCGCTGCAAAAATCACGCGTTCGGGGACCGACGATGGCCCGGTGTTGGCGAGGAAGCTGTTGTTCCCGCCAATCCGGATATCATTACCGGACCGGACGCCAACGCCCGCTCCGGCTGTGAAGGCGGTGCCATCCAGAGTCAGAACGGTTCCGCCGCTGTTGAGATCGAGACTGCCGGAAGCGTCGAAGCGGCCGCCGCCCGAAGCCTCGCCAAGGGTCAGCAAGCCATCGACGTAAAAGTAATCTCCATCGAGCACCGCACCAGCTTCGGCGATGACATTTGCGCCCGAGATGTTGCGGATCGTGGCATCGTTTCCGGCTCGTACCGCGACGTTGCCATTCGAATAGTATCCGCTGCCGGCATCGCCGGTGATGTTCCCGCCCGCGTAGACTTCGAGATTGCCCAGACCTGCCAGTTCGGCCGGACCGGAAAGGCTGAAATCGCCAGACGCTTCCAATCCGAGACTGCCGCTGGCCTCGACTGGGCGGCAGACCGCCGTAGTGCAGCTATTGCTGACGATTCCGATCGAACCGAACGACAGAAAGTTTATCGTGCGGGCCGAGAAGCGGCCATCGCCCTCGCCACTTACCACGATACCGGTATCACTCAGCACACGCGCAGTATCCGCGGTCAGCGAAGCGCCATCGGAGAGGGTGATGGCGATGTTGCCGCCAGAAGCCAGCGTCAGGTCAGCATCGACCGCAATTGCGCCGGCGGTGACGGAAATACCAATCGTCGGATCCAGGTTCGCAGGGAAACCAGACGCTTCACCCCTGAAGCTGCCAAAATGCAGACCGCCGCCAGCCGCAGTCGCCGAGTTTGACAGCGATATGCTGCCGGGTATCGTGTTGAAGCCGAAGCCGAGATCGACGAACAATTGCTTGCTCGTGACGTCTGCGATTACGGCGCCAGCCGTTACTTGCCCGAGGCCACCGTCGATATCGTCGCTCGCCGAGAACGCTATCGTTCCGCCTGCGGACGCAACGGTAGTTGAGGTGCCACGAATACCCGCACCGCCTGGCCCATTGCCCCCAGTCCAGCCAGGTTTCTGAACTGCGTGGTGCCAACCGCCGAAGCAGCAAGGTCGCCGAACCCGAGCTTTCCGCCTTCCGCTCGGATGGAAATAGCTCCACCGACCCCGGACTGGGCGAGGCCGGTATTGCCGCCATTGCCACCCGCGACTCCAGTTTCGCTCGCCGAGGCACCGTTGCCGCCTGCACCGCCTCTGCCGCCGACGCCGCTTGCGGTGAGGGTCGTGCCGCCGAACAATCCCAGCGAAGCCTCACCAAGCCCGTTGGCCAAAAGCGCGATGGTGCCCCCGAACCTGCCCCCGCAGCGCCGCCATTCCCGCCGGAACCTCCGCTCGATCCGGTTGCATCGACGCCTCGCCCACCGTTGCCGCCAAAGCCTGAAGTCGAAATCGCCAGTCCGCCATCTGCCTCGGCGATTGTGATCGAGCCTCCGAGGTCAGCGAGCAGGCTGAATGCGCCACCAAAACCATCACCGCCCGCGCTGCCAGCTGTCCCATCGCCCGAGGCCGTAGATCCGGCTCCATCAGCACCGGCGCCGCCAGTGCCGTCGACGGTTGCCGTCAAGCTGCCGAAAGAAATGCTCGAATCGGCGCCCGTCGAATTGAGAGCAATCAGGCCGCCGCGACCGCGGCCGCCCGTGCCGCCGATCGAGGGTCCGGGCGTACCGCTGCTGCTGCCATCCACGCGGCCACCACCGGCACCGCCCAGACCGCTGGCGATCAGGGTCAGGCCGTCGAATGCCAAGCTGCCGCCACCGGATGCCGTAGCGGTGATGGCGCCTCCTGAACCGTCAGCCCCGTTGCCGCCGTTGCCTTGTGCGACGCCGCCGACCAGCGCAGAGTTTCCGCCAAGCCCGCCATTTCCGGCTCGACCGGATGCCTCGATCGAGGGGCCTGAAACCGTGAGCGTGCCAAGGTTTGCCGCCGCGAACGCAACTTCCCCGCCTATGGCCAGGCCGCCGGCTCCGCCATTACCTGCCGTGGCGGCGTCGGCCCCGCCATAGCCGCCGTTTCCACCGACGCCTGCCGCAGACAATGCGGCACCGGTTACGGTTAATCTTGCACCCAGTCCGTCGGAAACAACCTCGACCACGCCACCGATGCCCGCACCGCCTCGTCCGCCATTGCCTCCGGATTTCCCATCGCCACCATCGCTCCCCCTGCCCTCGGCAGTTATGGTGAGATCGCCGAGTGCTGTCGTGCTGGCGGCAACCAGAAGGCGGCCAGTGCCGCCAGTACCATTGCCACCGGTGCCCCCGTTGGTGCCAATTTCGCTGATGGCACCGATACCGTCGGCGGATACCGTAACGGTGCGCAGATCGCCGAGAGATGTGGAAGCGCTGAAATCTGCAGCGATTTCGAATGTTGCCGTGCCGCCGGTACCGCTGCCGCCACTTCCGCCAAAGAAGGCATCCTCGGCATCGTTGATGAAGTTTCCGGCGCGTCCGCCACTACCGGTCGCATCGACTCCGATGATGCCGGCATCGAACACACCAGAGAGATATCGGAGCGTAGCAGTTCCGCCGACCCCGTCTCCTCCGGAACCGGAGTACTGGGGAGTACCGGACCCATAGGAGTAACCGCCAAGCCCGCCGCTGCCGGTAGCCCTTACCTGGACCTGTAGCGGGACATCGCGAGACGGCACAGTCGTGGACAAGGAGCCGCCATCGATCGTGACGAGCGCCACCCCGCCGGTGCCGAGCCCGCCCCGTCCCGGCTGCAGCGTTCCACCGAATTCGAAACCGCCATTTCCGAAGTAACTGATACCGCCAAAAATCGGGTCCGAGATCGGCGTGTTGCCATTGGCCTCAACCAGGAGGGAATCCGTGCGGATCGTTCCGGAAGTGATGGTTGCCGATGCTTCACCGCCAGTGCCAGCCCCGCCAACGCCGCCGTCAATGTCGAAATCCGCGAACGCCCCGTCGCCACCGTAACCCGATGCCGTGACAGTAATTTCAGGTACAGAAACCAATCCGCCCGTGACGTTCAGCGCGGCCGAACCACCGAGACCGAGGCCACCGGCACCCGGCCCCCGCCAGCCGTGTTCTGGCCATTGCCACCTTCACCGGTTGCGCTGACGACGAGCGTGCTCGCCGCAAATGTGCCATCCGTGATGGTGAAAGTTGCAGTTCCACCAATTCCGCTCGCGCCATCACCGACCTGCGAGCCCAAACCGGTGCGGGCGGATTCAAACGCCGCCCCCCTTGGCCGAGACTGGACACAGTGACCTGCGAACCGGTGAACGACGCCGTCTTGCCAGACTGGGTGAACGAGACATCCCCTCCTGTCCCGACACCGGAGAGGCCGGCGATGTCGCCTCTTCGGCCCGCGCTACCCGTCGAACGCAACGACAGGTCGCCAGAATAGGATGAATCGGAAAGGGTGAAGCCGACGGCGCCACCCGTACCGCTGCCACCATCGAAGCCACTTCCGCCGATCGCCTGCGAGCGCAAGTATGTGCCAGAACTCGATGTTACCGAAGAGCCATTGCGCAAGATCGCAGTCACAGCGCCGGATTGGCTATCTACGCCGCTCTCGTAGGAGCTCGCATCAGAGGACAGGCTCAGGTATCCTGCATTGAGCGTGCTGGCATCGCTCACGAAAGAGACATTGGCTGAACGCTGTGTTCCCGATGCATAACTCCCGCTCGCCGACAGATAGACACTCGCGTCAAGGGTATCGAGTTGGGAGTTGTTGGTGAGGTTTAGCGATACCGTGTTGGGGTTGATCAGATCGCCGTAAGCACTCGATCCGAGAGAGACGGGACCGAGGAGAGTGCCGTTGTTGGTGACAAGCGCGGTCCCTGCATTGGCATTGTCCAACGACAGTGACACGTTGCCGAGCGAGACAACGCCGCCATCGCTGGCCGAGGCATAGTTCGACACGTAGATCGAACCGGTCTGGAACCGCGTCGGGATATCGGAAAAACTGACGGATACTGCGCCCGCAGTGGCATCAAGTGGCGACTGGTCGCTAACGGAATAGGTGATCGCATCCGAATAAAGCGAGAGTGAACGGGACGAATAAGTCCCCCGGACACTGACAGAGATACTTCACCAGATGTGGCATTGCCGCCGCTGACCGGCTGCTGACGGCTGAAAAAGCCGTGGCTGGCGGCAGACGAGATGGTGAGATCGCCGAAGGAGACACTGTTGCTGGTTGAACCGGCGGGCGCGGAAACCACGATCTTCGCTGATCCCGAAGTAGCGCTCCCAGTCGAGAGGGCGCCGAGTCCGGATGTTGCGTCGCTCAGCAAGGAAGTCGAAGTCGCGAAGACACTGCCGTTGGTGACAGTCAGCGAGACATTGCCGGCGACCGCGTCGTCACCCAAGGAATCCGGCAGCAATGCATCGCCGTTCGACGGGTCGGTCTGGATCGCCCCGGTTGCGGTGGACGCGAGGCTCAGGCCTCCGCTTACGAAGAGACCGCCATCTCCGGCAACAGACACCGCCACGTTGCCAGCCTTGGCGCCATTCGCCGAAGTCAGCGACAGATCGCCCTCGACAGATATGGACCTGTCGTTGTCAATCGTGGCGGAAAGATCGCCGCGCGCGTCGAATGCCGCGCTGCCATTGACGACCGTCGATGCCGTGGTCGCGTCAATGGCAATGCCACCACTGGCGCTACCAAGCAGCGAAGTGGCGAATCCCTTGGATCCGATCGTCAGGTTCGAGATGGCAAGGGAAGCATCGTCGCCCACGACAGCATTCGGATCGACGCGGCCTGATGCAACATTATACCCTGCCGAGAGTACGACCGAACCGTCTACCACAGCGGCGGTCGTCGCACTGTCATATCCCATCCGCCCGGAGACAATGGCAGTCATCGCCTGGTTCTTGGGAACGGCTACGAGGTAGACACCATGGTTGCTGTCGGTAGAGGAGCTGTTTGCCGCCCACGTCGTGCTGCCGGTATGGGAGACACCCGTATCGTCAGCCGACCCACTGTCGACAACGATGTCGAACAGCCCATTGTTGATCGTCAAGGTCGCCGCTTCTGCCGCAACGAAGGCGGCGGAACCGTTCACCTTGATCGTGCCAGCCTGGTCAACCCGCGGTGCGACAAGGGCAACGTAGCTGCTGTTGAACAGCGTCGCATTGATCTGCGCGCCCGACTGGATCGAGACCGACGATTTTGGATCGAGGGCAGAACCGAAGCGTATCTCGTTCTTGTCGCCGTAAAGACGAGTGCCACCAGATGTCGCCGGGTCGACGGTGATCGGCAGCGACGTGAGGATCAGGCTGCCGACATTGAAGACACCCTTCGACCCGACCACCCAACCGCCGGCATTGTAGAACCAGATCCTGCCAAGCGGATCTGACGAGACTGTTCCGGATATCGACAGTGGACCGGTTGTAGCTGTGTCCGTGACACGATTGAGTACGGTGAAGGGCGTGCCGGTGTCGGCATTGAACCGCAAGGTCATGCCCTCGGGCAGGAACTCGCCGGTCGGGCTGTTGATCGCCCAGTCAATCAACGCCTCGTTCGCGCTGACGAAGATGGTATCGGTATTCGTGCCGTTGAAGACAGGAGCGCTCGCGCCGAACTGGACCGTTGCCGTCCCCTGCACCGCCTGCGCCCTCACCTGTGAGGGTGCCGTGGCAAGAGCGAGGGATGCAGCCCCGCATGAGATTCCGCACAAAAGCCGGGCCAGTGAAACCTTGCGAGACTTATGCATCGGGCTTGTAAGCGTACGGGCCATCACAGCCTCCACGGCAGGAGCTGGAACGAAAGATTGAGCATGAAACGGGCCTTGCCCTTGACGTCCAATCCAAGCGGATCGTGCAATGGCACTGCCACGCCGGCATCGAGGCGAATGGAATCCTTGATCGCGGCCCGCAGGCCGCCGCCGACAGAAATCACCTTCTGCGGATCGATCCCGTCGAACGCGGCGTCATTGTTCCACACCCATGCCGCATCGGCGAAGGCGTAAGGCTGGAAAGCACTGCCACCGGCAACCTTGGGCAAGAGCGATCCCAGGCGGATTTCGCCGCGCACGCCAACGCCGCTGTCCCCGATCACTGCGCCCGGATCATATCCTCTGCCGACGGTGTAGTTACCGCCGGAAAACTCCTCGTAGGAGAGGAGCTTGTCGGGCGAGTATTGCGCACGGGGCTGAATGCTGAGCGTGACCTTGCGCACCGGACGATAATCGAAAACTCCAGAGGCTCGCAGGACAAAGCCCTTTGCAGTGCCCTCAATCCGGCTCGGCGTGACCTTTCCGAAGCCACGGCAACTGGGCGCATTGGCACCGACGCAGCCCTTGGTGGCGTCGAGGACGTCAAGCCCATGTCGAGCTTCGAGGGTCAGTCCCCATGACCAGTGTGGCTCGAACGGTGTGAAGCCGTCGCGGCCTGTCAGGCTCGGTCGGCTGATCCCGTTGGCATCGGCCCTGGCGTAGATTACCCGCAAGCGATCGCGGTTCAGCGGAATGCTGCCGAAGTCGAGATCCTGGTTGGATATCTGTCCCCCTGCGGCAATCGACAGGTTGTATGCCTGCGACCGTATGAGCGGAAAGCTGCCTTCCAGCGATGCCGACAATGTCCTCGAATGAAAATCGGCCCGCGTGTCCGTCACCGTCGGATTGGTCCAACCGTAGGTGAAGTCCCCGCGAAGGGCGAAGCCTTCCCCGCCAAGGCGCATTTCGTGGCCGAGTTGCAGCACTTTCTGCTCATGAAGGTCGGTGGTGGCAAAGAAGCTGGCTGTGGTGGAATCGCCCAGCCCGGTCAGCCCGTTGAATTGCATCCTGGCGAGACCGCTGTACCGACCGACTGCGCGAGAACCGTAGTTCTGCAGTCCGAGTTCAGCGTAGACTGGTACCCTCCTTACGGAAACCTCGCCGACGACTTCGCCCGGTGATCCTTCGAGCGGGCGAAGCGCCAGGCGTACATCCATGCCGGGCAGGTCCTTGGCCAGCAGCAGGTAACGCTCTGCGCGACGAGTGTTGAATACCGGGTCTCTGGTAAGCTTCTGGAGATACCTGAGGAGCGCCTGTTCCGACCGCCCCACATCACCTTTGACCTGTACCCGCTTGAGATGGGCAAGGAGCACATCCAGCCGGATCGTTCCTCCATCGATTTTCTGCGGCGGTACCTGCACCGCGGCGAGATATCCGGCCTGCCGCAGCTTGGTTGCGGCGCGATCGCGAATTTCGCAGATCACCGATACCGGCTGCTCCATTCCGACGAACTCGGCGTAGCTATCCGCCAGGTCGAAGCCCGGAAGATCCTGCATGCCGGTAAAGTTGACGGCCGAAAGCTTGAAGCGGATCCCGGCGAAATCAGGAGCAGCGAGAGGGCATGGCGCGCGTTCGACTTCGGACGTGTCGACCGTGACCGGGCCACTCCGATTGAGCGTTCCTTCTGCCACGCCACGCTGAATTTCTTCGCGCGTAGGAGGCTGGACGTTGCCCGGAGTGACCGACTGGGCAAGCGCCGCGCTCACCGAAAGAGACAGGGTCAGAAGGGGAAACAGGCCTGCCGCAGCCGTCCCGCGAAGCCTGAAAAACCGGGCTTTGTCTCGGAAACGAACTGGTATCGTGCCCCGAGGAAGGGCAAAGCAGCAACAGGATCGGCCATTTGAGTCGAATCTCCACAGGCGCGACCCGTGATGACTTAACTTGTTGGCCCGGTAAGGCTCTGTAACGTTGGGAATGACCTGTGGTGGAGAATCACCCTAAGTAGTTCCACTATGGATGTTGCTCTTGTATGTCCGGTTCTGCAAGCGTCGCCGCAAGCCAATCGAATTGCGCTTTGCAACCGTTGTCCAGCAACAGCGTGCCCAACGAGGCCGCATCGGCTGGAACGTCCTCAGGTTCGAGCATGACGATCCGGAACTCCGCCGCCTTGTCCGGCGCCGTTTCATCATAGATGCGGTAAGTGCGCCCTTCCTGCGGGGCGAGCATGGTCTTGGGCCAGGCGATGCCCACGGTCTTGGGCGGCCATTGCATGCGCACCATCTCGCCGCCCGCACTTTCGGTAAGCCAGGTAAAGCTTCGAGCCTTGGCTTCCTCTCGCCACAGATAAAGGTCGCTGCCACGGGGAACGCAGACGTTCCCGCCCTCGCTAGTGTCTGCCAGCCAGATGCTTACAGGCAGTACGTTTTCACCCGAGGTATCCCCGGCGCCGCGCACGGCCCCCGCCCTGACCGATGCAGGATTGCTGAGGGACCGCGCCAGAAGCGCCGCCGCACTGCGATCACGGTTCACTGCATTGTCGAGCGTGAAGGTGCCCACACCCCTGAGTACCCTCGTTCCGGCCTTGTCCAGAACAGTAACCACGTCGCCGGCTTTCAGCACGACCTGTGCATTCGCCGGGAGCCGCTTGCCCTTTGGGTACGAAGCGGCCGATGGACCGGTCGATCGTACGACAACGGCCTGTGCGAAGGCGCCGCTCGTTATTGTCGAAAGTGCTGAGGCAACAGCAATGCTGAACGTAACCAGTCCCTTGCGGCGCATTGTTCAGCCTCCGGCCTGGGTTGATTGCGCAAGGTTCGCAAGAAGATCGAGCTGCGCATTGCAGCCCTTGTCCGCCATGGCCCCTGCCACCTCAAGTTCGTCAGTCGGCACGTTGGTCATGACCACGGTGCGGATCTTTACCGGCGCGCCCACAGCATTGCTGAAAGTGTAGGTCTGCCCGTCGACGACGGGCACGCTGGCGGCCGGCCAGACCTTGAGCGCGCTTCCGGCACGCCAGGTTACATCCGCAGAGCTTCCGTCCTGCGAAAGCAGCTTGCCCGTGCCTTCCTCAACCTTTTCAGGACGCCAGAGCACGACAGTTGCAGGGTCGGCAATGCAATAGGTTCCGCCCTTGCTCACATCGATATACCAGACGTTCTCCGGGCCGGTCGGGGTGGCCAATGCCGGAGCGCTGGCGGCGCCACGGACAGCCCCTGTGCGCGTGCGCGAGGCGCCGCCGCGGGCCATCATTGCCGCGAGTTGCGTGCCTGCTGCGGCATCGCGGTTGACTTCGCCGTTGAGTGCGAAAGTTCCGGGACCGTTGAGAACCCGGGTCCCGGCCTTGTCGAGAACCGTTACATGGTCGCCGGACTTGAGGACGACCGACGCTCCTGCGGGCAACTTGCGCCCCTGCGGATAGGCGCCTGCCGAAGGTCCGGTTGACCGGACCACAACCGATTGCGCCATGGCATGGCCTGCCAGTGCAAGCCCGGCAATGGCCGACGCGCCCGCCACGAAGGCGCGCAACTGCTTGCCATCAACCAAGAACATAACTCTCTCCCTTGTGCGTTTGCCGCAACCTCTGGATCAAATTCATCATCGCGTCATCATCATGGACCGATTCGAGAATTGTGTCTGTGAGAGCTTTCACACGTTCCGCGTCTCCCTGCGCGTGCGCCTCGACCGCCGCGATCGCAAGCCCGCGCTGGTTCTCGGCCATGTCTGGAACCGGTTCGAAGATTTCAACAGGCGTCTTACGCCCCCGCAGCGTCACAGCCCCCATGGGACGGAACCAGTCAAGCCCGGACCGCTCGGCTGCTTCCCGGCTGACGAGCACGCGCGTGTCCAGCGGCTTGTTGGCGCCCTCAAGCCGGGCAGCAGTGTTCATGGCATCGCCAAGAGCGGTGTACTGTATCCGCCCTTCCCCCCGAAATTGCCGACGACCGCTTCGCCATAATGTACCCCACGCGGGTCCGTCCGATCTTGGGCACGCCTTCAGGCACCGACTTGCGAAACTCTTCGCCAGCGAGGTACATCGCCCATGCCGCCTTCACCGCGCGCTCACCGTCATCGGGGTAGGCAATCGGGGCGCCCCAGAAGGCGACCACGGCATCGCCGACGAACTTGTCGAGCGTGCCGCCATACTCGAGTACCACGGCACTGAGCCGGTCGAGATAGTCGTTCAGCAAGCGCGCGATCATTTCCGGCTCGACTGCATGCGTCAGCTTGGTAAAGCCTTCTAGGTCACTGAAAAGGCAGAATATCTCACGCTTTTCTCCGTGCAGCGAGAGGCGGTCCGGGTTGCGCATGATCTCTGATGCAACCGATCGAGGCAGGTATTTGCCAAGTGCGCCCTGCGCGAACTCACGCTGCGCTGCGTTGATGGCACGCAAGCCTGAACTGATGGCGGTATAGGCTATCAGCCAGCCAATCAGCCAGCCTGTCGCCGGCAGGTCCAGCGTGTCAAAGCCCGCCCGCTCCACAAGGAACGGCACCGCCAGGAACAGCGAAAACTGCGCAAGCACACCGATCGCCAAGACCCAGGTGCGGGTCTGGATCATGGCAGTGGCAGCGCCCAGCGCGACGGCGAGGATACCAGCCAGGATCTTCAGCCCCATCGCGGGCCGCTGCTTCCAGGCCTTGTCCAGCAGTTGCGCAAGCATCGATGCGTGGACTTCGACGCCAATCATGCGGGTTTCGCCGGTCACGGGATTCCCGGTCCGGGTAAAGGGCGTATCGAACTGGTCAAAATCCGAAAAGTCCCCGCCAATCAGGACGTAGCGCCCCTTGATTGCGTCCGCCACCAAGGGCGCCGTTTCAGGATCGGCCACAAGATCGATCGGGATCTTGTCGAACACTGGCCGGTCGCTCGCCGAGGGCACCCGATAGCGGATCGGTCCCGTAAAACTGGCGAAGCGCGGATCGGCATCGGCACTGCCTTGCGTCAGGGCGATGGATAGCAAAGGCGGCAACCCCGGATATTGCCGAGGCCAGCGGCGGGCAACACCGTCCGTATCTGTCTCAAGCAGGATCGAGGCGGGCTTGGTCATGGCCCCGCCTGCACTTTGCATGAAGGCGCGCAGGTCCTGCTCCTGCTCGTAGGTGATGGCCTCCGGATTAGTGCGGTTGTCAGCAAAGGCCAGAAAGACAGGCGTTTTCATTCCCTTGAGCGACGCCCTCAAGAGGTCATCATCATCCTGCGGGCTGTCGAACAGGACGTCGATACCGATGCCCTTCGCTCCCAGTTGGTCGATCTGCCCCAGTGCTTTGGCGAGGATCGTCCGGTCGACCGGAGAAATTTGTCCCGTCGCCCGATTTGTATCGGCCGTGTAGACGACCAGCGTGATACGCTTGTCGGTATCGGTCGGCGGGGCGAAATTGGCTGCACGCAAATCGTAAAGCGCCGCTTCCGCATCACGCAAAAGCGGCAGCCGCCAACTGTTCAGGGCAATGAACAGGGCCAACGCCAGCAGGATGAGCGCTACGAAACTGCGCTGCCAGCCAAGCTGCGACAGGCTGCGCCGCGCCGTCCTGCCAATCTCGCGCGGTCCTTCACTGACCACACGCGGCTCTTTGGCCATGCCTTAAATTCCCTCCGTTACCCGTGAAGGCGCCACGGCCGAACTTCCCCGGTGGCAACCATCCGCGCGCCCTGAGACACGAGCGGCCGGGCTCCGTCTCCGATAACCGCAAAGCCGGCCCAATAATAAGGGTGAGATGTATCGACATCGGACATGAGCGCCTGCTGCGCCTTGAGCAGGGCCTCTCCGGAGGCCGTGCCGGGCGCAGCGGCAAACAGACCGTTGATCAATCGCGCGGTGGCGTCGAAGTCGTCGGGCGCTGGCCAATGGCTGGCAAGGACGGATCGGCTTCCGGCACCGATGAACGCGCGGACCAGTCCTTCCAGCGCTGACCCGCCACCCGTGGCAAGGCCCGTCTCGCGCGTGGCAATCACGTCCGCTTCACCCGCCGTATCGCAGGCCGAAAGGATGACCATGTCAGCGTCGAGCTTCAGATCGAATATCTCGGCAAAGCTGAGCAGGCCATCCGACCCCTGCGCGCCGAATGACGTGACAAGCGCTGGCCGTGCCGCGCACGACGGCTGTGGCGGGGTAACGAGGCCATGCGTTGCAAAATGAAGAATGCGGAAATTGTCGAGGTCGCCCCGTGCCTTGATCGCCGTGTCCGAAAATGCCGAACCGACCATCAGATCGGTGCCCTGCCCGGAAAGCAGCATCCGGGCCTTGAGAAGCTCGGCCTCGGAGATGGGCCTGCTCCACGTCGTCAGCGGCCAGTCGCAATCGCTGCCTGTCGCCCCATCGCCCCCCTCACTCTCGAACCGACTTGCCCGCTCGATGCTACAACCGCAGCATTTCGGCCCATGCCGAGATAGGCCTCGTGCGCCTTCGAAGCAGGCTGCTTGCGGGCATCCATGAAGGACCGTGCAGACACCGCAGTTGAAACAAGCTTGTCTTTTGCAAGCCATTGAACAGCCCGTAGATCGAAGGGATCGCCGGCCGGGCTTTCGGCTTGCTTTAGGTATTCCTGTGCCGAACCTTCGTCGGCAATCAGCACATTTATCGGCAATTTCAGCATCGCCCCGTCTGGTTCGAAGATCAGATGCCGGGCTGCCTGCAGGTCCGATGCGACAGGACCAAACAAGGCCTTGTAGACGGCTACCGCCTCTTTTGCCGCAAAAGTGCCGGTTACATATTGCTTGCCATCGAAGCGCGAGATCGAGTCACGGACCGCCTTGACCGACGATTCCAATTCCGCCGCAGTGATGGGCGCCCGATAGCCAACGGCCTTGTCCTTGTTCGCAAAGAACACGAACACATCAGGACCTAGAACAGCCATCTTGGCGTAGGCCTCGTTCGGAGCGAGGCCTTCCTGAAGCTCCTTCTGACCAATTACACGCTGCGTCACAACGCGATAGCGGGCATAGTTGGCAAGTTCGATGACGGTTGCCTGTTCCTGCGCTTCGAGTTCGCTGACCCGTTTTGCAGCATCGGCAATCTCGTCAGTCCGGGCCGACGCATCATCCAGCCGTTGCAAGGCCGCATAGGTCATGCGGGCGCGTTCCACGGCGCGCGTCAGGCTGTTGGACTGCCGGAACAGCCGGGCGGCCTCGTCGCTGCCGCCTGACAGTTCGCGCGAAAGCACGGCCTGCGTTTCGGCAACGCCCGGACGCACCAGCACTTGAGATGCCTGGAAGAAGGCATCGCTCGTTCCCGCATCCCCATTCATTCGCGTGGCAAGCAGATCAAAATAGGGAGCCATCTGCCGAGACAGGCCGGAAAGACCGTTCTCGCGCTCGACCGAACGGGCCACGACCTGGCGGTAAAGCGGCTCTGCTTCCGACGGGCGCCCGCGACGCACGAGGAAAGCCGCCAGCCTTGCCTGGGCCGCTGCCATGCTGCGGGTTTCCGGATATTGTACGCCGACAATCTCGAGCGCAGAACGCAACAGCGCTTCTGCGTCAGACATCCGCCCCTCGTCTTCGGCAATCGTGGCAAGCTCGTTCAACACTTGCGCACGCATGCGCACGATCGAGACAACGCGGCCATTGCGCACTGCCAAAGCCCGTGCCTGCGCTTGCTCCAACGCAGAACGAGCCTCGGCCTTCCGCCCGACTAGACGCAATGCCGTGCCGCGCAATTGGAGGCTCTGTGCATCGAGGATCGTCGCGCGTTCATCATCTGTCAGCCGCAGATCGTCGACCAGTCCCATCGCATTGGCCGTCAGGTCCGAAGCGTTGATGCGTCGCGAGACCGATGGCGTAAGTTCCATGGTGTCGCGCAAGCTCTCCGCCCCCATCGCGCTGGTCTGGCGCAGGGGCTGCCCCAGCCGCTCGAGTGCCTGAGCGTAGCGCTCCTGGTTGAGAAGGTGGATTACCTCGTAATTGCGGCGCAGCCGCTCCACCACACCGCTGCCGGCAGGCATGGCGCCAGCCTCTGCAAACAGGCGGTCGGCTTCGGCGAACTGGCCAAGATTGGAACGTTGCAGCCCAGCGTTCACCAGGAACTCGACTCGGTCGATCGGCACATCGCCCGTCGACGCCTGCCGCTGGTCGAGCGTCTCGAAGTAGGCCGCAGCCTCGGCGTAATCGCCCGAATTGTTACGGCGATAGCCTTCTGCCAGCGCCGTTGCCGGATCAAGCGTCAGAGCCTGGATCCGGGCATAGGCTTCGGTGTCGTTTATCGAGGTCATGGCGATCTCGATCGGCTCGTCGATCAGGCGATCGGCATAGATCGAGCGCAGAGCCAGATCGAGCGCACCGTGGTAGGCGGAAAAGCCCTCCACCACGAAGGTTGTACTGCCCCTCGCCACGCTCACCACTTCGTAGGCCAGATCAGGATCGTTCCAGCGGCAATCCATCCGCATGCGCCCGGCAACTGAAGCGCGGCCTGCATCTTGGCAGGTGACTTTCTGGCGACGCCGATCCGCAAGGCGGGCCAGTTCGTCATCCTGTCCGTGCCGCAGCGCAAAGACATATCCGACCGGCAGGGCCGAATCCCGGCAGACGATGGCCCATGTCCTGTCCAGGGGCGACCGGTTGGCCTGATCCGTCGTGCGTGACTGGACCTGGCAGAGCGCCTTGCTGCCACCCGATCCGAGCGGGAAACTGTCGCGCAGGAGCAGCGATTCCTCAGCCGCCACTGCGTGCCCAACCGAAGGGCCGCACACCAACGCAAGCGCAGCAACGCCCGTCGCCAGTCTGATTCCGAAGCTCGCCAGTCGGTTACGCATCGCCTGCTCCCTCAGCCCGACCTCCACGATCCACGTGAACGCCAAGACCATTGCATCGAATAACTGCGTATCCCGAAGACTCTTGTGCCCTTTGCCACAGCATAGGCGCGTCAACCCGGCAATGCCAAGTGATACCCCGACGATGTGTGACAAAATGTCGCCGTCAGGCGTCAGAAGCCCTCAAAAGTAACAGCCTCTTCCAGCGCCGCGCGAGGTACTTCAAAACAATTTATGGCTGCGTCCTCATCGCGATAGCCGATCGCCAGCCCGCAGAAAAATACGTGGTCGTCGGGGATGGCGACGCATTCCCGGACTTGCTTCTGGTAAACTGCCCACGCTTCCTGCGCGCAGGAATCAAGCCCTGCCTCTCGCAGCAGAAGCATGACCGTCTGCAGCCACATTCCGATGTCAGACCACTGCGGCGGTCCCATGTAGCGTGGTGTATGGACCAGCATGAGCGCCGGGGCGCCGAAACCCCGGAAGTTGTGCATGAACTGCGTCAGGCGCCCGCGCTTGTCGTCCCGCTCGATACCAATCGCGGCGTACATCGCCTCGCCAACACCGAAGCGCCGCGCTTCGTATGCACCATCAAGCTCTGGCGGATAGATGGCGTATTCGGGCGCATGCGCATTGCGGCCGAGTGGTATGACGGCTCCTACGGTCTCGACCAGCCGGACGAGCGGCTTACCCGAAATGACGTGGGCATTCCATGGCTGGACGTTGCCACCCGATGGAGCCCTCTGAGCATTCGTGAGGACACGACGCAAGAGATCGAGCGGGACAGGATCCGGGCGGAAGCGGCGCACCGATCGCCGCGTCAGCACTGCGTCGGTTACATCCATGGAGCACTCAGAAGCCAAGGAACCGTACGTTGCCGTCAACCGGTTCGCGCTCGCGACTGAAGCCGTTCACGGGATTGCCTTCATCGCGATAGCCAATGGCGATGCCACAGAAGAAAATGTGGGTTTCATCAGAAACGCCAATGAACTCCTTGATAAGCCTGGCATACATCGAGAGAAATTCCTGAGGACAGGAATCAAGCCCCTCTTCGCGCAGAAGCAGCATGAACGTCTGCAGCCACATCCCGACATCGGACCACTGCGGTGGCCCCATGCGACGGTCGAAGTAGCACAGCAGCACGGCCGGAGCGCCGAAAGACGTGGCATTGTTGCGAACGAAGTCAGCCCTTGCATCCGCATCGGCGCGTCCCACGCCCATCGCCTGATACATGGCAGCGCCCACCGCATGAAGGCGCGCCTTGCATTCGGGGATGACCTCGGGATCCGACCACGAATACTCGATCGGATCCTGCATCGGTGACGACAACATCTTTGCCTGCAACTCGGCAAGCGGTGCGCCTGTCACGATGGTCGCTTCCCAAGGCTGAAAGTTGCACCCCGACGGCGCCCAGCGAGCCTTGTCCATCACGCGACGCAAGGTTTCAAGCGGCACGGGATCGGGCTTGAACGCCCGGATGGAACGACGGGAGAGAACGGCCTCGCTGACTGTCATGGTGCTCATGCCGGATTAACTGCCCGGTTAAACAAGCGTCGTCAAGCCGGACTTACTCGTCCTCGAATAGATCCGCCAACTGCTCGATGATCGTGCCACCGAGCTGCTCCGCGTCCATGATTGTCACCGCGCGGCGATAATAGCGGGTCACGTCATGGCCGATGCCGATGGCGACGAGCTGGACCGGGGACTGCTTCTCGATCCAGTCGATGACCTTGCGCAGGTGCTGCTCCAGATAACCGGCGTTGTTTACCGAAAGGGTCGAATCATCGACCGGCGCACCATCGGAAATGACCATCAGGATGCGACGATCCTCGGGCCGGGCCAGAAGCCGGGTATGTGCCCACAGAAGTGCTTCGCCGTCGATGTTTTCCTTGAGCAGGCCTTCGCGCATCATCAAGCCGAGGTTCTTGCGCGCGCGGCGCCAAGGCTCGTCGGCCTTCTTGTAAACGATATGGCGCAAATCGTTGAGGCGGCCGGGTTGGGAAGGTTTGCCACCGGCCAGCCAGGCCTCGCGGCTCTGCCCGCCCTTCCATGCGCGGGTGGTGAAGCCGAGCACTTCAGTCTTCACGCCGCAGCGCTCAAGCGTGCGCGCGAGAATGTCGGCGCTGATCGCAGCGATCGAGATCGGGCGACCGCGCATAGAGCCAGAGTTGTCGATCAGCAGCGTGACAATCGTGTCCTTGAACTCAACGTCGCGCTCAATCTTGTAGGACAGCGAATGCCCGGGCGAGATCACCACGCGGGCAAGGCGCGCGGCATCGAGCAGGCCCTCTTCCTGGTCGAAGTCCCACGAGCGGTTCTGCTGCGCCATGAGGCGGCGCTGCAGCCGGTTGGCTAGGCGCGTGACGACGCCCTGCAGGCCCTTGAGCTGCGTATCGAGATAGGCGCGCAGCCGCGTCAGCTCTTCCTCGTCGCACAGGTCCGTGGCCGAAACGACCTCGTCGAACTGCGTTGTGTAGCTCTTGTAGTCGAAGTTTTCTGGCAGGTCGGTCCATGGACGGTTCGGGCGCGTGGGCAGCATGCCCTCTTCGCCTTCGTCGGCCATGTCGGAGTCGGCGGCATCGTCATCCTGCTCGATTTCCTGCTCGGACTCCGAATCCTCGTCGCCTTCGCTGGTATCGCCCGCAACTTCGGAGGGCTGCTGCTCCTGATCGTCGGAGTTCGAAGGCTCTTCCTCGCCCTCGTCCTCCTGATCCTCGCCCTCGTCTTCCTGCGTATCCTCATCCTGTTCGGACGCGGACTGCGTGAGGTCGAGATGCTGCAGCATGTCGAGCGCGAGTTGCTGGAATGCCCGCTGGTTGTCGAGCGAAAGGGCAAGGCCTTCGATGTCCTCGCCGACCTTGCTCTCGATCCAGCTGCGCACCATTGCCATGCCGGTATCGGTCGACGCGGGTGATTCCTGCCCGGTCAGCTTCTCGCGCAGGAGCAGCGCCAGCGCCGTGGGCAGCGGCACGTCCTCGGGCTTGGCGGCGCGACTGATCGGGTCCGAGGCCATGCGCATGGCCAGCGCTGCACCGAGATTGCCGCGCATCCCGGCATAGGCGTTCGCACCCAGCGCCTCGTAGCGGACCTGCTCGACCGCATCGTAGCACGCGCGCGCCAGCGCTTCGGTCGGTGCATTGCGGCCATGCAGGCCAGCGTTGTGATGCCGCAGCCGCAGCGCCATCGAATCCGCGTGGCCGCGCGCTTCGGCCACCTGCTCTGCCGGAAGGGAACGCCCCGGCATCGGCACGCGCATCGACCGCCCGGACTGGACCGGCGCATCGGCCGTCCACGCCACCTCGACCTCGGGATCGAGCGAGATCGCCCGCGCGGTGCCCGTCAGCACCGAGCGGAAACGGTCGAGGGGAGTTTCGTCAGCCAATGCGCAAATGCCTGTGAGTCAGATGGATCAGCCGATCTTCTGGCCGGTCTTCGCCCAGTCCGCAAGGAAGCCTTCGATGCCCTTGTCCGTAAGGACATGTTTGAACAGGCCCTTGATCACGGCGGGCGGCGCAGTGATCACGTCGGCACCGATGCGTGCGCTTTCCAGAACGTGGACGCCGTGGCGGATCGACGCGACAAGGATTTCGGTCTCGAATGCGTAGTTATCATAGATCAGGCGGATGTCGCGGATCAGGTCCATGCCATCGAAACCGTTGTCGTCATGACGGCCGACAAACGGCGAGATGAAGGTTGCGCCGGCCTTGGCTGCCAGCAGCGCCTGGTTGGCCGAGAAGCACAGCGTCACGTTGACCTTGGTGCCGTCGTTGGTCAGCGCCTTGCAGGTCTTGAGGCCGTCGATGCTCAGCGGCACCTTGATGCAGACGTTATCGGCGATCTTCCGCAGGATCTCGGCTTCACGCATCATGCCTTCGTGGTCCAGAGCCACGACTTCAGCCGAGACCGGACCATCGACCAGACCGCAGATTTCGCGGGTCACTTCGATGAAGTCCTTGCCAGCCTTGGCAATCAGGGTCGGGTTGGTAGTCACGCCATCGAGAAGGCCGGTGGCGGCGAGGTCGGCGATTTCGGCGGTATCGGCAGTGTCGACGAAGAATTTCATGGGACGAGGCCTTCCAGCAGGGAGGAGTGATTCCCCCGTGCCTATAAGGAAAGCCTCGGCCAATGTCAGTGCCTGCGCGCGGGAATTTGTCAGACTACTTCAGGCCAAAAGCGGCTATCAGTACCGGATCGTTGGTCGAACGGGGGTCCGAACGGATGGCGGCCTCTTCCCGGCCGATCGCGCGGAAGATCGCATTGTCCGCCTCGTAAGCCAGCGAGTTTGCGATGCCGCCGACGTCCACACCGGTCAGCGCGCCCAGCACCTGCCCCAACAGTGGGTCACGGCTCACCCGGATCGCATCGCCGAATTCGGGCACCATGATCTCGACAAGGCTGGTCCCCATCTCCTGGTGCAGGAACGCCGTCGCCCCCATAGGGTCGCTGCCGCGCAGCAGCGCCAGAGCATTGCGAATGCCGATCGTCCGGACGGCGTCTGTCACCGCAGGCGCTGCGCGTTCCGCCGCGTCATAGGCCATGTCGTTGAACGCGCGCTGCAGACGGTCCCTGACGATCGGCCCGGTCAGAATTCGCGCGAGAACGCTGCCACGGTTGCCGATGGCCTCTGGCAGCGCAAGCCGCGTCACCTGATCGTCCCAGAACCCGCCCGGTGCCAGCAAGCGCGCGAAGGCCCGATCGGTCGACAGGAACAGCAAACGTCGCACCGCCTCTTCCAACGAGAACTGCGGATAGCTCGCGCAGCCGGCGACGGCGAGCACGGCAGCTGACGTCATGCCGCCAAGCAGGACCCGGCGGTTCAGGATGGTGGAAGCCTGCGACACGTTTTTCTCCTCAATTCCTTTGCGCCCGGGCTTTGCCCGTTGCGATGCAGCCCCATATAGACCGGCGAACATGAACCGCGTCCGATGCCTCGTCTTCAATTCCGCGCTCGGCCCGCTCGATTATCGCGTGCCCGCCGGTATGGACGTGGAACCGGGCAGCGTCGTCATTGCACCGCTCGGACCGCGGCAGATCATTGGCGTGGTCTGGGAAGCGGAACGGCTGCCGGGAACCGAAGTTCCGGATGCGAAGTTGCGCCCCCTCCTCCAGGTCCTCCCTGTCCCTCCCCTGCCTACACCCCTGCGACGCCTGATCGAGTGGACCGCCGACTATTACGTCGCACCGCTTGCAGCAGTGGCGCGCATGGCGCTGTCCAGCACGGCCGCGCTGCAGGGCGGCGGCACGGTAACCGAATATCGCCTGACCGGCCGCGAGCCGGGACGCATGACGCCCCAGCGCCTCATCGCTCTGGACCTGTTGCAGGATCAGCAGGCGACGATCCGCGAACTGTCGGAAATCGCCGGCGTCTCGGATGGCGTCCTGCGCGGTATGGTCAATGCCGGGCTGCTCGAACCGTTGGTTGTCGATTCTGACCGGCCTTATCCGCCCGCCGACGCCGGTTTCGCCGCGCCTGACTTGTCGGATGAACAAGCGGAAGTCGCTGCGCGCTTTGTCGCGGCGGTCAATGCACATGACTTCCATCCGTTTCTGCTCGACGGCGTGACGGGCTCGGGCAAGACCGAAACCTATTTCGAAGCGGTCGCAGCCGCGATCGAGCAAGGGCGGCAGGTCCTCGTGCTCCTTCCGGAAATCGCGCTTACCGAGACTTTCCTCAAGCGCTTCGAAGCGCGCTTCGGGGTGCCGCCGGTTACATGGCACTCTTCGCTCAAGTCGTCGGAACGGCGGCGCGCATGGCGGGCCGTGGCAGCCGGAACGGCGCAAGTGGTGGTCGGTGCACGCAGCGCACTGTTCCTGCCCTTCGCCCGCCTTGGCCTGATCGTCGTCGACGAAGCGCACGAGATCTCGTTCAAGCAGGACGACGGGGTGCGCTACAATGCCCGCGACGTTGCAGTGATGCGCGCGCATTTCGAGAAGGTGCCCGTCATCCTGGCGAGCGCCACCCCGGCACTGGAAAGCCTGCAGATGGCCGAAGCTGGCCGCTATGAGCGCGTGGTCCTGCCTGCGCGCTTCGGCGGAGCAACGATGCCTGACATCCAGATCGTCGACCTGCGCGAACAACAGCCCGAGCGCGGACACTGGATTGCGCCACCGTTGGTGGAGGCGCTGAAGAATCGGCTCGACAAGGGCGAACAGTCACTGCTGTTCCTTAACCGACGCGGCTATGCTCCGCTTACCTTGTGCCGGACTTGCGGTTATCGATTCCAGTGCCCGAACTGCTCCGCCTGGCTGGTCGAGCACCGCCTCTCGCGCCGCCTCGCCTGCCACCACTGCGGACATGAGATCCCGCCGCCCGATGCCTGCCCCGAATGCAGCGAGCCCGATTGCCTCGTCGCGTGCGGCCCGGGCGTGGAACGCATCGCTGATGAAGTCGCCGCGATCCTGCCTGAAGCACGCGTCGCGCTGGTCACCTCCGACACGCTGACCAGCCCTGCCAAGGCCGCCGAGTTCGTCGAGATGGCAAGCAACAAGGCGATCGACGTGATTGTCGGCACCCAGCTCGTCACCAAGGGCTATCACTTTCCCGAGCTTACGCTGGTCGGAGTGATCGACGCCGACATGGGTCTCGAGGGCGGCGATCTTCGCGCGGCCGAACGCACCTATCAGCAGGTCGCGCAGGTTGCAGGCCGCGCCGGCCGTGGCGAAAAACCTGGCGAGGTGCTGATCCAGACCCGGCACCCCGAAGCCCCGGTCATCGAGGCCCTGGCCAGCGGAGACCGTGACGCATTCTATGCCGCCGAAGCCGAAGCCCGGCGTGATGCCGGAGCGCCGCCTTTCGGTCGTTGGGCGGCAATAATCGTCTCCAGCGAGGACGAAGCCGAAGCGCGCGACGCTGCGAGGGGCATCGGAGGTTCCGCTCCGCGCCTTGACGATGTGCTGATCCTTGGCCCCGCACCCGCCCCACTATCGCTGCTGCGGGGCCGCTA
Organism: Novosphingobium sp. THN1; assembly: GCF_003454795.1. Lineage (GTDB taxonomy): Bacteria > Pseudomonadota > Alphaproteobacteria > Sphingomonadales > Sphingomonadaceae > Novosphingobium. The sequence continues at coordinate 3,042,735 of NZ_CP028347.1, forward strand.
TCGCTATCGCCTGCTCATCAACGCTCGCCGTTCCACCGAACTGCAGCGGGTAATCCGCGACTGGCTCGACCCGCTGCGCTTCCCGCCGGGCGTGCGCGTCGCCGTTGATATCGATCCCTACAGCTTTGTCTGACCCTTAGGGTCAGGTTGAACGAAACCGCCACTCGGCCATTCCGCAAGGATGACCGGCCCCGTTCTCGTTCCGATCCTTGGCGACCAGCTTTCGCCCGACATCTCCAGCCTTGCCGACCGCAGGCCTGAGGACACTGTGGTCCTGATGATGGAAGTGGCCGAGGAGACCACTTACGTTCGCCACCACAAGGCCAAGATCGCGCTGATCCTCTCGGCCATGCGACACTTCGCCGAGGAATTGCGCGAAGCTGGCTGGATGGTCGATTACGTCCGCCTCGATGCCCCTGAAAACACCGGCAGCTTCACCGGCGAAGTTGCCCGCGCCATAACACGCCACAACGCACGCGGCGTGCAGTTTACCGAGCCAGGCGAATGGCGCGTACGGCAAGCAATGGAGCAGTGGCGCACAGACCTCCCCGTTCGCGTTCGCATCCTGCCCGATACCCGCTTCATCTGCCCCTACCCGACTTTTTCGAGTGGGGTGCAGGTCGCCGCGAATTGCGCATGGAGTGGTTCTACCGGGAGATGCGCCGCAAGACCGGGCTGCTGATGGATGGGGACAAGCCGGTCGGTGGCCGCTGGAACTTCGATGCGGAGAATCGCGGTGGCCCCGAAGCTGGCCTCGCCCCACCGGGGCTGCCGGCATTCAAGGCTGACGACACGACGCGCGAAGTGTTCGAAATGGTTTCAACCCGCTTCGCAAGGCACTTCGGCTCGCTGGACAAATTCGCTTGGCCGGTAACCCGTGCCGAGGCCGAGCAGGCGCGCGACGCTTTCCTCAAGGACCGACTGCCATTGTTCGGCAAGTATCAGGACGCGATGGTGACGGGACAGGATTTCCTGTTTCACGCCGTGCTCTCGCCTGCGATCAATATCGGCCTGCTCGACCCGCAGGACCTGTGCCAGCGCGCCGAAACGGAATGGCGCGAAGGCCGCGCACCGCTGGAAGCCGTCGAAGGCTTCATCCGCCAGATCATTGGCTGGCGGGAGTATATCCGCGGAATGTACTGGTTGGAAATGCCGGGGCTCGCTGATGCCAACGGCCTTGATGCCCACCGTCCGCTCCCCGAATTCTACTGGACGGGCGACACGCCGATGCACTGTATCGCCGAATGCGTTCGCACCACTCGGGACAATGCCTATGCCCATCACATCCAGCGGTTGATGGTGCTCGGCAATTTCGCGCTGCTTGCCGGCCTTGCCCCCGCGAAGTGGCCGAATGGTATCTGATCGTCTTTGCCGATGCCTATGAATGGGTCGAACTGCCCAATGTGGCGGGCATGATCCTTCATGCCGACAAAGGCCGTCTGGCGTCGAAACCCTATGCAGCCAGCGGCGCCTACATCGATCGCATGAGCGACTACTGCGGCAAATGCACTTTCAACGTGAAGCAGAAGACCGGCCCCGCTGCCTGCCCGTTCAATGCACTCTACTGGCACTTCCTTGCACGGAATGAAACGCGGCTGGCGGGTTACCATCGGCTCGCCCAACCCTATGCGACATGGCGAAGGATGAGCGAAGATCGGCGTCATGAATACATCGCCAGTGCCGAGGCTTTCCTGGACAGTCTTTCCGACCAGCCATCAACTTGGGGCTGAAATCGATCCGGTGAAGATTGTGCTTGCCGATAATGCCAGAATGAAGGACTGCTTCTTCCGAAGTGGTTTGACAATGGGTGGTTGATCCGGCGTGAATATTTCTGCGTTCAAGAAGTTCCTGCGGACCATCGCCGTAGGCGCAAGCATCTTTGCAGCAGCAACTACACCAGCCGCCGCAGAAAGCTGGTACAGACTCAACTCCCGCCATTTCGCGCTGCATAGTGCAGGCAGCGTCGAACTTGCCACGAAGTTGTCAAATGACCTCGAACGATTCGATTTTCTGGTACGGCAGATGTTCGGCATTCCGGATGATCCCAATGCCATGCCGCTGCCGATCTACTTGCTGCCGAACAAGGCTGCGGTCGGCGCAATGTACAAGGTCCCGGAGGTAGCGGGGTTCTTCTCGCATGACATCGAAGGCCGCTTCATCGTTTCGCATCGCGAAGTCGCCATGTCGGAACTCGAACTCGGTGCCCAGACTACCTTGTTTCATGAATACGCCCACTTCCTGATGTTCCGAAACTTCCGCTTCGCCTATCCCTCGTGGTACGTCGAAGGCTTTGCGGAGTATCTTTCCACCGTCGAATTCGACAGTCAGGGCCGCTTCGACCTTGGCCGCCCGGCCCGCCATAGAGCGTGGAGCCTTGCGCGGGACGACATGCCTCTGACCGATGTGCTGGCCGGCAAGCAGGGGCGCAATTCGGATCTGTTCTACGGCAAGTCCTGGCTGCTGGTGCACTTTCTCAGCACGAGCCAGGAGCGCAAGGGCCAGCTCGGCAATTACCTCTCGCTCGTGGCAGGGGGAATGCCGCCCGACCAAGCCGGCACCGCGGCATTCGGCGACCTCAAGAAGCTGGATCGTGAACTCGACAAGTACATGCGCGGCAGCATCAAGTTCTCACGCTCCGCCACGCCCTTGCCGCAACCGGCAGCTCCAGCCCTCGAACGCCTGTCGCCGGTCGAATCGGCCATTGTGCCGCCGCATATCATGCGCTTCATCGACAAGCGCGAGGAAGAGGCGCTTGGCGAACTGCGCCAGATTGCCATGGCGAATCCCCAGTCTGCCAATGCTGCTTACGAGGTAGCCAGAGCGGCACAGGCGCTCGCAAACAATACCGATGATACGGCTAAAGAGATTGCGTTGTGGAACGAGGCCGAGAAGTTCAACGAACTGGCGTTGAAACTCCAGCCCGAGATGACGCGGGCTAACCTTCTGAAGGGCGAAATCGAGATGCACAGGCTCGAGAACGTGTCCATCAGGGCGCCCGAGCGGTGGACAGCGGCCAGAAGCTGGATCCGCAAGGCCAGCGACGCGTCACCTTACGATTCCTTCGCGTTCTGGACGCTGTTCCAGAGCTACAGCGCCGAGACGGCGCAAATACCGGGCCAGGCGCGCTACGCCTTGCGGCGAGCGCTCGAACTGGCGCCAGAGGCCAGCAGCATTCGCGCAGCCTTTGCCTGGGACCAGGCGAACCAGGGGCGATTCGATGACGCTATCGCCCACGCCCGCATTCTCGCCAACGATCCTCACGGCGGGCCGTACGGCAAGTCGCTTCTCACTCGGATAGAGCGTTGGAAGTCGACCGGACAGGTGGAGAAACCTTGCTCGGCCGATGACGAGGCCTGCGCAGAGGACTGAAGCCCTGGCGCCGGCGAACTGAAAGGTCCGTCAGCGCCGCGCCCACATGGGCGGCCTTATACCGCCCTCACGAATGACGCGCAGGAGCAGGAGCAAGCCCGCGCCGGTCGCCACCAGCATGGCGATCACGCTTGCCTCCAGGCCGAACGCGCCGCCGGTCAGCCAGTCAGGTCCGTTGCGGGTCGTTATCAGCAGGCCCTCGGGCGCATTGCCCCTGATACCGGCACGCTGAATACCCACCCTTGGGTGAAATTCCACGCGGCATGAATGCCGATCGGAATCCACAACCGTCGTTTCCAGAGGTATGCCGCGCCCAGCAGGATGCCGGCTTCCATTGCAATGGCGAAAGCGGCAAACAGGCTCGCCCCGTCGTTGGCCAGGTGCGCAGCACCGAACAGCGCCGAGGTCACAACCAGCGCTGTCCAGGTGCCAAGCATTGCCTCGACGTGCCGCAGCAGTATGCCCCGGAACAGAATCTCCTCGATCGTCCCCGAGGTGACCGCCATCACCAGCATCGCCCACAGCGCGCCAATGCCATTCACGCCTTCGACGGACAGTCCGCCCAGCAGCGCGACAATCCCCGTCATCAGGGTGAAAAGTGCGCCGCCGATCAGAATTCCAAGCGGCAGGTCCTTGGTCATGGTCGCAAGCGGAAGATCGTGGGCCGACCGCCGCTCGATCCAGCGAGTGCAAGCGAGAAAGACCAGTATTGCCAGAACAGCCACGCCAAGGCCGCCAAGGAAGTAGCCGGGCGTTCCGTGCGAAAACAAACCTTTCAGACCAACCGTCGCAGCAGACGCAGCCATGGCGACGGCAAGGAACTCGAGAACCATCAGTGTCAACGGGAAGGCGATGATCCTGCGCAAGATGCCCGGTCTTGCCGTCTGAAGATCGTCCATGCCTTACCCCCGGTTGGTTTCGCGCTCCTTGTCGAGCAATCGCTGCTTGATCTCAAGCCCATAGGCATAGCCGCCAAGCGAGCCGTCCGAGCGGATCACGCGATGGCACGGGATCAGCACCGCCACGTTGTTGGCCCCGTTGGCCGATCCCGCCGCGCGCACCGCGCCGGGCTTGCCGACCGCTGCGGCGATTTCGGCATAGGAGCGCGTCTCTCCCGTTGGAATGGCCCGGAGTGCCTGCCACACCGCTTCCTGGAAAGCAGTGCCCTTCACGTCGAGCGGGATATGCGAATGGTCTCCCGGCGTCTCCACCGCCGCAATCACTTCCTCAAGCAGGCCTGCGAAATCTTCGCCGCCCTGCTCCAGCGCGGCATTGGGAAAGCGCGCACGCAAAGTCGCCGCGTCCTCGTTGAAAGACAGTCGGCAAATGCCGCGTTCTGTCGCCGCGACCAGCATCGCGCCCAGCGAGGTCGGCACCACTGCCCAGCGGATCGTCACGCCGCGCCCGCCGTTTGCCCAAGCCGAAGCCGTCATGCCCAAGCGCTCCTCTGCCGCAGCGTAAAATCGCGAAGGTCCGGAAAACCCGGCGTCATAGATCGCATCGCTGATCTTGCCCGCGCCCGAAAGCGCTTCAGCCATGCGCTCCTTCTGCAGCGCGCGCGCATAGGCCGCGGGCGAAAGCCCGGTCGCCTTTGCAAAAACCCGCTGAAAGTGCGTTGGCGAATAGCCGCAGCGCTCGGCAAGGTCGGCAAGCGCCAAAGGCTGCCCCGCCGCCTTGATCGCCTTGATCGCCATCAACACCGCGCGTTCATCGCGCGAAACGTCATCGGGCGAACAGCGCAGACATGGGCGCAAACCGGCCTCTCTTGCCGCAACCCCGTCGGAAAAGAACTGGACATTGGCACGACGTGGATGCCGGGCCGGACAGGATGGACGGCAATAGATGCCGGTGCTCAGCACGCCGGTGACGAAACGCCCGTCAAAAGCGCGATCGCGCGCCAGCACAGCACGCCAGGCTTCATCGTCGGGAATGTCCGCAGTTGCGCCCATGTCCTGTCGATAATGCGCAGAACGATCTCGGCAAGCCTGTGTCACATCGCGCATCGCTTCGTCTCCTCGTTGTGGAGAGAATCTGGCCACACTGCGCCACCAAAGCGTCCCGCACCTTGCGGTCAAAGCAAATCAGCGCAAAAAGCGCCTCCATGCGTGTCGCCAAACAGTTAATCGCCTTTCTGGTTGCCCTACTGGCGCTTGGATCCGCACCGGTAGCTCTGGCCGACCCGGCCGACATCAGCGCGGCAAGCCGCTCCGTGGTTCGCGTGGTGATTATAGAAAGCGATGGGGATCGGGCCCGGCTGATCACCCATGGCACAGGATTTGCCGTAACCCCGAACCTGATCGTCACCAATGCCCACGTCGTCGAAGAGCTGCGCGGGGACGACACGCTCATCGCTGGCGTCGTCCCGGCGGAAGGCCGCAACGGCTATCCGGCCAAGCTGGTTGCCTATTCGCCCGGCAATGATCTTGCGTTGTTGCGCATCGAAGGTGGCGGCACCCTTACGCCGATCACGCTCTTTCCCGGCGCACCAACGGACGGTTCCGAGGTCTATGCCGTGGGCTATCCCGGCAACGTCGATCTGGCGCAGGGGCTGTCGATGGCCGATCTTGTCACGCCGCAGGAAGCGGTCAAGACGCGCGGCTATCTGTCAGGTGGGCGCTCTTCGAGGTCATTCGATACCCTTTTGCACACCGCCCCGCTGGGATCGGGCAACTCGGGCGGACCACTGCTCGATTCCTGCGGCCGCGTGATCGGCGTCAACTCCTTCGGCACGGTCAGCGACAACAGCACCGATTCGTCGTTCTATTTCGCCATTTCGATGCGCGAGCTCTCGGCCTTCCTGCTCCGCGCCAAGGTTGATGTGCACAGCAGCGGCCTGCCCTGTCGCTCGATCGCGGACCTCGATCGCGCCGAAGCGCAACGCGCGGCGGGAGAGCAGGCGCGCATGGCCGCCGAACGCGACGCACGCGCGCAAGCCAGCCAGCAGCAGTTCGAAACTGCGCGCCGCGAGGCCGAAATGGCAGTCCTGTCCGAGCGCGACAACGGCATGGCACTGGCCGCACTGCTTCTCGTCGGTGCACTTGGCGCCGGTGGCTGGGGCATGGTCCAGGCCTCCAGACGCCGCGGCAAGTTCCAGCGCAAACACATCTTTGGAGCCGCAGCCTTGCTGGTGTCTGCCGTCGCTGTCTGGTTCCTGCGGCCGTCACTTGCATCGATAGACAGTCGCGCACGGGAAAAGCTCGAACAGCCACACACGTCCTCCAGCGCATCGGCAGCAGCACTCGATCGTGCCGGCTCCGGACGCATGATCTGCGTGCTCGATCCCGAACGGAGTCGCGTCACTGTTTCGGATATCACCGATGTTCCGATCGAGTGGACTGAAAGCGGCTGCATGAACGGAAAGACCCAATACGGCCTCGCCAACGATGGCTGGAGCCGAATCCTTGTCCCGAATGGCGAGGAGACGGTCTCGGTGAATTCGTATGATCCACAATCCCGGACCTACACGGTGGAGCGGTTTCTGGTGGGTCTGGATGCCATGACCGAGGCTCGCGCCGCACGCGCCAAGCTCAATGCGCCCGCATGCGGCGCGGGCGAAGAAGCTGCACGCCAGTTCGGCCAGAACCAGCAGTCAATCAAGGCGCTTCTGCCGCCTGAACCCAACGAACGGATGCGCTACAACTGCCAACCCGCTCCCTGATCGCCCCGCATCAGGAAAAACACGATCATACCTATGCACAAGAAGCCAAGTCGCATCTTGTCATATCGGCCTGACGTTGCTAGGCGCGCCCCGTCTGCAGGCCACCCGGTGTTCATCGCCGGGCAATGGTCTGCCTCGGCTTATCCTGGATGAAGGAACTTCGGCGCGTGGAGATTTCCAGCGGCATTACGGCCAGCCTGTCAGGGCGTTACGCCTCGGCACTGTTTGATCTGGCCAATGAGCAGGGCTTTGTGAACGCCGTCGAGGGCGATCTCGAGAAGCTCGATGCTGCACTGCGCGAATCGGCTGACCTCAAGGGCCTGATCGGCAACCCGCAGCTCGGCCGCGATGCAGCAGGTCGCGCGATGGATTCGGTTGCCGGCCTGCTCGGCCTTGGTGACCTGACCAGGAAGTTCCTCGGCGTGCTCGCTTCGAACCGCCGCCTCTCGGCCCTGCCCGACGTGATCCGCGCCTTCGGCCATATCGCTGCCGCCCATCGCGGCGAAGTCAGCGCCGAAGTCGCCAGCGCTCACCCGCTCGACGATGTACAGGTCGCCGCCCTCACTGAAAAGCTGAAGGCCCGCACCGGCAAGTCGATCAAGCTCAAGACCAGTGTCGATCCCGACATTCTCGGTGGCCTCGTCGTCAAGATCGGCAGCCAGATGATCGACAGCTCGATCCGCACCCGTCTCAATTCTCTCGCCCAGGCGATGAAGGCCTAACGGCCCGCACAGGTTCCAGGAAGGACAGAACATGGAAATCCGCGCCGCTGAAATCTCGAAGGTCATCAAGGACCAGATCGCCAGCTTCGGCACCGACGCACAGGTCTCGGAAGTCGGGTCGGTTCTCTCGGTGGGTGACGGTATCGCCCGCATCCACGGTCTCGACAAGGTCCAGGCCGGTGAGATGGTCGAATTCGCCAACGGCGTGAAGGGCATGGCCCTGAACCTCGAAGCCGACAACGTCGGCGTCGTGATCTTCGGCTCGGACTCCGAGATCAAGGAAGGCGATGTCGTCAAGCGCACCGGCACCATCGTTGACGTTCCCGTTGGCAAGGGTCTGCTCGGCCGCGTGGTCGATGCCCTTGGCAACCCGATCGACGGCAAGGGTCCGATCGTCGACGCCACCCGCACCCGCGTCGAAGTCAAGGCTCCGGGCATCATCCCGCGCAAGTCAGTGCATGAACCCGTGCAGACCGGCCTCAAGGCGATCGACGCCCTCGTTCCCGTCGGCCGCGGCCAGCGCGAATTGATCATCGGTGACCGTCAGACCGGCAAGACCGCCGTCGCGATCGACACCTTCATCAACCAGAAGGCCGTCAACGCCGGCACCGACGAAGGCAAGAAGCTCTACTGCATCTACGTCGCCGTCGGCCAGAAGCGTTCGACCGTCGCGCAGATCGTCCGCCAGCTCGAAGAGAACGGCGCGATGGAATACTCCATCGTCATCGCCGCCACCGCTTCGGAACCGGCTCCGCTCCAGTACCTCGCTCCCTACACCGGTGCGACGATGGGCGAATTCTTCCGCGACAACGGCATGCACGCCGTGATCGTCTATGACGACCTTTCCAAGCAGGCCGTTGCCTATCGCCAGATGTCGCTGCTGCTCCGCCGCCCGCCGGGCCGCGAAGCCTACCCCGGCGACGTGTTCTATCTCCACAGCCGCCTGCTTGAGCGCGCTGCAAAGATGAACGACGAAAACGGCGCTGGCTCGCTCACCGCCCTGCCGATCATCGAAACCCAGGCGGGCGACGTGTCGGCCTACATTCCGACCAACGTGATCTCGATCACCGACGGTCAGATCTTCCTTGAAACCGGCCTGTTCTACCAGGGCATCCGTCCGGCCATCAACGTCGGTCTGTCGGTGTCCCGCGTCGGCTCCTCGGCCCAGACCAAGGCGATGAAGAAGGTTGCCGGCTCGATCAAGCTCGAGCTCGCCCAGTACCGCGAAATGGCGGCATTCGCCCAGTTCGGTTCGGACCTCGACGCCTCGACCCAGAAGCTCCTCAACCGCGGTGCGCGCCTGACCGAGCTGCTCAAGCAGCCGCAGTTCTCGCCGCTCGGCTTCGAAGAGCAGACCTGCGTGATCTTCGCCGGCACCCAGGGCTACCTCGACAGCGTTCCGGTGAACCGTGTCACCGAATACGAAGCCGAACTGCTCAGCTTCCTGCGTTCGCAGCATGCCGACCTGCTCGGCCTGATCCGCGACACCAAGGACCTTGGCGACGAAGCCAAGGGCAAGCTGGTCGCGGCGCTCGACGCTTTCGCAAAGCAGTTCGCCTAAGTCTTTGAAGTCAACGCCACCCCGTCCTGCGCGGCGGGGTGACGGATAAGGGAGCCGTCATGGCCTCGCTGAAGGAACTCAAGGGCCGGATCAACTCGGTCAAGTCGACCCAGAAGATCACCAAGGCCAAGCAGATGGTCGCGGCGGCCAAGCTGCGCAAGGCGCAGGCGGCTGCCGAAGCCGCGCGCCCCTATGCCAGCCGCCTCGCGGAAGTCATGGGCAGCCTCGCCGCCAAGGTCGCAGGCCAGGATAACGGACCGCTGCTGATGCGCGGCACCGGCTCCGACCAGCGCCACCTCCTTGTCGTGGTCAACACCGACAAGGGCCTGTGCGGCGGTCTGAACTCGAACATCGTCAAGGAAGCCAAGCTTCAGGCGCGTGCGCTCGAAGCGGCAGGCAAGACGGTGAGCTTCTACCTCGTCGGCAAGAAGGGTCGCGCGCCGATCCGCCGTGACTATCCGAACGGCATCGCCGCCGGATACGACACCGGCAACGTGCGCACGCCCGGTTTCGACGAAGCCAGCGCCATCGCCCGCGAACTCCTCGAGATGTTCGAAGCCGGCAAGTTCGACGTCGCGCACCTTGTCGCGCCGGAGTTCAAGAACGCGCTGACCCAGCTGCCGGTCACCACGCAGATCATCCCCGTCCCCGCCCCGACCAACACCGTCGCTATCGATGCCGTGGTGGAATACGAGCCGGGCGAAGAGGAAATCCTCGAGGAGCTGCTGCCGCGCTACGTCACCACGCAGCTGTTCGGTGCCCTGCTCGAGCGTGAAGCCTCGGAACAGGGTGCGTCGATGACCGCGATGGACAACGCGACGCGCAATGCGGGCGAGCTGATCAACAAGCTCACCATCCAGTACAACCGCAGCCGCCAGGCCGCGATCACCACCGAACTCATCGAAATCATCGCTGGCGCCGAAGCGCTCTGACGACGACATAGAAGGCAAGGAAACAACAATGGCCACCGCAGCAGCTACCGGCAAGATCAGCCAGGTCATCGGCGCCGTCGTCGACGTCGCGTTCGACGGCGAACTCCCCGCCATTCTCTCGGCGCTCGAAACCGACAACAACGGCAACCGCCTCGTTCTCGAAGTCGCGCAGCACCTTGGCGAAAACACCGTCCGCACCATCGCGATGGACTCGACCGACGGCCTGACCCGCGGCCAGCCCGTGTCGAACACCGGCGCGCAGATCTCGGTGCCGGTCGGCCCCAAGACCCTGGGTCGCATCATGAACGTCGTCGGCGATCCGATCGATGAGCGTGGCCCGGTCGGTGCCGAGCAGACCGCTCCGATCCACGCCAAGGCTCCGGAATTCATCGAGCAGTCGACCGAAGCCGCGATCCTCGTGACCGGCATCAAGGTCATCGACCTTCTCGCTCCTTACGCCAAGGGCGGCAAGATCGGCCTGTTCGGCGGCGCCGGCGTGGGCAAGACCGTGCTTATCCAGGAACTGATCAACAACATCGCCAAGGGTCATGGCGGCGTGTCGGTCTTCGCAGGCGTCGGTGAACGCACCCGCGAAGGCAACGATCTCTACCACGAATTCCTCGACGCCGGCGTTATCGCCAAGGACGCCGATGGCAACCCGACCCCGGACGGCTCGAAGGTCGCCCTCGTGTTCGGCCAGATGAACGAGCCCCCGGGCGCCCGCGCTCGCGTCGCTCTGTCGGGTCTGACCATGGCCGAATACTTCCGCGACCAAGAAGGCCAGGACGTTCTGTTCTTCGTCGACAACATCTTCCGCTTCACCCAGGCGGGTTCGGAAGTGTCGGCGCTGCTCGGCCGTATTCCTTCCGCCGTGGGCTACCAGCCGACGCTCGCCACCGACATGGGCGCGCTGCAGGAACGCATCACCTCCACCACCAAGGGTTCGATCACCTCGGTGCAGGCGATTTACGTCCCCGCCGACGACCTTACCGACCCGGCCCCGGCCACCTCGTTCGCTCACCTTGACGCAACGACCACGCTGAACCGCGCCATCTCGGAACTCGGCATCTACCCGGCGGTTGACCCGCTCGACTCGACCTCGCGCGTGCTGACGCCCGCTGTCGTCGGTGAAGAGCACTACCAGACCGCCCGCCGCGTTCAGGAAACGCTGCAGAAGTACAAGTCGCTGCAGGACATCATCGCGATCCTCGGCATGGACGAGCTTTCGGAAGAAGATAAGCTCACCGTCGCCCGCGCCCGCAAGATCCAGCGCTTCCTGTCGCAGCCCTTCCACGTCGCCGAAGTGTTCACCGGCATCTCGGGCAAGTTCGTCCAGGTCGAAGACACCGTGCGTTCGTTCAAGGCAGTCGTCGACGGCGAGTACGACCACCTTCCCGAAGCCGCGTTCTACATGGTCGGCGGCATCGACGAAGCGGTCGAAAAGGCCAAGAAGCTGGCTGCTGAAGCCTGATTGACCTAGCTCCCGGGTTCGCCCCGGGGAGACCGAAAGGCTAGAGATGTCTCTCCACTTCGAACTCGTCACCCCGGCCCGCCTCGTCCGTTCGGAAGAGGTCCACATGGTGGTCGTTCCCGGCACCGACGGTGAATTCGGCGTGCTGGAAGGCCACGCGCCGTTCATGTCGACGGTCAAGGACGGAACGATCAAGGTCTACAAGTCGGCAGGTTCGGCGCCTGAAGAGATCACGGTCCAGGGCGGCTTCGCCGAAGTCGGCGCCAAGGGCCTGACGGTTCTCGCCGAGCACGTCGAAGGCTGATCCGCCGAAACCGACACGCAAAGGGGCTGGTCCGCAAGGACCGGCCCTTTTCGTTTGCGTGACTGCGAAGACGGGCCTTCGACAAGCTCAGGCTGAGCGGGATTGGTTAGTGAACCACCTTTTCCAACACCCGCTCAGCCTGAGCTTGTCGAAGGATGCAAAGCGCGACACTCCGTATGCAGCACATACAATTTTTCACCCATTTCAGCATTCCGAACTTTTCAAGCACGCGAACATGAGGCATGACGAGTCCATATCCGTGAAATCGCATCGGGAGAGCTTGAGAAATGTCCCAGACCCTCGAACAGGTCATCCAGAACGCCGGTGACCTTGTAAACTTCGTCCGCAATCAGCAGGTCGGCCCCAACGTCTACCCCGGCGTCCCGGCGGAGTATTCGAACTGGCGCAACGAACAGTGGGCATGGGCGCATTCGGCGGTGCTCTACAACCAGTCGTACCACATGGTCGATCTCGCGGTTAAGGGACCTGACGCCTTCAAGATGCTCGAGCACCTCGGCATCAACTCGTTCAAGAACTTCCAGCCGGATCGCGCCAAGCAGTTCGTTCCCGTCACCCCGGATGGCTACGTCATCGGCGACGTGATCCTGTTCTACCTCGACGAGAACCACTTCAACCTCGTCGGCCGCGCGCCGACGATCGAATGGGTCGAATACCACGCGGCCTCGGGCAACTGGAACGTCACCGTCGAGCGTGACGAACGTTGGGCGATGCGCACCGATGGCAAGCGCAACTCCTACCGCTTCCAGGTCCAGGGCCCGAACGCGATGAAGATCATCGAGAAGGCCACCGGCAAGACCGCTCCTGACCTCAAGTTCTTCCACATGACCCGCATGACCATCGGCGGCAAGGAAGTGCGCGCCCTGCGTCACGGCATGGCCGGGCAGCCGGGCTTTGAATTGATGGGTCCGTGGGAAGACTATGGCGCCGTCCACGCTGCGCTGGTCGAGGCTGGCAAGGAGTTCCAGATGGCGCTCGTCGGCGGTCGTGCCTACTCGTCGAACACGCTGGAATCGGGCTGGATCCCCTCGCCCTTCCCGGCGATCTACACTGGCGAGGCGCTGCGCCCTTACCGTGAATGGCTTTCGGCCAATTCTTACGAGGCCAAGTGCTCGGTCGGCGGCAGCTACGTGCCCGAAACCATCGAAGGCTACTACACCACGCCGTGGGATCTCGGCTACGGCCCCTTCGTCAAGTTCGACCATGACTTCATCGGCCGCGCCGCGCTCGAGAAGATGGCCGCAGAAGGCAAGCATCGCACCAAGGTGACCCTCGCGCTCGACAACGAAGACGTCATGCGCGTCCAGTCCTCGGCACTGAGCAAGGGCGATCGCGCCAAGTTCATGGAGTATCCGAGCGCTGTGTACTCGATGCACCCGTTCGATCAGGTCCTCGCCGATGGCAAGCTGGTCGGCCTTTCCACCTGGATCGGCTATACCGCCAACGAAGGCAAGTTCCTCACCCTCGCGATGATGGAACCCGGTTACGTCGAGCCGGGCACCGAGGTCAGCCTGCTGTGGGGTGAACCCAATGGCGGCACCACCAAGCCGACCGTCGAACCCCACGTCCAAACCGAGATCAAGGCTACCGTTGCCGCCGTTCCCTATTCGGAAGTGGCGCGCGACAACTATGCCGAAGGCTGGCGCACGAAGAAGTAAGTCTGCGGGCATCAGCCCGAAAGCGAGAGCGCCGGCCCATCCCGACGGGTCCGGCGCTCTTTGCGTTTGGGTTGCGGGCAAGGCCTTCGACAGGCTCAGGCTGAGCGGGGAATTGATCCTCGATCAGAGTCTTTAATCCCGATCATCCTGAGCTTGTCGTAGGATGCCGACCGCCCCAGACAAAAACACAAATTTCGTTTGTGTTACTAACAATATCTGGCAAACTGCTCGCAACGACGAGAGAGGATTCCCATGGCCGCCAACAACACCATCACCTTCTATGACCTCGCCCTTTCCACCGGCGCGACGATCAGCCCCTTCGTCTGGGCAACCAAGTACGCGCTCAAGCACAAGGGCTTTGATCTTGACGTCGTACCCGGCGGCTTCACCGGCATTCTTGAGCGCACCGGCGGCAAGACCGAGCGCCTGCCCGCCATCGTCGACGACGGCGAATGGGTACTGGATAGCTGGGGCATCGTCGAATACCTTGATGCCAAGTATCCTGACCGCCCCGCCCTGATCCCCCACGAAAGCGTCGCCGCCACGCTGAAGGCGCTCGACCACTGGTTCTGGAATGCTGCCGTCGGTCCGTGGATGTTCTGCTTCTGCGCCGACTACCGCGATCTCTCGGTCCCTGCGGACCACGAATACGTCACCCACAGCCGCGAGAAGATGCTCGGCCGCAAGCTCGAAGACGTTCAGGCCGGCCGTGAAGAGCGCCTGCCCAAGATCAGCGCCGCGCTCGAACCGCTGCGCGCTGCTCTCGGCCAGCACGAATGGCTCGGCGGCTCCTCGCCCAACTATGCCGACTTCCGCATCATGGGCGGCATCCTGTTCACCGCTTCGGTCTGCAAGACGCCGGTACTTGCGAGCGACGATCCGCTGCGCCCGTGGATCGAACGCTGCCTCGATCTCTACGGTGGCCTCGGCCGTCACCCCGGCCTGTTCCCGCTGTTCGGCCTCGAGCAACGCGAGGGCGATCCCGACCTGTTCAATCGCGCTGCAGGCCAAGGCGGCATCTACAAGCGCAACACCGGCCCGGATTCGACCCGCGCAGAAACCCAGCGCATTACCGAAGGCATGAAGAAATAAGCAATCGGGGCCGGAGCGATCCGGCCCTTACCTTTTGAGCTTGGCCATCATGTCGCCAAAGGTCAGTCGGGTGTCGATGGTCACATAGACGCGGATCGGCCTGCCCTCGGGGTTCGGCTTGCAGGTGCCGTCTGCCTGCACGATCGGAGCAGGGATCATCACATAGTCGCTGGATGATGGATCAGGCTCGAACGAGGATTGCAGAACTGTCAGCGTCACCAGCGGGCTGTCACCAAGGGCATAGGCCTCGCCCACCTTCAGGCCCATCTTGGCCGCGGCCTCGGACAGGCCCGATATCTGGCCCGCCAACCAGGCACCGGTCCCGCCGCTCTCTTTCATCGCTTCGAGTTCGGCCATCGAGAACAGCATCCGCCGATAGGTGTTGCGCGGCACTTGCCATATCGCAACGTCGGAGCGGTTGAAGACCACCTGAGCCGCGGCGACATCGATGGTGATGTTGTACTCGCCCGGCGATCCACCGGGCACGGGCAGGCCAAGGCCGGGATACTCGGGCCCACCAATCCACACCAGCGTCAGCCGCTTGGCGATGCGCGGCTCGAACAGCAAGGCTGAAGCGAGGTCGGTCAAACCAGCGCCGGCGCAATAGAACAGCGGCAAGGGATCGTCCCGCATCGCCTCGGCAATGATCGCATCGGCTGCCGCCGAGCGCGCCGGGACGGACGCGGAGATCATGGCCTTCTCGGAGCCGACGAAGACCGGGACCCGGCCGGTCAGCCCCATGACTTCCAGCAGTTCGCGCGCCCGGTTTGCTCCATCGGTCGCCTGATGGTCGGACTTGGCCCACTTCTCATCAGCGTGGAGATGCGACCCGATGATCGCCCGCACCTCGACCGAAGGCGAGCGCAAGTGATGCGCCAGCTGAAACAGGCCGTCCGGATCTCCTGAAAAATCGTTATCGCAAATCACCCGGAAGCGTCGCTGATCAGCCGCAGCTCGCACAAGGCCGGGGACCACCATCAGACCTGCAGCCGCGGGCATAGCCCCAAGAAAAGACCTGCGCTTCATCACTTTACCGCTCCTGCCAAGCGCAGCAGCAATTGGCGCACCCGCTCGGCTAATTGTTCATCGAATCGCACCGCCGGGACGGCTACACTGAAAGCCCCCGCAAGCTGCTCGTCGATCCACACCGGCACCGCCATGCCGCAGATCCCGACCGTCGCCTCTTCTTGGGCGAGGCTGAAGCCAGTGGCCATGATCTGGGCAAAGTCTGCACGCAGTTCTGCCTCGGTCGTCCGCGTCTGCGGCGTCAGCTTGGCGCGCTCGGTCTCGGCGAAATAGCGCTCCATCTCGGCCGGCGGCAGCCACGCCGCCATGATCTTGCCAGCCGCCAGCGCATGGAGAGGACGGCGCGTGCCGGGATCGACGGCATAGCGCAGCGCTTGGTCGCTGGCCTCGGTGACCAGCGCCTCCACTTCCCAGCCACGGCGGACCATGAACGAGGAGGTCTCGTTGAGTTCGCTGCGCAAGGCCCGCACCAGCGGGGCCACGCGATCCTCGAGCGTGAGCGCAGCGTCTGGCGCGCGCAACCGCTGCAGCCCCGGCCCCGGCAAATAGCGCCGCCCTTCCCGCGTCAGGTAGCCACGCTCGGTCAAGGTGGCGAGCAGATAGGACAGGCTGCTGACCGGAATGGCCAGCGTGCCCGCGATCTCCTGCGCCACAGCGCCCTGGCGGTTTGCGACGACGTACTCGATCACGTCGAGCGTGCGCATCGCCGACTTCACTGGGTTCGAGGCGGCAGGGGCGTTCACTTGAACGTCAAGCTCCCGCGCCGCTCGGCAAACCGCCAGCCTTCGGCAGTCAGCACGAAGCGATCGTGGAAGGAGCCGACCAGCGGCGCGCCCTCGCCCGTGAAAAGCAGCATCGCGCTGGTGCCTCGTGCTGTGGCCGGGCTTTCAACGTCAATCACCACGTTCGAGCAGACATGCCGTGTGGTGCGCGGCGGCCTTGCCTTGAACGCCGCAAGGATGGCCTCGCGCCCTTCCACGCCCTGATCGGGCGCAGTCGGACGGTACATGACGCCATCCTCGGCATAAAGCGCTGCCACCTCTTCCCACCGCGCCTCGTCGTTGAGGTTGGCGTAGAGCGCAACGAGGCGGGCGCAATCATGCTCCGCGGCGCGGCGGTCGTCAGGAGTCAAGCTCACCTGACTCACAGGCGGCTCGCGGCGATGTCCGCGCCTTCGCGCAGCGACTTGAGCTTGCGCCACGTCACGATCGGATCGAGCTTGCCGTACCCTGCAAAAGTACCAAAGCCGCAGTCGGTGCTGGCAACCACGCGGTCGGCGCCGACGAAGCCGGCAAAGCGCTCGATGCGCTGGGCAATCAGTTCGGGATGTTCGATGTAGTTCGAGCAGGTGTCGATCAACCCCGGCGCAAGGATCTTGTGATCGGGCAGCTTGGCGTCCCGCCACACTGTCCATTCGTGTTCGTGGCGGGGATTGGCGCCTTCGAACAGGATCGTGGCGGGGCGCGCCTTCATCACGATGTCGACCACGCGTTCGAGCGGGATGTCGTGGTCGTGGGGGCCTTCGTAGTTGCCCCAGCAGATGTGCATGCGCATCTTCTCGGGCGGAATGTTGGCCGTTGCCGCGTTCAGCGCCTCCACGTTGGCGGCGGCGACCTTGAGGAAGTCCTCTTCCGACATGTCCTGATAGCCGGTGTGGCGGCTCATCGCGAGGTCGGGGCAATCAAGCTGGAGGTAGAAACCCTCGTTCACGATGGTCTCGTACTCCTCGCGCATCGCATCGGCGAGGTCGGCGAGGTAGGCTTCGTGGCTGGGGTAGTGGCGGTTGACCTGGAAGGCGGTGATCAGGCCCGGCGATGCTGCATTCATGAATGCTTCGGTATCGGGCGCGGCGTGTTTGGCGAGCGCGGCCTTGAAGCGGCGGATGTCGTCATGCAGCGGCTGCAGCGTGACCTTGCGAACCGGGCCGATGCACGAGGCGCGGACGAACTCCTGGCTGCCCATGATCGCCGAGAGCTTCTTGGCCAGGTTCGGCACTTCGGCGAGGTCCGCCGCAGGCTTGCGATCAATGTGGCCGCCGAAGCCGGACAGGCGTTCGATCATGTAAGTCGAATATCCGACCTTGCCGAGCTCGCCATCGGAGACCACGGACACGCCGGCATCGACCTGCATCTTGACTGCGGCGTCGACTGCGGCCGAGACTTTTGCATCGAATTCGGCGGCGTCGTATGCTTCGCCCTTGTCTCGGGCGAGCAGCAGGGGCGTCAATTCATCGCCGCGCGGGAGGCTGCCGACGTGGGTTGTCTTGATCTTGGCCATTTCAGTTGCCTCTTCCGCAGTTCATATCCATGAAAAATTCATAGCGCAGTTCGCGGTCGAAACAAGCGGATTTGCGGGGTTTTCGCCAGAGCGCCGCTGCCTTGGGGTTTACGGGTTTACACAGTTCCAAGAGAAAACATTCAGCCCCACCGATTTCGCCATTTCGACGGCCCGCTTGCGTCCGTCGAGCCGCAAGACGTGGCCACGGCGGTGGCAGCGACGCAGTAGCTCCGAAAGGGGCGAATCCGAATTTGTGCATGACCGGAGTTTGCCGCAGCACTGACGCTGTAGGAAAGTTGTTTTGGAGCGCTGTTTGCGATGGCTGACGGTCCAAGGGTGAAAACGCGTTTCCAGAAATCCGGAAACGTCGTTTCATGAAGTGAAATTTGCGATGGCGGTGATGTTCGAAAAATCTCTCGAAGAAACAGCAAATCACTTATCCAAAGAAGTAAAGAATTTTGAACCTTAGATAATCTCACATGCTTTAATGACTATTTGAAAGACAGTCCCGCTTTGGATCATTAACACTTTATGACTCCTAACCATACCATTAATTACGTATTAAGCATCTATAACTCGATAAACCGGCGAGTCGCGCTCAAGCACTCAAGGTTAACGCCCGACCATGGGGTCCGGGAATTCGAGCGCAACTGCTGGGGGAGTTCCCAAATGAAGACTGTAAAGATCCTGACGATCGGCGCTCTGTGTGCCTCTTCGCTGAGCCCGCTGGCAATCACGCCGGCCTTGGCGATCACGCTTTCAGGCGACACGACCACTGCAATGGCAGGCGTGTGCGACGCTGACCTTGCTGCCAAGCTGACTGCGCCGCTGCATGACGGCCGTCCTTCGCTGACCGTGGAAGTCGTCGAAACCGGTCAGATCGATGCTGATCCGGTCGAAAGCAACCGCGTGGAAACGCCGGGCACCCGCTTTGGCACCGGCACGCCGACCTATACAGGCTTCACCATTGAAGGAAGGCCCTTCCGCACCGGGGCAGCGTGAACCTGTTCGGTGACAAGGTTGCCAAGAACAAGAACTGGCCCGCGAGCGAATACGACTTCACCGCCGATTATTCCACCACCACCACGGTGAGCTACAACTGCGAATACACGCGCTACAGCGAAACTTACATTCCCGCGGTCGAAGGTACGCCGGTTCAGGGCTATTATATCCGCGATCCCGAAGCGAACGGTAACATCGAAGCCACAGAACGTGCGTGCGCCGAGTTTACCGACAAGGGCCCGACGTGGAGCCAATGGGGCGAAAATCAGTCAAAATGCCTGTTCATCACGACCGCCGATGCTGTTGAACCGGTTGAAGAACAGTGGATCGACAATGCGCCGGAGGCCGCACCCGAGCTGACTTCGAACCAGACGATCGACGAAACCAACACCGTCTATGGCGTTGCCGGGCATGAAGCTGCTGCTGGCCCGTGGACAGAAGTCGGCAACTGGCTGGCCGAAAAGGTCGTCGTCTGCATTTCGCCCAAGAGGCTGCCGGGCACCTGGACTGCTCAGAACGGCTATGTCGGCACCAACTGCAACACGACCTACTTCAATACGGCTCCGTGGGGCGGCGGTTCGCAGACCTCGAACGGGACCTATATCTCGGTTCCGGGCGCCTGAGCGATCTGACCTCGGGTCTGGGTGTCTATGGCTCCATCGGCAATGGCCGGTGGAGCCTTGCGCCTTTTCACGACGCTGATGACAGCCCCTCGACACCCTTGTTTCCCGCCAATGGGCAGAGCTCTGACAAGAGCGGACGGACCGTCTGGTCTGCGCCGCGCTTGCAGTGCCTCGGCACGCTGAGGCCGGGCCTTGCGATACCTGCACTGGTGCTGTCCTGCCTGTCGGTCGCGGCCCATGCGGCCAACGGTGCTGCCGATGGCAGTGGTGAAGCAGGCTCGGGCAGTGGTGACGGCGCGCCGCAAAGCGAATCGGCGCAAACGCGGCCGTCCGGGCTGGAACTGCCGGTTCCACTGTTTGACCGGCAGATCGTGGTCGTGGGCGATCGCGCCATCGTATCGCAACTGTCCGACGTCGCGCCTGAGCAAGATTACGAGGAAGACCGCATCGCATCCTACGGTGCCAGCACGGTTGGCGAACTGGTCAATCAGATCCAGGATGAGAACGGCGACGATCAGCCGGCAGTGCTGGTAAACGGCCAGCCGGTCAGCGACATCGGTGACATATCCGACTACCCCGTAGAAGCCGTGCGCAAGATCGAAACGCTACCACGTGGGTCAGCCGCGCGCGTCGGTGGTGGATCCACGCAGCGCGTCTACAACATCGTGCTGAAGCCTGCGGTCAAGACGCTCACCGTGACCGGCAGCCGCGAAGTCGCCACCGAGGGGGACTGGGGCCTGAGCCGGGGTGAGGCGCAACTGACCTTCATCCGCAAGCGTGACCGCATCAACCTTTCAGTCAAGGCTTCGCAATCGGACAACCTCTTCGAAACCGACCGCAATCTGGTGCGGCCGGACTCGATCATACCGTTTGCTCCGCTGGGCAATGTGATCTCTTTCCGGGGCACGGAGATCGACCCGGCGCTTTCGGCGCTTGCCGGGAGCCTGGTAAGCACGATCGCGCTGCCCAGAATACCGGGACGCCGACGCTGGCCAGTCTGGTGCCTTTCGCCAACAAGGTGAACGACAGCCGGATCGGCGACTTTCGCACGCTGCGCGGCGCGTCGAAGCCGCTCGAAGCCAGCCTTTCAGGCAACAAGACGCTGGCCCCATGGCTTTCGCTTTCGTTCAACGGGCGGATCGGCCGCACGACGGCTTCGAGCCTCAACGGCTTGCCGACAGCGCGGTTTCTCCTGGCGGCGGATCATCCGGCAAGTCTGTTCACGACACCGGTGGTGCTGGCATTGAGCGACGCCTCGCGGCCCTTGCGCTACGATACGCGCAGCGACGCAAGGAACCTGACGGCATCCCTGATCGCGACGCGGGGGCCGTGGCAAGGCACGTTGCTGGGCCGCTACGAACAGCGCGAGCGCGCCTCGGGCAGCATCCTTAATGGCACAGTGGCCGGAGGGCTGATCGCCATTGATCCGACGATCAATCCCTTTGCCGACGGGCTGGCCGCGCTCATTCCGCTTTCCGTGCGCACCACGCGCAACAAGACCACTGCGCGCGAGGTACGGCTGGATGTTCAGGGACCGTTGTTCGGGCTGCCTGCAGGCACGGTGCAAGTGCGCGGGGGCGGCGCGCTGGGCGGTGGCACGCTGGATGCGACGGACCAGCAGGGCCGCGATTCGAGGATCGAGCGCAACGACTGGACACTGCGCGCAGGCGTTACCGTGCCGCTGACGAGCAAGGCGGGAAATTTTCTCGGCGCGCTGGGCGACATAGATGTTTCAGCAGACGTCTCGCGACAGAGGCTGGGGCAGTTCGGGCGGATCAACGAGCATGCGTTTTCACTCAACTGGCGGCCGCTGGCATGGCTGCGTTTCAACCTGACCGACAACCGTGACGGGCGGGCCATTCCGCTGGAACTTGTCGCCGCGCCGAGCACGATTGCCGAGAACGTGCCCTACTTCGATCCGGTGCGTGGCGAGACGGTGCCCGTGACGACGATCTACGGCGGCGGCGACAGCCTGAGGAGCGAGACGCAACGCTTGCGCACGCTGTCTGTGTCCGCATCGCCATGGTCCCGCTACAAACTGCAGGTCAACGCGGACTATTCGATTTCGGACACGCGCAACCAGTTCGGTGCCCTGCCCTTGCCGACGCAGGCCGTGGTGGCGGCGTTCCCCGACCGCTTCGTGCGCGATGCAAGCGGGCGGTTGACGCTGGTGGACAATCGCACGGTGAACTTTGACCGGCTGCGCTCGCGGCAATTGCGGCTGGGCACGAGCTTTGCGGTGCCTCTGGAGCCGATGCCGCTCGATGCGAATGGCAAGGCCAGGGCTTATGGGCCAAGGATGACGATGCAGGTCAATGCGGCGCATACCATCGTGCTGGAGAGCACTTCGGTGATCCGAGCAGCTCTGGGGCAAGTGAACCTGCTGTCGGGTGGCGCAATCGGCATCGGCGGCGGTCAGCAGCGGCACCTGACGACCGCCAATGTCTCGGTGATGCGGGGGCCAAGCGGGTTCCGGCTTTCAGCCAGCAGGCGTGGGCAGAGCCAGCTGCTCTATGGCTCGCAAGCCGCGCCGAACCGGCTGACGTTCCAGCCGATCAGCACGTTCGACCTGCGAGCGATTGCCGACATGAGCTCGCTCGTGCCCAAGTCTCCGTTCTGGAAGGGCGCGCGCATTTCGCTCGTCGTCGACAACATCGGTAATGCCCGCCAGCGGGTGACTGCAGCGAATGGGGATCTGCCACTGGGCTTTCAGCCCGCCTATCGCGATCCGATCGGGCGCACCGTGGCGCTCGAACTGCGCAAGGTATTCTAGGCGGCGTGGACAAATTCCACAACGCCTAGGCCGCCTTGTCCTGTGAAGGTCGCCTGCCGGTAACCCGTTGGTAGAAGCGGGAGAAATAACTGGGGTCTTCGAAGCCGAGTTCGGCGGCGACTTGTGCCGCCGTGGCATTGGTGTAGCGCAGCAAACGGTGGGCTTCGAGGGCGAGGCGGCGGTGGATCAAGTCCATCGGACTGCAGCCGAGGCGCGCTGCGGTGAGACGCGACAGCGTGCGGCGGGTAAGGCCGAGCGCGCCGGCATAGAAATCGAGATCGCGGTGCTGGCGGTAATGCAGTTCGACAAGCTGGCGAAAGCGATCGAGCCGCCGGTCGGCACGCTCCTGCGGATCGGAAGCGTCCTCCTCGCGGGCGATTGTGCGGATGAGGCTTTCAGCCAGCGCCATGAACAATGGATCGCGCTGCTGCCATTCTTGTTGAAGGCCGAGCATTTCACGCGCGAGCCAGACGGCGCGGCGGGCAGCTTCGGGGCCAAGCGGCGCAGAACCGCCGCGTGCCAGAGCGCCGAGCAACGGATCGGCCGGGCCGGCTGCCCTTGTGGAAAAGTCGGTGGACAAGGTGAGGACAAATCCGCGCGTGCCCTGGCGGAAGCGGAAGCCATGGACGGCAGCGGCGGGCACGATCACGCGCGCCGGACCTTCGAGCCCGACGGTGATGGTATCGAGGGTCACTGCGGCGTGTCCTTCTTCTACCAGAAGAACCTGAACGAAGTGATCGTGGCGGTGAATGCCGATTTCCCAATCGTGCAGGGCACTCCGCTCCGCGATGGTCTCGATATGGGCGAAACCGCCTGCGTTCTGCGCCGTGCCTTCACCATAGAGGGCATATCTTGGTATCGCCTCGGTCATGTCCCGAAAGTGCTAGCAGTTTGTCCTGCGGCTGCATTCACCCGCAACCGCGCTTCTGTCAAATTCTCCAGCACTGACCCCGCATCCCAGTGCGGGCGCGTGGGAGAACTGTCATGAAGACTCAGGTCGCCATCATCGGCGCAGGCCCGGCCGGCCTGCTGCTCGGACACCTGCTGAAGGCCGAGGGCGTTGACTGCGTCGTGGTCGAGCGGCAGCAGCCGGACTATATCCTTGGCCGCATCCGTGCAGGTGTGCTGGAGCAGATCACCGTCGGGCTGATGGAACGGCTCGGCCTCGATGCTCGCCTCAAGGCCGAGGGCCTGGTGGAAGAAGGCTTCAATCTCGCCGATGGCGAACGCCTGATCCGCATCGATGTCGCCAATCTCACCGGCAAGACCGTGGTGGTCTATGGCCAGACCGAGATCACCCGCGACCTGATGGACGCCGCGCCCGAGCGTGGGCTGCAGGTGATCTATGGCGCCAGCGATGTGGCTCTCCATGCCATCGAGAGCGACGCCCCTTACGTCACCTATTCGCTTGAGGGCAGCGAACAGCGCATTGATGCGCGGTTCATCGTCGGTTGCGACGGGTTCCATGGCCCCAGCCGGAAGGCCATCCCGGCGAGCGTGGCGCGCGAATTCGAGCGGGTCTATCCGTTCGGCTGGCTTGGCATCCTTGCCGACGTGCCGCCGTGCAACCATGAACTGATCTATGCCAATCACGAGCGCGGCTTCGCCCTCGCCTCGATGCGCAGCCACACGCGCAGCCGCTACTATGTCGATGTGCCGCTGACCGAGAAGGTCGAGGACTGGTCGGACGAGCGCATCTGGGACGAGCTGGCGGTGCGCCTCGGGCCGGAGGCTGCGGCGAACATGACGCGCGGGCCTTCCATCGAAAAGTCGATCGCGCCGCTGCGCTCCTACGTTTTCGAACCGATGCGCCACGGCAGCCTGCTGCTGTGCGGCGATGCGGCGCACATTGTCCCGCCGACCGGTGCCAAGGGCCTGAACCTTGCCGCAAGCGACGTCCATTACGCCGCCGAAGCCCTGAGCAGCTTCTTCAAGCGGGGCGATAACGACGCGATCGAAGGGTACTCCGCCAAGGCACTGGCCCGGGTGTGGAAATCCGAGCGCTTCTCGTGGTCGCTGACCAAGCTGATGCACCGCTTCCCGAGGATGGCCCGTTCGAGCGCGCAATGCAGGTGGCCGAGCTGGACTATATCGCTTCCAGCAAGGCCGCACAGACGAGCATCGCCGAGAACTACGTCGGTCTGCCGGTGTAACAGCTGCCAGGGCCTGCCCCAAAGGTCGGCCGGCGCAGTGTAACATCGTCATTTCACCGTCACAAAGTCGATACAGAAAGCTCCTGGAAACAGGGGCTTTCTTTTCATGCGGCACATCGACATCCTGCTGACAGGCAACCATTCCGGAGGACGCGAACCCTTCGTGCATTCCGATCTGCGCGTGGTGTTTCACCGCTGGAAAGCGGAGGCTCCCCTGCCCCTCATGGAAGGGCGGCCCTGGGCGTTCATAGACTGGGTGCTTGACGAGATGTCCGGGCTGGAACTGTGTCGTCGCTTGCGCTGCGGGGACAGTCTCGGTCAGGAAGCGCACATCACGATGATCCTCGAGGAAGACGATGCCGAGGCCAAGCGCCGCGCCCTGCGCGCGGGGGCTGACGACTATATCGTCGGACCGGTGGACCGGGGTGCGATCCTCGACCGGGTGCTGTCGATCCAGCTTCCGGAGCATGAAGCGCCGGCGCGGGTGTTGCGGCTGGGTGACCTGGCGCTGGACCTTGCCGCGCTGCAGGCCCGCTGGCGCGAAAAGCCGCTGTTGCTCATGCCCAACGAAATGCGCCTGCTGCGCTATCTGATGGAAAAGCCCGGCCACGTGTTCAGCCGTACGCAGCTGATTGCGGCATTGGGCAAGCACGACCAGCCGATCGACGAGAGGACCGTCGACGCCTGGATCAGCCGCCTGCGCCGCGCCTTGCGCGATGTCGGCGCAGGATCGCCGCTGCGCACGGTGCGCTCAATGGGGTATGTGCTCGACCGGCCATAAGGTTGGTGAGAGATTTGCAAATCACAAATAACCGACGGATTGCAAATCTGGAGCTCATAATCCTGATGCATAATCTTGCTGACGCTGCACATTATTGTTGCGACCCGCCTTTTCTCCTGCAATCTTATAGCGAAAGGAGAAATACGTGGCTAAAGTTTCCGTCAGAGCTGCCCGCGCCAAGCAAGGGAATCTAACACTCTATACGACTGGCATCCGCGTTTCGGACTTGGTGAAAGACAATTTTTATAGCGTCGAAACGCTTGATCCCACTGATACCACCGACAGCGGATATCAACGGGTATTGAACGAAACTCGAGCGCGCCGTTTATCTGATTACTTAATTAATGGGCTAGATACATCAGATTGCTTCCTGCCCACATCAGTTTTTTTGGCCACTTCCGAAGAACTCGACTACGACGAGCACTCTGGACTTCTTCTGATAGACACAGAAAAAACGGGAGCCTTTAGTGTTGTTGACGGGCAACACCGACTTGAGGGACTTCGACTAGCAGCTGAAAGAGATAATAGACTTTTGCACTTCGAAATGCCGGTGAATATTGCAGTGCAACTTCCGCATTTACATCAGATGTGTCACTTTTTGATTGTTAACAGCACTCAAAAAGTGTCGACAAATCTGTCGAACAACGCATCATGTCACGACTAACTGCGGCAGTAGATGTTGAGGATATCCCGAGTCTTCCGCGATGGATTAGAAAGATAGTTGATAAGGGCGAGGTCGATCAAGCAGTAAAACTTGTCGATTATTTAAACACCGCTCCAGATTCACCTTGGAATGGAAAGATCGCCCTTCCCAACACGAGCTCGTCGGGATCAGCAATAAAGCAGCATTCTTTTGTCAAAAGTATAACAAAGTATATTTTGACCCCCAGCAACCCGCTAACAGCCTTCCAAGATTCGGAAAAGGAAAAAAAGATATTTTTAAACTATTGGATAGCGATAACTAATCTTCTCGATGATGGCGATGACTCTGTTGTATATAAGTACAACGGTGTGGAACTTTTCTGTCGCTTTTCCATTGCATTTTTTATGAAGTGCCAAGACAAAGGTAGCTTTACCGTTCAAACAATGACAAATCTTATGAAGTCCTGCTTCGAAAATCTCGAAGGCGAATACGCAGGCGTCGGACATAAAGAGTGGTGGAGCAAAGGATCGAGCGCGAGCAATATTAACTCGGGCGCAATAGGCGTTATTTATCAGGCAATGGCAATTGCTCTAAATAAGTCATCTTTTATTAGTACTGTTGAAATATGAAAGTTTCCGAGCTTATACAACCGCCGGAATACTTTATTCCATTTAGATTTTCACACAAAAGAAGATGTCCAGATCAATCTGGATGTTACATTTTAAGCAATCATTCACATGAAATTTTATACATCGGCCTAACCGTTAATCTTTCCAGGCGATTTGAGGAGCATTGGGACTCGGACGGCAAGCGTAGGCTGACGGATTTGGGACGATCAATATGGTTCGAGTGGCGCGAAACCAACGACTTGGAAACGATGGAGCGCAGTTGGATGAACCATCACCTTGCTGTGACGGGTGCACTTCCAGTCCTGAATAAGCTCTATTCGCCGACACGGATTTAGCGGAAGAAAAGAAAGAGGCGACCCGTGGTGACAGGCCGCCTCCCGAGGGTGGTTGATCGTTGCGGCGTCAGAACGTCATCGATGCCGACAGGGCGAAGGTGCGCCCCACGTCGTACGAGTTGACTTCGACGCGGTTGGCGCCGGACTGCTGATATTCGTAGTTGCGGCGACCGGTGATGTTGCGCGCTTCGAACTTGAGTTCGAGATCGTTCTTGAACAGCTTGAAGCCCTGGCGCGCGACGAAATCGATGCGCAGGCCCGGGTCCTGGATGACATCGGGCTGGCCGGTGTTGAGCAGACCGCGGCTGAAGACGCGCTTGCTGGCGTAGCTGAGCAGGATGGTCTGCTGCGATAGCTTGTCGGTGTCTTCAAGGCCGAGCTGAACGTTGGCAATGTGCTCGCTTTGCCCGGTCAGGGGTGCGCCATCGCGGAAGTAGTCCAGCGCACGGGTCGATGCGGCGAGGTAGTAGGAAGTCTGGTCGCCTTCCTTCACCTTCAGCTTAGACTTGGTGTAGGTGTAGTTGGCGATCACGGCAAAGCGGCGCGACTCCCACATCCCGCCCCAGTCGGCGAGGTCAAAGTACTTCTGCAGCTCGATTTCCGCGCCGTAGAGATCGGCCTTCGGCGCATTGGCGAAGCTGGTGATGAAGTTGTCGCTCTCGAGGCTGACGAAGCTTTCGATCGGCTTGTCGATGCGCTTCCAGAAACCGGCGATCGAGAAGCGCTGATCCCGCGCATAGTACCACTCGTAGCGGGCCTCGGCGTTGGTCAGCGTGCTGTCCTGCAGGTTGGGGTTGCCGCGATAGGTGCGGTTGGTGTCGGGATCGAAGTAGAACTGGTAGATCAGCTCGCGGAATTGCGGGCGGGCGATCGTCTTCGACGCGTTGGCGCGCAACTGCATGTCATCGCGGAACGACCAGGTCAGCGTGGCCGCCGGCAGCCAGTAGCCGTTGTTCAGGCTGGTCGGCGCCGTGATAGCCGTGACGTCCTTGAACACCGGAATCGCCGATACGGCCATCTTCGCCGTTTCGTAGCGGACGCCTGCATCGAGTTGCAGGGTATCGGTCAGCTGCGCATCGATCTTTGCGTAAGCCCCGTGGTTTTTCAAGGTGGCGAGGAAGGCGGGATTGCCTTCGTTCGTATCGACGAGGCCGATGTTGAATGCCTTGATGACCGCATTGCTGAGCAGGTAGTCGGGGCGGAACAGGTTCACGCCATCGGGCAGATCGACCGCACGCCACTGGAAGTCGCGGCGCGAGCTGGTGCGGCGGGTATCGGTATAGGCGTAGCCGACCGTCGCGGTGATCGCGGGCGAAACCTTGTAGGACACGTCGATCCCGCCCGACCACAGGTCTTCGTTGAGATCGGAGAAGCTGACATTGGCGCGACCGGCGTTGCCATCGAGATTGTTGACGAAAAATCGGCCAAGCGGGTCCGAGGCGACATTGGTGCGCACATACTCGAAGCCGAGTTCATAAGGCGCTTCACGCTGCGAATTGGCATAGCCGCCGCGCAGGTCAACGCTGAGGCCGTCGAGCGGCTTCAATTCGGCGACGATCTGGCTGTCGATCAGCTGGCGCTCGTACCAAGCGGTTTCCTGCTGCTGCCAGTCCGCCGAAGTCTGGTTGCGCTGGCCCAGGCTGATGCGCGTGTGCTTTAGCGTGTCGCGGATGTAGAGGTTGGTCCAGCGGATCTTGTTGCGCCCGAATTCCAGTCCCAGCCCCAGCATGCCGTTGACGACGATGCGGTTGTCGGTGGTGACGCGGCGGAAATCGGACTGCAGATCAGCGAGATCGGATTCGACCGATGTCTGGCTCAGAACGTCACGGGTCAGCCACTTGTTGTTGTACCCGGCGGTGGCGATGACGCCGAGTGTCGCGCCGCCAAGCTCGAACGACTTGCCCGCCGAAAGCGAGAGCGAGCCGTTACCGGGCATGTTGGGAATGCGCTGGGTGAGGCCATTGCGGGTGTTGACGATGCCCTGCCCCACGGCAACGGCATCGACATTGCCCGAGGAGAGGCGCTCGCCGCTGGCGAAGAAGCTCTGCAGGGCCTTGGTGAAATCACGCTGGCCGTTGTCGAACCCGGTCCAGTCGGTGCTCGAGCCATAGTAGGTATAGCCAAGCTGGTTGGTCGTCTCCGTATCCCAGGCGCCGCCGATGCCGACATTGACGAAGGCTTCCTGCGGGACCGACTTGGTGGTGAGGTTCACCACGCCGCCGCCGAATTCGCCGGGATAGTTGACCGAGTAGGACTTCTGCACCAGCGACGAGGCGATGATGCTCGAGGGAAACAAGTCGAGCGGGACGACGCGCTTGAGCGGTTCGGGGCTCGGCAAGGGAGAACCGTTGAGCAGCGCGAGCGAGTAGCGATCGCCGAGGCCTCGCACATAGACATAGCCATTGCCGACGACGCTGAGGCCGGTCACGCGGCCGAGTGCGCCGGCAATGTTGCCTTCGCCGGTCCGCGCGATTTCGGCAGTGCCGAGAACCGAAACGACTTGCGGAGCGGCGCGTTGCAGGTTGCGATCGCGCTGTCCGGTCACGACGATCTCGCCACCGGGAATGGAGACTTCAGGCGCGGCCTCCTGCGGCTGCTCTTCGGCCTGCGGATCCGCCGCGGCCTGATCGGCGGAAGCTTCCGGAGCCGGAGACGGCGCCGGCGCGGCCTCTTGCGCATGGACAAGCGCCGGCGTGAGCAGCGCGGTGGACAGCAGCAGCAGGTGTGCGAGCCGCGAGGTATTCATCTGTCGTCCCCCTGGGGAAAAGGAAAGTTCCGTGGTGCGGGAAAGGGGGCAGCCGTTGCCGGCCACCCCCGGATTTCCCGAAAGGCGCCGATCAGGTGATCGGCAGCAGCGTGCAGGATTGGCTGGTGGTGCCGAAGTTTGCCGCAGCGCTGTTGCAGGTCCAGCCGGCGTACCAGGTGTCCGAGCTGTCACGGACCGCGCCGATGTAGGCCGCCGTCGAGAAGAACGAGGACAGCGTGGTCACGTTGAACGCGGTGACGGCGGTTTCGTTGGCACCGTTGATGTACAGGCTTGCCAGCGTGGGCGTGAACCCGGCGTTGTTGTTGTTCGAGCCCGAGCCGAAGAAGCCCGCAACCTGCGCAGCGGTGTAGGCGCCCGTGCCGATGAAGCGATCATCGCCAGTGCCTGCGCAGGACATGACCACCGAACGCGCAGTCAGGGTCGAGGAGGCCGTGCCGCCCGAGCCGTTCATGCGGATGCACTGGTTGGCCGGAGCGACGACGACGCCGTTGTAGAGGCTGATGTCGGAATTGCCGCGGAAGAACAGCGCCGCCTGGCCATTGGCTTCGTTGTTGCTGCTGGTGGCAGGCTGGATCGCCGTGAAGTTGGCAATGCGCGAAACCTGACGCGGCGTCTGGCTTTCGTTGCCGTTGCTGTCGAGCTCCATCAGCGTGTCACCCGCGCCCGAACGCTGGATCAGCAACAGGTACTGCAGGTTCGCCTGGACGCCGGTGTCCATGTCGAGGCTGTCGTCATCGGCACCGACAGAGATGTAGTGCTTCATGTTCACGGTGCCGCCGAAGAACTCGGCCCCGTCATCCGAGCTGTTGTAGCTCTGGATGTAGTCCAGTTCCGTGCCCGAACCGACACCTTCGAGCGTGAGAGCCTGCAGTTCCGAGTTGGAACCAAGCACGTAACCCGAATAACGGATCTGGACGTACTTCATGGCACCGCTGCTGTCGGCGCTGTTGGTGCCACCGAACAGGGCGGGGTCGGCCGAACCTTCGGTCTGGCGTTCGCAGGTGCTGGCAGTAGATCCGCTGGCGACCGAACCGGTGGTGCAGTCAGTGATCGGCGCACGGCCCATCAGCACGACGCCGCCCCACTGCCCCTGCGAAGTTTCGGTGTTGAGGCCGAGCACGTTGTCGCGGCTGGTGAAGATGATCGGTGCGGTTGCCGAGCCGACCGCATTGATCTTGTTGCCGCGGTTGACGGCGAGCCAGGACGTGCCGGTGTTGCCGAACAGGATCACGCCCGGCTGGATCGTCAACGTAACGCCAGTGCTGGTGCTGCTGAAGCCGGCATCGGTGCCGACATCGACGCGACCGTTGATAGAATAGAGCAGCCCGGCGATCTTGGGTAGCGTGGTCGAACGGGTGATGCGGGCAGGCAGCGTGCACACGCGCCACGAGCCCTGCGCCGAAGTGACCGTTCCGGCATCGGTGAGTCCGGTGGGGTCTTCGATGGTCGGGCAACCAGCCGCGGCGGTGACGGTCGGAGTCGGGGTTGGCGTGGGGGTCGGCGTCGGAGTTGGCGTGGGCTGGTTGATGACAACATTGCCGCCGGTGCCGGGCGAGGCGATGTCGGTCGGGCCGCAGCCAGCGAGCGCCAATCCGCTGCAGCCAACGAGCATAAGGCCGTGGAACTTCTTCACTTGGTATCCCCCATGGATAACAGCGGGAGCGATTCCCGCCGGGTCGAGGGGTGATCTAGGCCTGCAAAGTGACAGCCACTTTGCGGTTTCCTGACAGAAATAAGTCAGAATATCTGACGGTTATTTGACATTTGTGACGACAGCACGGAAATCTGCCGGATAGAAAATTGCAGTTTTGTGACAATGTTTCACTTTGATTGCAGTCACCGCCATCGGATGCATAATCAGACTCAACAAGCCGAAGCGCTGACCGAATGCGCAAGGCCGAAAAGCAAAGGAGAGTCTCGATGTCCGCAACTCTGTTTCTCGCAGCCGCACTGATGGCACAGGCTCCCGCCACGCTGACAGTGCCGGCGCCTGCTATCGAGAGCGGTGATGTCGGCTATCATGAAATCATGGCTGGCCGTCCCCGCGCGGCGATTGCCAAGATCGAGAACAGCGATCTTGTGCAGAAGCAGGATCCCTTGGCTCTGATCAACCTGGGAACGGCCTACAAGCTGGTGGGGGAGAAGCAGAAGGCGGCCGAGTTCTACCGCGACGCAGCATCGAGCGACGAGCGCTATGACGTGCAGCTGTCCGATGGGCGCTGGGTCGATTCCCGCCGTGCCGCCTCACTTGCGATGCGCGGACTGGAAACCAACGAGGTTCTTGCACTGCGCTGATCGCTGTTCGGATTCTTGCATGTGCGAAAAGTGAAAAACGATCTCGAAAATTAACTTTCGTTGAATTTTCAGAACGGAGATTCTTTGCTTCACTCTGGAAGTAACTCTGGGGTGGGTTTCATGGTCTCGTTGAAATGCTTGCTGGGCTATCATCGCCCGGTACGATCAGAAGTGTCGTTTGAATTTGATGGCTACGTCGGCAAGTGTGAGCGCTGCGAGGAGAGCATCAAGCGCTTGCGCAAGGGGCGCTGGGTCAGAAGGCGACGTTCCCATCGTTGACCACGGCGACCGGCCGAAGATAGCAACAGGCGGGCACTAGGCGGCGTGGACAAATTCCACAGCGCCACGGCTGGAGGCAAAAACCCCAGTTCAAGGAGGCGAGGAAGCGCAATATCGGGAATATTGTGCGACGAGCCGACGCCGAAATGGCGGTTTTTGGTCCAGCCCCGCAGGGGTTGCCCTGTAAAAGGCCTTGGCAGCGTTGCTCGGCCTTGAAAGAGGCCCACTCTTCCTGCGCCCTCGCGCCTCGCCAAGGCCTTTTACAGGGCAACCGTAGCGTTGTGGAATTTGTCCACGCCGCCTAGCATCTGACCCTGTGAAACGTCGGCTCGTATCGGGTGCAGGAGGAGCTACGGAAGCCGCTCCCCCGCGCCGCAACGAGCACGGCGTACCAATCCGTTCGCGTCCACCGCACCTTGAGCGCGGCTGCGCCCTCGGCAATGCGCTGCGGCTTTTGCGATCCGATGATCGGCACGATGCCCGCAGGATGCGCCAGGAGCCATGAATATGCCGCGACTGCGCGGGATACGCCCTGCGCGTCGGCCACGACATCGAGCGCGGAAGCCACTGCCATTTCGCGATCCAGCTTCGGCCCTGTCAGACGGCCACCACCAAGCGGCGACCAGGCCATCGGCGTCAGGCCCAGCTGCATAGCCTGATCGAGTTCGCCGTTCTCGAAGCAATTGATCTGCAGCGGGCTGATCTCGGGCTGGGTCGTCGCCAGCTTTTCACCCAGAAAGTGGTTGAGTGCGGCGATCTGGTGGGTGGTGAAGTTTGATACGCCGAGTGCGCGTACCTTGCCCGCAGCCACCGCATCATCGAGGACCCGCGCAGTTTCGTGCGGATGGGCCAGGATGTCCGGCCGATGGATCTGCCACAAGTCGATAACGTCGGTCTGCAGGCGTCGGAGGGAATCCTCGATCGCCGAGCGCAGATAGTCCCGGCTCTGGTCATAGGGCAGTGGCGGCAGGATGCCGCCTTTGGTGGCCAGCACCACGCGATCGCGCAGCGCAGGTTCTGCGGCGAAGACCTCGCCCAGCAAAACCTCGGCATCGCCAAAGCCTGCCTGCCCGTCAAACCCGTAGATGTCGGCGGTATCAAGGAAGGTGATCCCGGCGTCGAGCGCTGCGTGAACCAGCTTCGCCGCGTCAGCCACGCTGCGGCCGTCCTCGGCAAGGCGCCACATGCCCCAGGCAAGCGGCGAAACGGCAATGCCGGAAGACCCGAGCGGGCGGAAAGCAGGTGGCAGGGGCAATTCGTTCATGAAGAAGTCCTGATTGGTGGCGCGGTTGCGCTATCCGGCCGGGAGAATACCCACGGCTGGCCGATCGGGCCAGCAGGGAACGTCCCTGCGAAAAGGCGCAAATTGCTGCGGGAGAAAACAACGGGATGACTGCAGGTTCCCGGGTTGGGAAGGGCTCGTCGCACCGTTTGAGCGCAAACCCGGCGGTCCATTTTCGCCCAACCCGCTCAGCGACGGCCAAAAGGTTAATATTTCCTAATTTTTCATTGGTATTCAAAGGTTTGTAATTGCAAGGCAAATGACATTACAGCATATGTCTCGTGGGGGTGGCCCGGGGTATGTCAATGAACAGCCAGGAACGAGAAAGGATCGCAAGGATCACGCTCCTGCTCAACGAATTGCTTTCTGCACCGGAACAGCAGACGTCGCTGGAAACGCCTCCTTCCACCGCAGACCTCGTTGCCATCGCCAAGAGCGAAATCCGTGCTCGCCGTCACCGGCAGGAGCTGTTCCCGAACATCCAGGTCGCAGATCCTGCATGGGACCTGATGCTGGAACTGTTCATCAATCAGGCCGAGGGACGGCGCATCTCCGTGACCGGTCTGGGCCTCAGCGCGAATGTGCCGGGTGCAACGGTGCTGCGCTGGCTGGCCATGTTCCACGAATCCGGGCTGATCCTGCGCGAACCGGACTCTGCCGACCGGCGGCGCATCTGGGTATCG
Source organism: Novosphingobium sp. THN1 (assembly GCF_003454795.1). Classification (GTDB taxonomy): domain Bacteria; phylum Pseudomonadota; class Alphaproteobacteria; order Sphingomonadales; family Sphingomonadaceae; genus Novosphingobium. The sequence continues at coordinate 3,077,068 of NZ_CP028347.1, forward strand.
CTGACCGAAAGCGGCTGGGAAAAGATTGCGTTGGGCATCACCCCGTCAAAGGCGGGGCAGCAATCGCAGCGTTCTGAACGAGCCGAGGAAAAAAGCCCCGGCTCGCCTTGGCTTGCGGCCTGACGCCTTCAGCCCCGACCACGATAGGGCGCAACCCCCTGGTCAGGCAGCCACAGACCCGCCGGCGGGGCATCCGACTGCCAGAACACGTCGATCGGAATGCCGCCGCGAGGATACCAGTACCCACCGATCCTCAACCATTGCGGCTTCATCTCGGCAAACAGGCGCTGGCCGATGCCGACGGTCACGTCCTCGTGAAAGCCGGCGTGATTGCGGAAAGATCCGAGGAACAGCTTGAGTGCCTTGGATTCGACGATCGTCTCGCCCGGCGCATAGTCAATTACTAGATGGGCGAAGTCGGGCTGGCCCGTCACCGGGCACAGCGAGGTAAACTCGGGCGCGGCGAAGCGGATCATGTAAAGCGTGCCCGGGCGCGGATTGGGCACATAATCGAGCACGGCTTCGTCCGGCGATGCCGGCAGGGCGGAGTTCTGCCCGAGGAAAAGAGGAGTCTTGGTCATTGTCTGGCCTCTGGACGCGCAGGCGGTGCGACTTGATCCGCCACCATGCGATCGCTTGAAGTAAGAAAAGAAGTGGCTCGCCCATGCACCCGTCGCAGACCGGGAGCAAGTGGCCCGATCGTGCCTCTTGGTTCACGGGGCATTAAACTGGCGGGCAGTCATGCCACGGCGATGAGGTTTTTTTCGGGGTCATTCGTCACTTCGGCAGCGACGCTTGCGCTTTGCGCAGGCGCTGCATCCGCGCAGGATGCCACCACATGGCAATTGCCCCCGTCGGAAAAGCCGAGTTCCGCCGCGCAAGGGCCAGTCGTTCCCGATGCGCCGCCGCCTCGGGCGACGACAGAGCAGCCCGCTGCACCGCCCTCGCAACCGGTCGTGACCGTGCCGGTACCGGCGCCGGCTCCTTCGCCCGCAGCGCCCGTGGCATTACCTTCGCCGAGGTCCGTGCCTCGACCAGCGGCTGGCGCTGAAGCATCCGAAGCCAAGTCCGCCGAAAGACCTACGCAAACAGCCGAAAGCGCGCCCCCGCCTCCGCAACCCACGGTCGCAGCAACTGAACTGCCGGAGCCGGTCCTGCCCTCCTCGAGGCCGGTGGTGGCGGCTCCCGCAGCGTCTGAGCGGAGGATTTCGGCATACTGGCTGTGGGCAGCGCTTGTTGCCCTGCTTGCGATAGGCGGATCTTGGGCGCTCCTGCGGCGACGTCGCGCAGCACCTCCGCCGGCCGTTTTCGAACCGCCTGTATTACCAGCCAGGTCTCCAGCCGAGGCCCTTGCCACGCCGCCCTCGCCCCGTCCGACCCCGCCAGCCCCCGCCCTGGCGCTTGACCTTGCCGCCGCGCGCATGAGCGCGAGCCTCGTCAATGCCACGCTTTCCTATCGGCTGGTGCTGACGGCAACAGCGCAAGCGCGCGACGTGGTGATTGCAGGCGGGATGACCGCGGCTCACGCCTCGCGGCCCCAGCAGGACCAGCTCGACCCGCGCAATGCGCCGCAATTGCATCGGCTGGAGAGCGTGGGCGCTGGCGAGATCATCGAAGTGTCGGGCGACATCCGTCTGCCGCTGGCCGAGATCACCCCGATCCGCCATGGCAGTGCCGCATTGTTCGTGCCGATCGTCAGGCTTGAAGTGACGGCCGTGGTCGATGGGCGACCGTTCACCATGCGCGCTGCCTTCGTCGTCGGGCTGGAGGACGGTGCCGCGGGGCAAAGGCTCCAACCCTTCCGCCTGGACCTCGGCCCGCGCATCTATCCGAAGATCAGCCAGCGCGCGCTTACCGTTCCGGCCTTTGCGTAATTTCTCGGAAAGGTCGCGCGTCTATCCGTTTTTGTGGTCGACGCACCCGATTGCGGCGTCTAGTCTCGATCCAACGAACCCGCGCCAGACGGGTCGCGCAGCAGGCAGGAGCACGGTTAACCATGGACTCACTGGTTTCGACCCAGTGGCTCGCGGACGAAATGGGCGCGAGCGATCTACGTATTGTCGACGCTACGGCATTCTTGCCAGAGCATGGTCGCGTGCCGCGCCTGGAATATGAGGCATGCCACATTCCCGGCGCCGTTTTCATGGATCTGGCCGAGCTGGTCGATACAGCCTCGCCCGTGCCCAACACCTTGCCGTCTGCCGAAAAGTTCGCCAGCCGTATGCAGACCCTTGGCCTTGGCGACGGCAGCCGCATCGTGATCTATGATGACAGCCCGGTGAAGACGTCGACACGGGCGTGGTTCATGCTGACCAAGTTCGGTGCACAGAATGTGGCGCTGCTCGATGGCGGAATCGCCAAGTGGAAAGCCGAAGGCCGCAAGTGCGCACAAGGTGTTGAAACCTTGAGACAACGCCACTTCACAGTGTGGTCCGATGACAGCCATGTGCGTTCAAAGGCCGATGTGCTCGCCAATCTCGACAGCAACGCCGAACAGGTCATGGATGCGCGGGGCGCCGGACGCTTCACGGGCGATGTCCCGGAGACCAACCCGGCGCTGGCAAGCGGCCATATCCCCGGCGCGCGCAACCTGCCCTATTCCAGTCTTTTCAATCCCGATGGCACGTGGAAATCGCCCGATGCGATCCGGGACCTGTTCGAAGCTGCCGGCATCGACCTGTCGCGTCCGCTGATCTCGTCCTGCGGCTCAGGAATGACCGCCAACGTGCTGATTTTCGCGGCCCATCTGATCGGCAAGGAAGACGTCTCGCTCTATGACGGATCGTGGAGCGAATGGGGGATGGACCCGGCGACGCCGAAGGCGACCGGCGCGGCCTGAGGTTCCTGTCGGCGATCATTGCTGCTATCGCCCGAGGCCATGAGCAGTTCTGACGATTTCGAGAATTTTGGGCCGGCGACGCGGGGCGTGCTGGCCGGGCGGCGCGAGGAGTGGACGGGGACGCCGGGCCATCCCGGTGCGGTCGTCAACCCCGCAGTATGGCGCGCCTCGACGCATCTTTATCCCGATATGTCAGCGCTTCGCGCCCATCCGGCGAACGAGGATGGGCGCTTTTACTATGGGCGCAGGGGATCTCCAACTCAGTGGGCACTCTGCGAGGCACTGACCCAACTCGAGGGTAACTGTGCGGGAACTGTGCTCTATCCCTCGGGCGTCGCAGCCATCGCCGGAGCGTTGCTGACGGTGCTGCGTCCCGGTGACGTGCTGCTGATGACCGACAACGCCTACGAACCCTCGCGGGCGATGGGGCGCGGCCTGCTGAAGGATTTCGGGATCGAGACGCGCTGGTTCGATCCGACCGACCTTGCGTCCTTCGAAGCGGCCTGCTGCGAACGGACACGCTGCGTCCTGTTGGAAAGCCCCGGCAGCCTGACCATGGAAGTGCAGGACGTGCCGGCCATTGCTGCGGCGGCCAGGGCGCGCGGGATCGTCAGCGTGCTCGACAATACCTGGGCCTCGCCACTCGGCTTTCAGGGGCTGCGGCATGGCGTGGACATCGTGGTGATGAGTCTGACCAAGCACGTTTCCGGCCATTCCGACTGCATGATGGGCAGCGCCAGTGCGGGGCCGGAGTGGTATCGCAAGCTGCGGCTTCGCTCGCAGGGTCTGGGAACGGTGGTCTCGCCCGATGATGCCGCGCTGATGCTGCGCGGTTTGCGGACGATGAAGCACCGGCTTGAAGCCGAGACTGCATCTGCGCTGGCAATTGCGCAGTGGCTTGAGGGGCGGCCGGAAGTGGCGCGGGTGCTGTGCCCGATGCTGCCTGGGTCGCCAGGGCATGAGCTTTGGAAGCGCGATTTCACCGGCGGCTGCGGCCTGTTCAGCTTCGTTTTGAAAGGTGGAACGAGCGAGGCGCGGGATGCGCTGATCGATGCCTTGTCCTTGTTTGGCATCGGTTATTCGTGGGGCGGGTTCGAGAGCCTGGCGACGCCGGTCGATCCGGCGAGCATTCGCACGGCCAGCCAGTGGCCGCTCAAGGGGATGGACGCCGAGGACCGTTTTGGCGTGCGTCTTTCCATCGGGCTGGAGGACAGCGCCGACCTGATTGCCGATCTCGAGCGCGGGCTTGCCGCCTGGGCGGGAGCGACCGCATGAACAGCTTCAGGCAACAAGTGGCCGAAGTGATCCGTGCGCTGAACGAGATCGGGTTCGATCTGGGGACCTATCACATCTCGGTGTGGGGCGCCTTGCGCATCGTGATCGTGATGTTGCTGGTGATCGTGGCGGCGCAGCTGATCGGCAAGCTGGCGCGGCGTTTGTTCCGGCGGCTGACCAGCCTTGACCGAACGCAGCAGCTTCTGGGCGAGAAGATCGCGACGATCGTGGTCTGGGGCATCTCGATCCTTGTCGGGATCGACGTGCTGGGGATCAGCCTGACGGCCCTGACGGTGTTTTCCGGCGCCTTCGGCCTGGCCATCGGCTTCGGCCTGCAGAAGACCTTCGGCAACCTGATCGCCGGGATCATCCTGCTGATGGACCGTTCGATCAAGCCGGGCGACGTGATCGCGGTGAACGACGGCAAGGGCAATTCCTTCGGCGAGGTCAAGAAGATCGGCATCCGGGCGGTTTCGGTCACAACACGCGACAACCGCGAGTACTTGATCCCGAACGAGAACCTGATGACCCAGCAGGTGGAGAACTGGTCGTACTCCTCGCGCGAGGTGGCGATCAACATCCCCGTCGGCGTGGCTTATGGCAGCGATCTGGAACAGGTCGAGAAGCTAATGCTCGAGGCCGTGGCTGGCGTACCGCGCGTGCTGTCCTTCCCCTCGCCCGGCGTGCTGCTGAGCGCATTCGGACCAAACAGCATCGACATGACGATCGTTGTATGGATCGACGATCCCGAGGGTGGCGTGGGCAATGTGCGTTCGGACATTCTCAAGGCGGTGTGGCGACTGTTCAGGGACAACGGGGTGGAGATTCCGTTCCCGCAGCAGGATCTGAACCTGAAGGACAGTGAGGGATTGCGGGTGCTGGTGGAGGCTTTGCGGGGCGAAGGTTATCCTCACTCTCCACCGTCACCCCGGACTTGATCCGGTGTCCCGCTTGTTCTGCACCGTCGCCCGAAGTGAAAGCGGGACCCCGGGTCAGGCCCGGGGTGACGTTAGATATTGAAGATCGTGTGACCGGTTTCACTGCGGCGCTAAAGAACATCTAGGCGGGGGAAAAGCATTCTCGCTGGTGACTTGGGCTCACCGCGCCCATCTGGCCCGCATGAGCAATCCCTCTTCAAGAGTCGGAACCGTATTCCTTGTCGGCGCAGGCCCCGGTGATCCGGATCTGTTGACGCTGCGTGCGGCGCGGCTGGTGATGAATGCGCGGGTGCTGGTGCATGACGGGCTGGTCGATCCCGCGATCCTGGCCATGGCGCCAAAGGGTTGCCGGATGATCTCTGTCGCCAAGCAGCGGTCGCGCCACACGATGCGGCAGGAAGAGATCAACGCCCTGCTGGTGCGCGAGGCGCTGGCCGGGAACGACGTGGTGCGCCTGAAAGGCGGCGATCCGTTCGTGTTCGGGCGTGGCGGCGAAGAAGCGGAAGACTGCTTTGCCGCAGGCGTGCCGGTGCAGGTCGTCCCCGGCATCAGTGCAGCGATGGGCGCGGCGGCTTCGGCAATGATCCCCCTCACCCACCGCGACGCGGCAAGCATCGTCTCGTTCGTGGCGGGCCAGTGCAAGGGGCTGACCGACCAGAACTGGGCAGGTCTTGCCGGGGTTGGCAGGACGCTGGTGATCTATATGGGCGTGGCGACTTCGGAAGCGATTGCCGAAAAGCTGATGGCAGACGGGCTTGCGCCCGACATGCCGGTAGCGGTCATCGAGAATGCCGCGCGGCCGCAGATGCGGGTACTGCGCGGGACGCTGGCGGCTTTGGGGCCGCTGGTATCGGACAACAAGGTCAAGAGCCCTGCCCTGATCGTGATCGGCGAAGTGGCAGGCCGGGGAGACATGATGGAATTGAAGCAAGTTTTGGAGGCGGTTCAGTGAAGATCATTACCGGAAGTGATCTGCGCACCGGCGACGTGATCTGGTGGACCGGTGAAGGCTGGTCGCGCCATGTCAACGATGCGGTGGAAGCAGGCGAACATGCCGAGGCGATCATCGCCCGCGAGAACGCCAAGCAGATCGTCACCGACACGCAGGTGATCGAAGCCACCGTGACCGACGAAGGCGTGCGCCCGGCGCACATCAAGGACCGCATTCGCGCCCTCGGGCCGACCGTCCGCCTCGACCTTTCCCTCAAGCCTGCCGACCCTAACGCCGGCACCTGGGTGATCTGAGATGTATCAGTACGACCAATACGACCAGGCGATGGTCGATGCCCGCGTCGCGGAGTTCCGCGATCAGGTGGAGCGCCGCCTCGCCGGTGACATCACCGAGGACCAGTTCAAGCCGCTGCGCCTGAAGAACGGCCTCTACTTGCAGCTGCACGCCTACATGCTGCGCGTGGCCATTCCCTACGGCACGCTGAACAGCCGCCAGATGCGCATGCTGGGCGATATCGCCGACAAGTATGACCGCGGCTATGGCCACTTCACCACGCGCCAGAACATCCAGTACAACTGGATCAAGCTTCAGGACGCGCCGGACATTCTGGCCGATCTCGCATCGGTCGAGATGCATGCGATCCAGACCAGCGGCAACTGCATCCGCAACACCACCGCCGACCAGTTCGCCGGTGCCGCTGCGGACGAGCTGGTCGATCCGCGCCCTTATGCCGAGCTGCTCCGCCAGTGGTCGACCTTCCATCCTGAGTTCGACTACCTGCCGCGCAAGTTCAAGATCGCGATCATCGGTTCGGAAACCGACCGCGCGGCGATGAAGCTGCACGATATCGGCATCCAGCTGGTGCAGAACGATGCCGGCGAGATTGGCTGCCGCTTCTACGTTGGTGGTGGCATGGGCCGCACGCCGATGATCGCTCCGGTGATCGGCGATTTCGTGCCGCCGCTGCAGATGATCTCGTACCTCGAAGCGTGCCTGCGCGTGTACAACCGCTATGGCCGCCGCGACAACAAGTACAAGGCGCGCATTAAGATTCTCGTCCACGAGATCGGTGCCGACGAGTACCGTCGCCAGGTCGAAGAAGAGTTCAAGCACATCCTGACGCTGGGCCTCGAGCCGCCTGCGGCGGAGCTTGAGCGCATCAAGGGCTTCTTCGAACAGCCGGGCTTTGACGCCAATGCGCCTGACGAGCTGGACCTCAGCGATCCCGACTTCGCGCTGTGGGTGGATCAGAACGTCCATGCCCACAAGCAGCCGGGCTATGCCATCGTCAACATCAGCCTGAAGCCGGTTGGCGGCATTCCGGGCGATGCCACGGCTGACCAGATCCGCCTGATGGCAGACCTGGCGCTCGAGCATTCGTTCGACGAACTGCGCGTGACCCACGCACAGAACATCGTGCTGCCGCATGTGAAGAAGGCCGATCTCTACGGCCTGTGGCAGAAGCTCGACGAAGCTGGCCTGGCGTCTGCCAATCTTGACCTGATCGGCGACATCATCGCCTGCCCGGGCCTTGATTACTGCGCGCTGGCCAATGCGCGGTCGATCCCGGTTGCGCAGAAGATCTCGGAGCGCTTTGCCGACCTCGGCCGTCAGCGCGAGCTGGGCGAGCTGAAGCTGAAGATTTCAGGCTGCATCAACGCCTGCGGGCATCACCACGCAGGCCACATCGGCATCCTCGGCGTCGACCGCAAGGGCGTGGAGAATTACCAGCTCCTGCTTGGCGGCTGCGAAGGCGCAGATACCTCGCTCGGCACGATCACCGGGCCCGGCTTCAACGAGGACGGCATCGTCGATGCGGTGGAGAAGGCGACCGACGTCTATCTCGCCCAGCGCGCCGATGGCGAGCGTTTCGTCGATACCTTCCGCCGCATCGGCATGGCTCCGTTCAAGGAGGCGATCTACGCCAAGGAGACTGCAAATGGTTGAGCAGAACCTGCGTTTTCGCGATGACGAACCCGTGGGCGATCCGGCGGTGACGGTCGACGCCTTTGCCGACCAGAGCAACGCAACGGCTGTGCGGATCGAGCCGGGCGACGATGCGCGCGCGCTGCTGCCGCATCTCGATCGGCTCGCGCTCGTGGAAGTGAACTTCCCGGCCTATACCGACGGGCGCGGCTATTCGGCGGCACGTATCCTGCGCGAGCATGGCTATGCCGGCGAACTGCGTGCGGTGGGCGACGTGCTGCTGGACCAGCTTTCGCACATGCGCCGCTGCGGGTTCGACAGCTTTGCACCGAACCAGCCGATCAGCGTGGAGGCCGCCGAAAAGGCCTTCGCGACCTGGCCTGAAGTCTACCAGAAGACCGTCGACGGACGCCCGGCAATCTGGGCGAAGCGTCACCCCGCCTGAGCTGCGGGAGAAGGACAGAAAGTATGGACAGCACCGTAAATCGCAAGATCGATCTGATCGATGTGCGCCCGCGCTTTACCGAGACGGACGCGATCCGCCTCAACAACCTGTTCCGGGGCACCGACACGCACGAGATGCTGCGTTCGGTGATCCGCGACGGGCTGGCGGGCGATCTTGCGGTGGTTTCGAGCTTCGGCGCGGAAAGTGCTGTCCTGCTTCACCTTATTGCCGAGGTAGATCCTTCGGTGCCGGTCCTGTTCCTCGAGACGGGCAAGCACTTTCCGGAAACCGTGGCCTACCGCGACGAGCTGATCGGCTTCCTGGGCATGACCAATCTCCAGATCATCGAGCCTGACCCCGAAGTGATCGCCAAGAAGGACGAGAACGGGCTGCGCTGGTCGTGGGACCCCGATGGCTGCTGCGAGATCCGCAAGGTCGAGCCGCTGGCCAGGGCGCTGCTGCATTTCGATGCCTCGCTGACCGGGCGCAAGGGCTTCCAGTCGAAGACCCGCGCGGGGCTGCCGCGCTTCGAGATCGACCATTCCGACGCGCAAGGGCGGTTGAAGATCAACCCGCTGGCTTCGTGGGACAAGGCGGCGCTGGAAAGCTACTTCGCCCAGCACGGCCTGCCCGCACATCCGCTGGTGGCGCAGGGCTATCCGTCGATCGGTTGCGCGCCCTGCACCAGCAAGGTCGCGCCCGGTGAAGATCCGCGTTCGGGCCGGTGGAAGGGCTGGGACAAGACCGAGTGTGGCATCCACTCGCCCACAGACGCCCAGAAGCCGGGCGACGAACTGCCTCCGGGCTACGACCCGATCTTCTGATCGGCATTTGCCAGTCGTGACAGTGCTCTGCTAGGTCCCTTCGCCGGGACATGGGGGAGTGATCGGTTGGCACTGGATGCGCGCAGGATCGGGTTCTGGGCAGGGCCGCTGGGGTTTGCTGTAACGCAACTGGCGGCAGCGCCGGCCGGCATGCCCGATGCGGCATGGAGCGCGGCGGGCCTCGTCTGGTGGATGGCGGCCTGGTGGATGACCGAGGCGATGCCGCTTTCGGCAACGGCCTTCCTGCCCTTTCTCGTACTGCCGCTGACCGGCGTGGCCGATGCCAACAAGACGGCGGGCGCCTATTACTCGCCGATCATGTTCCTGTTCGTGGGCGGCGCGTTTTTGGCGCTGGCGATCGAGCGGACCGGGCTGCACCGGCGGCTGGCGCTGTTCATCATGGGTCTGGCGGGTGCGAAACCGGGGCAATTGCTGCTGGGCGTGATGACGGCGACCGCCGTGCTCTCGAGCTTTATCTCCAACACATCGACTGCCCTCATCATGATGCCGATGGCGATCGCCATGCTTCGCGCGGGCGGCGTGCGCGAGGGCGAGACCGGAGGCATGGCCGGGGCGCTGCCCATGGGCATTGCCTTTGCCGCATCCATTGGTGGCCTTGCCACTCTAATCGGCACGCCGACCAATGCCATCGCGGCGGGACTGATCGAGAAGGCGCTGGGGACTAGGGTCACCTTCCTGCAGTGGGCGATGTACGGCGTGCCGATTGCGGTTGCCGCCGTGCCGATTGCGGCGTGGATCATCGCGCGGGTGCAGAAGTTGAAGGACGATGCGTTCGATCCTGCGGCCGCGCGCGACGCCATCGGCCATTCCGCGCAATGGAGCGTGGCCGAGCGGCGGTTGCTGCCGGTGGTGCTGCTGGCCTTCCTGGCGTGGGTATTCCAGCCGCTGATCGAGGGCGTGTTTCCCAAGGGCGGCTTCACCGATGGCACGGTGGCGGCGATTGCCGGGCTGATCCTGTTCTTCCTGCCTGATGGCACCGGCCGCCCGATGCTGACCTGGCCGGAAGCCAATCGCGCGCCGTGGGACGTGGTGCTGATGTTCGGGGGTGGCCTTGCCATGGCCATGGGCATGACCGAGAGCGGGCTGACCAAGTGGATGGGCGAGATGCTGCTGCCGCTTGCCCATGTCCCGCTGCCGGTGGTGGCACTGGTGCTGGTGGCCTTCGTGATCGTTGTAACCGAGTTCGCCAGCAATATTGCGGCGGCGAGCGGGATCATGCCAGTGGTGGCAGCGCTGGTCGCGGCGCTGGGAGCCGATCCGATCCTGCTGGCCCTTCCGGCAGCCTTTGCCGCGACCTGGGGGTTCATGCTGCCGGCGGGGACCGGCCCCAACGCCCTCGCCTGGGCTACCGGACACTGTTCGATGCGCGCGATGGTGAAGGCCGGCTTTGCGCTCGACGTGGTTGGCGTGTTCCTGCTGGTCGGCGTGGTCTGGAGCGTCGCTGCCTTTTCATGAATATGTTACGTAGTTTTGCTTGATTTGGGCTTCACGATTAGGTGCAAAATGGTTTAACGTCTCGGAAAGAGGCCTCCCGCTGACTCCCTGTGAACCAGTTCACAGCCGACGGCGCAGAATGAGGCGAAAGAGTGGTCGCACGTTCTTTCGTCTGATTCCGAAGTGGGGAGATTCGCCGTGCGCCGCATTTTCAAAACACTGCTGGCGGGCAGCGCCGGGGCCGCAAGCCTCGCCGCGCTGATGCTGGTACCGACAGGCGTCGCGGAGAGCGCCGACCACCTCGATCCGCCCAGTCGCACCGACGGCGGCGTAGATCCCAACCCGGACATTCCGGCCGATATCGCCGACGTCTTCGCCTGGCATTCCAACGGCACGACCAAGATCGCGATGACCTTCGCAGGGCCGGTATCAGCATCCGGAACGACGCCGCTCTATTACGATCGCGATGTGCTATACAAGATCAACATCTCGACGGCGGCCCCGGCGAACACGCCGGAATTCACGATCAAGTATCGCTTCGGCAGGGGACAGAATCCCGGCGAATGGGGCGTGCGGGTCGAAGGCATTCCGGGCGTATCGGGCGTGGTCGAAGGACCGGTGGAGCAAAACCTCGAGAAGGGTGGCGTAAAGGTTCGCGTGGGCCTGTTCGACGAGCCGTTCTTCTTCGACCTGATCGGATTTCGCGAGACTCGTTCGACCGGCACCTTGCGCATCCGCAACGACCGCAATTTCTTCGACACCCAGAACGATACCGCGATCGTGCTTGAAATCCCTGACGCGAACCTTGGCGCAGGGGTCACCAATCTCGGCGTCTGGGGACAGACCGCCCGCTTTGGGGGAACATCTGATGAGCCTGCGCAAGATCATCCGGATCGCAACGCCGTTCGCCTTGGCCCTCACGCTGGTCGGGTGCGGCGATGATGGCGCCGGTAGCCAGGTCGTCGTCCCCGCCCCGCTGCCGAGCACGACATCGACCGCCACACCGACGGCCACGGCAACAGCGGTCGCCTATGACTCGACCAATTGCTTCCTGCAGCCGATTCAGGGCCAGAACGGGGCAAACCTGAAGTCGTTCATTATTCCTGACACGTTGAAGCTGGATTTGACGCGTTCGACGCGCTTCCCCAATGGGCGCCATCCTGCAGACCCGGTTGTCGACATTCTGCTGGCGACGCTGCTGCTGGACATGAGCGTGACCGGCCAAGGCCCGAATACCCTTGCCACGGTCCCACTCAACCCACCCAGCAACGACAAGTTCTTCCTGCTGACCTTCCCGTTCCTGCCAACGCCGAACGGAACGCCGCAGGTGGCGACGGGTACCGGCAGCAACTTCGATTTCCGGACCGATCCGGATTCGGCCTATGTCAGTGTGGACCGCATGGGCAATCCCGCAATTGCAACCGCGCTTGTGGGATCGTCGATGAAGTTGACATACAACGATGATACGCCGACTGGCGACATTGCCGGTGACAAGTATTACGCCGAATATATCAGCGAACTGAACAAGCTGTTCGGCCTGATTGGCGACGATGTCGAGAAGCTGCAGCTCAAGATCTGCGCTACGAAGTCCTGACACGTATGAGTGACAAGCCCGGCCCGAAGTGGCCGTGGATCCTGTTGGCGGCGGTTTTCCTGATAACCGCCGCCAGCATTGCCTTTGACAAATACAAGGCTCGGCAAGGCCCGCCGGATCCGCTGCCTTCGGAAGTCAAGCCATGGTTCGGACCACGCAACCAGCTGGAGCTGGAACAGGCAGCGCAAGTTGCTGTCGATGGCGCACGCGCGCGATTGGCGACGAGTCCGGACGAGTGGCTGCGGCAGGAGGTTCTGGCGCGGGCACTGGTCAGGCGCTTTCGCGCGATTGGCTCTTATGAGGATCTCGCCGAGGCGGACCGATTGCTGGACAAGGGCATGGCGGGCGCCCCCTTCCCGGCCGGGCCCAGCCTGTCGCGCGCCGAGGTTTCGGTGCTGGCACACAGGCTCGAGGCTGCCGACAAGGGACTCGAACGATTTTTTGCGCAAGTGGGTGAGCCAGACGACGGGGAGTCTGCCGGTTCATGGAGCCTGAAGGGGGACATCGCCTTCCAGCGCGGAGACATGAAAGCCGCGCGCCTCGCATTCACCCGGGCGGAGGAATACGACAACAACGCCGCCGTTGCATTGAGGCAATCGATGCTGGCCTTGCGGACAGGCGATCCTGATCTGGCCCGCCGCCGGATCAACGCAGTGCTGCGTGCGCCGAAGCTGAGCCGCTACGTCAAATCGCAGGTCAGCTTGCAGCGAGTGACGATCGCATATGGCATCGGCGACTGGAAGGCGGCTGGCGAATGGGCACGTTTTGCCGACGGGTTCTTCCCCGGCAATCCGCTTGCCATGGCGCATGTCGCACAACACAAAGCGCTCGAAGGCGATGTCGCTGGCGCAGTGAAGCAATACGAGGCTGTGCTGGCCAAGGCCCCCCTGCCCGAGATCATGGACGCCCTGGCATTCACGCTCCGCTTGCAGGGGCGCGGGGCGGAAAGCCGGGCCTGGGCGGATAAGGCTGGCGCACTGTGGGCGGAGCGCTATCGCCTTATGCCCGAAGCCGCCGCTGCGCATCTGGTGGAACATGAGCTGGCGCTGGGCGATCCCGCCAAGGCCCTGGCCGTTGCCAAGGCCGACGCGCAGGCGCGCCCGCATGGAGCCAGCCTTACCCTGCTGGCGCGCGCGCAACTGCTGACCGGCGATGCCAGGGGCGCTCTCGCGACGCTGGAGCGCGCCGAAAAGACCGGATGGCAAACCGCAGGGCTTTACCTTGCCTTGGCCGACGTCCACACCGCGCTTGGAGATACCGATGCCGCCGAAGATGCGCGGGAGGACGCGCTTGATCTCAATCCCAAGGCCATGGATCCCGCGGCGCGCTACATCTGGTTCGGTCACGATTAGGGCGCTGCTGGCTGCGCTGGTCTGGCTTTGCCTCGCCAGCCCCGTGGCTGCCCATCTGACGCCCAATTCGGAAATCCGGCTCGACTTTGTGCCGGGGCTGGTCAAGGCCGACGTGGTCGTGCCGCAGGCCGAGTTCGGTTATGCGACCGGCCTGTTGACAGACAACAGCCCGGACAGTCTTGCCATGGCGCGGGCGCGGGTGCTGGCGGACATGGCGGTGCTGGATGCGCAAGGGCGGCCGTGGCGCATTGCCGTGGATCGCATCGCCTTCGAGCAGATTGCCGGACCGCCCGACCTGCATCTCGAACTATCGCTATCGCCGCCGCCCGGAGCTTCGGACCGGTCACTGCTGTGGCGCTGGCACGTGGTCACGCGCGAGGCTCCGAGCCACTTTGCGCTGCTGGTGGTCGATGGAGATCTGGCGGGCGGTGTACTGGGCGAACGCGAACTGGTCGGCGCGCTGACGGCGGGGCGCAGCGAATTGCTGGTCAACCGTGGCCACGCTAGCCTCGGCAGCCTGTTTGCCAATGCCTTCGGGCTTGGCGCGCATCATATTGCCGAAGGGTACGACCACCTGCTATTCCTGCTGGCGCTGTTGCTGCCCGCACCGCTTCTGGCCGCACGGCGGCGCTGGTTGGCGCCGCGACCTGCGCGCGAGACGTTTGCCAAGCTGGCGTGGATCGTCACCGCCTTTACCATCGGCCATTCGACAACGCTGATCCTTGCGGCGTTTTTCGGCGTGCGCCTGCCCGCGCAGCCGGTGGAAGCCGGCATCGCGTTATCGGTGCTGGTCTCTGCCATTCACGCGGCACGGCCGCTGTTTCCGGGGAAGGAGCCAGTGGTGGCGGGGCTGTTCGGCCTTGTCCACGGACTTGCCTTCGCCACGCTGGTCAGCAACTTCGGCCTTGGCACAACCACGCGCGTCGTCGCCATCCTTGGCTTCAACCTTGGCATCGAGGCGGTGCAGCTTGGCGTTGTTGCGCTTGCTCTGCCGGTCCTTTTGATGCTGGCCCGCTGGCGACATGGACATCGCGCAAGGCTGGCTCTGGCAGTGCTGACCGGTATCGCCGCCCTTGTCTGGCTGACGGAGAGACTGGGCCTTTCCTGATATGGACATATCGGGCCGCGGCACCCTATCAGGAGGCCGAGGGGGCTGTGAATGATACGCGATGATGACAGCTCTGCCCTGACGCAGGGGGCAAATTCAGTGCTCGGATCGCCGTTGCGCCTGCTGACGGGGACGCTGATCTTCGTGCTCGCCGTCTATGTCGTGTCGACGTGCGGGTTCGTCTACGCGGGCTGGCCGTTCGGCGATGCCGCCTACATGGTGCTGCTGACGGTGTTCTCCGTGGGCTATGGCGAGATCCGCCCGGTCGACACCCTGTTCCTGCGCTGGTGGACGAGCGCGACGATCATGCTGGGCTGCACCGGAATGATCGTGCTGACCGGCGCGCTGGTGCAAGTGTTCACCCTCTTCCAATTTCGCCGCCTGCTGGGCCTGGACAAGATGATGACCGAAATCGAGAAGCTGACCGGCCACGTGATCATTTGCGGTTACGGCCGCATCGGCGTGCAACTGGCCAAGGCGATGACCGAGGCGAAGAAGCCGTTCCTGATCCTCGAGCGCGACCATGCCAAGGCAGAGGATGCCAAGGCGCAGGGCTTCCTGTGCATGGTAGGCGAGGCAACGCACGAGGAGACGCTCAAGGCTGCCGGGATCGCGCGGGCGAAGGTGCTGGCATCGGTCCTGCCCGACGATGCGGCGAACGTGTTCATCACGCTATCGGCGCGCAATCTCAATCCGGGCATCGAGATCATCGCCCGCGGCGAGGCGCCGACGACCGAGAACAAGCTGTTCCATGCCGGCGCCGACAAGGTGGTGATGCCGACGCACATCGGCGCCGAGCGCATCGTCGAGATGATCCTTTACCCCGCCACTGGGCAGCTGGACGACATCGGCGCAGTGCGGCGCAACCTGCACGACTTCGGGCTCGACATCGAAATGGTCGAGATCGCGGCGGACAGCGCCCTCAATGGCGAGACTGTCGGCGAGGCCGAGCGCCGCGGCAACGGGGCGTTCTTCGTGGTGCAGATCGATCGGGCGAGTGGCCAGTCGATCCAGCACCCCGGAGAGGATGTGACGCTGGAACAGGGCGACAAGGTGATGCTGGTCGTGCGTGGTAGCAGGCTGTCAGCCGGGGCTGTGTTCAGTGCAGTGAAGGCACCGGTGCGGCATGGGCGGTCGTTTGTGGGGTGACGAATTGCCCCTCCGTCAGCGCTGCGCGCTGCCACCTCCCCATTTGTCCTTCGGAAGAATGGGGAGGATCATAGGTATCTGGCCCATTTGTCCTGCGGAAAAATGGGGAGGATTCTCAGTTACCCGTGTGCGCCGAAGTAGTTGGCGATGGCGACGGCGACGCGGATGTTGAGGGCGTGGGCGCGGTCGATCGGGTCGATGAAGCGGGCGCGGATGGCGCCGTAGTCCTCGCCGCGGTGATCCGGATAGTCGGTCGGCTCATTCACCGGGAAATCGGTGATCTCGGGCTCGATCACCGGATAGGCACGGCGCAGCTGGGCGAGCGCATCATCGACCCGAAGGGACAGGACCATTTCCAGCACGTCTTCGCGGCTGACGTCGTTCGAACGGGCGAAGGGCGGGACTTGCACGGCGCGGATGAACATGTGCATCAGCAGCGCGAGGCGCACCGATTGCAGCAGCCCGATATTGCGCCGGTCATCGTCCTGCGCAGGATCGCGCCCGGCCTTCTGCCCGGGGACGAGCGACAGCAGGCGATGAAGCTTCATCCAGTCTACCCGCAGGCGCGAGACGAGACGGCGGAAGACCCCTGCCCTGTCATCCTTGGTCAGATAATCGGCCAGCGCGAGACAGGCATTCTCAAGCGCGGTTTCCGTGCCGCGATAGGGGCGGCTGGCCCAGTATGCGGAATTGAACAGTTCGCCATGGGCGGCAACCGTCTTGATCGAGGCGAGACCGTTGGCGGCGCGCAGCAGGCGGACGAGCTGGTTGCCGCGTTCCGAACGACCGAGCAGTTCGGCGACGGACTCCATCTCCTCGCCGGCAGCGGTCCCTGCTCCGGCGATGACGTTCACCGGATAGCCGATCTGCTGGAGGATCGCGTTGTGCGGGATCGCGCGGATCTGACGCAGGCTCATCGTGCGGTCGGCGCCAATGTCCGACTGGCGGCGCGAGACACGGCTGCCGGTGCCTTTGAGGAGGCCCAGACCGAAAGCCGTCAACGCCCGCGAATAGGTCGCGCTTTCAAGATGTTCGCGCTGAACGCGGCGGATCGAGCGGTAGAAATCGAGGCTGAGATCGGTGCGGTCGTAGAACGGGTCCTTGGCCGCAAGATCCTGATCGCGCGCCTCGTGCTCGGCAATGCGGGTGAGCGTGGCGAGGGCGAGTTCATCGTTGCGGAAGAACAGGTAGCCGTCGCCACCCTGAAAGCTCGCTTCCGGCTCGATCGTCACGCCAGCGCGGGCAAAACGGCGGCGCGCCCAGCCCGAAAGCGGCCAGGTCAGGCGGTCGGCAAATCCCGAGGGATGTGCGCCGCGGCCCATGGATTCGCCATGGGTATTGAAGATCAGCGCGGCGACGTCGGTCAGGCCGTTGGCCTTCATCGCTTCGGCAAGGCGGCCCTGCAGGCGTTCGATGGCGAGCGCTGCGGGGATTTGCCCCATGAAGCGGCCAGCGTCGGAAAAGCCGGTCTGGATCGAAACGCGACCGCGCTTCCGGGCGTAGCTGCGGTAGGATTCCTCGGACAGCAAAGCTTCGAGGAAGCGGCCACCGTGTTCCAGCGCGGTCTCGGTCTCGAACAGGGGGGAGACGTCGACCTTGCCTTCGATGCCGAACAGCTTGGCGAAATAGAGCGCGGCCAGCACCGTCTGCGGTTGTTCGCATTCGGCGATCAACATGCGGATCGGCGCATCGGCGTCGATGTGCTGAAGCATCTTTGCCATGACCAGGAACTGGCGCATCGCGGTGCTGGTCTCGATCGCGAGCGCGCCGAAGTTGACGCGCAGCGGCTTCACGTCGGCCAGGAGTTCGCGCAGGCGCGACAGCGCGCTCTTGCTGCCGAGATCGAGCGTGCCTTCCGGGTCGATCCGGCGGCGCAGCGCATTGAGCAGCTGCGACGAGTTCACGCGGAAGTGGATCCAGCCGATGCCGAGGCCATCGGCGCGCATCGCCGCGGCGAGCGTGGCAAGCGGGATGGCCTTGGCCTCGTCGGCCTTCTTCGCTTCGCTTTCCAGCGACTCGATCAGCGGAGCAAGGCTGAGCAGCTTGGCATCATCGTCCGCGCTCAGGCGGTTGGCGGCGGCGGCAAGCGCTTCGGGGCTGTCGAGCGGCGAGGAGAACAGCTCGGCCATCTCGGATGAATGAGCGTGAGCGGCATCGAGCGTGGCGAGCAGCGGGTGGGAATCGTCAATCGCGCGCAGCGACGCCGCATAGCTGCCAAGGCGCAGCGCTTTCTCACGCAAACGGAAGGCGATGGACGTGGTCCAGCCGATATCGGTGCGGCCGTCCATGTCGTAACCAACCCAGGTCGCGAAGCGGAACGGCAGCGGCCTGAAATCGAGCCAACGGCCCGGCCAGCGCTGGCGGGCATGGCCGAGCAGCGTGGCGTTGATCGCGTCACGAGCCTTCGCGGCGCGCTGGATGGCGTTGCAGACTTCGACATGCTCGAACTCGAGCGTGATCTTCGGGCCTTCGTGCGGGACGGTGCAGACGGTTGACGCCTGCGGATCATCAGACAGGGCGGCTGTGGCAACAGCGTCGGACTGCGCGGGGCTGAGCAGAAATGTTGGGTGCGCGGTGAATACCGCGTGGAGCAGCGGCTTTTCCCAACGCTGGCGGAACTCGGAGAAGCCCGCCTCTTCCGGATTCAGCGCTTCGATCTGCGCGAGGTTTTCGGTAGCGGAGGTCGGCGCGACAAGGCGCTTGAGGCGCGCTGCACGGCTCTTCAGCGCCTCGCACTCCAGCTCGGCAACCAGCGCGTCCATATCGGACAAGGAAATCTCGCCACCTTCAAGCGAACGCGAGAGATCGTGGCTGAGCTGGAAGACCGGGTTGAACAGCGGCGTTTCGGCCGTCCGCTCATGGAGTTTCTGCAACCTGGCCTTGAGCTTGGCGACCGTCTTCATGGCCCTTGTATTCCCTTGAATTCGTTACTTCCCCAAAGCCGAGGCTTCGCGCGCTGCGGCTTCGATCGCTGCTTCATCGGGCGTGCCCTTGCCGACCACCCAGCTGCCACCGACGCACAGGACCGGATCGAAACCCAGCCATTCCGGCGCGGTGGCGGCGGTAATGCCGCCGGTGGGGCAGAACTTGCACTGGTAGAACGGCGCAGCCAGAGCCTTGAGCGCGGGAAGTCCGCCCGAAGTGGAAGCGGGGAAGAACTTGAAGTGGTTCAGGCCAAGGTCGAGACCGCGCATGATATCGCCCGCCGAGGCGATGCCCGGCAGGAACGGGATGCCCGAAGCCACGGCGGCCTTGCCGAGATTTTCGGTGAGGCCGGGCGAGACGATGAACTCCGCACCTGCATCGATGGCAGCCTTGAGCTCGTCGGGATTGGTCACCGTACCGGCGCCGACAATGGCACCCTCAACCGCTTTCATCGCGTGGATGACATCGAGCGCGGCAGGCGTGCGCAAGGTAACCTCGAGCACACGCAGACCGCCCTTCACAAGCGCGCGGGCGACGGGAAGCGCGTGGTCGACGTCCTCGATCACCAGAACCGGGATGACCGGCGCGGTGCGCATGATGGATTCGATCGGCTTCATGGCGTCTCCCCTGGCGCAGAACTGCCTGCGCGCTTCCTTTGATGGAAGCGGGCTTAACCCGACTCAGCCGGATTGTGCACCTGCTAAGGGCAGGCGCATAGCTATTCTTGGGAAACGCAGGACTGCAGGAACGTCACACGGCCGAGCTGAACTGGCGCTCACCGGTGCGATAGGCATCGAATACCGAGGCGATTGACCGGGCGTAAGGTTCATTGCCCGGCAAGAGGATGAGCACGTTGCCTTCGAGACGGGCGAGGCCCCGCGCGACGAACGGCTCCAGGCGGCTGCGGTTCATGGCCAGAAGATCAGCGTCGATCTCGGCCCGGCCCCGGCAAAGGATATCGTTGATGATCCCGCCGCGACGGCGATCTTCCGCCGTGCGCACGATCCCCTTGCGTCCCGGCAGCTGATCGGCGCCGACCAGCATGCGGTAACGGCCGGCGTTCTTCTCGGTTTGCACGTAAAGCTCGGGGAATTCGCTGATCGAGGATGCGCCGAGGCCGATGAGGACTTCGGACTGGTCTTCAGTGAAGCCTTGGAAATTGCGCCGCAACGTGCCCGAGCGCGAGGCAACGGCAAGATCGTCGTCCGGCAGAGCGAAATGATCAAAGCCGACGGCCTGATACCCGGCACCGACCAGACGCTGATACCCTTCGGCGGCCATGCGAAAGCGCGCGCGCTGGTCCGGCAGTTCGCTGGCATCGATCCGCTGCTGGCGGGGGATCATGTGGGGCACATGGGCATAGCCGAACAGGGCAAAGCGATCGGCACCCATGGCGACCGACTGGTCCAGCGTTTCGGCGAGAATGTCGTCGTTCTGGAACGGCAGGCCGTACATCAAGTCAAAATTGATGGAATCGACCCCCGCCTTGCGCAGGCCTGCGACGGCGCGCTCGATATCGTCCCGCGGTTGAACCCGGCCGATGGCCTGCTGGACGCGAGCATCGAGAGTCTGCACGCCGAGGCTGGCCTTGATCACGCCGATACCGCGGATCGCCATGAACCAGCCCGGCTCCAGCGTGCGGGGATCGAGCTCGATCGACAGGACCGGCTTCTCGAGACGGAAGCTGAGAGTCAGCTTGTCGACGAGGCGGACGAAATCGGTGGGCTTGATGGCGTTGGGGCTGCCGCCGCCGAAAGCAATGCGCGAGACCTTTACCGATGGGTGCAGCAGGCGCGAGACCAGATCGATCTCGTGGTGGAGCGCCTCCATGTACGCAGCGAGGCGCTGGGTCTTGTTGGCGGCGCCGGTATTGCAGCCGCAGTACCAGCAGATTTCCTTGCAGTAGGGGATGTGGAGATAGAGCGAGACCGTACCGCGCAGGGCCTGCAACGCTTCGCGCTGACGATCCTCGAAGCTCTCCTCGACGAATTCGGCAGCGGTGGGATAGCTGGTGTAGCGCGGGACCGGGCGTTCGAGCAGCTCGGGCCAATAGGTCCACTGGCCGAAGACTTCAGGCCCGGTCATCATGTCAGCAGCCATCGCCTTCGCCTTCTCCGTCATCGCCATTGTCACAACAGCTATCGGCGCTGGCGCGCTTGCGCATTGAGATATGACAAATCTTGCAGCAGGGCAGATTCTCGCTGCCATCGTCCTTTGCAGGGATGCGGATCGGGATTGGCGCACCGCTGCCGCCGCAGGAGGCGACCATCATGACGCTGGCGTGCGACGGCGCGGGGCTGGCCATCTGCAGAACGGCCAGTGGCGCGAGAAAGCGCATGAGTCGGCTCATGGCTGATCCTCTTCCTCGATAAGGATGCGCGCCGCAGCGCCATCGAGATCGCTGAACTGGCCACGCTTCAGGGCCCAGAAGAAGCCGGCCAGCCCGAACAGACCCATGCCGAGCGCGATCGGGAGCATGAAAGCGATGCCGTTCATTTCGTCTCTCCGGCAAGGCGCAGCGAGTTGGCGACGACGATCAGCGAACTGGTCGACATGGCGACGGCCGCGATCAGCGGGGTGACGTGGCCGAGGATGGCCAACGGCACGGCCAGCACGTTGTAGCCGATGGCGAGCGCGAAGTTTTGGCGGACGACGCGCATGGTCGCCCGCGAGACTCGGACCGCGCGGGGGATGGCGAGGAGCGAGTCTCCGGTGAAGACCATGTCCGCCGCTTGCCGTCCGACATCGCTGGCCGAGCCGGGCGCGATCGAGGCGTTGGCGGCGGCGAGCGCGGGACCATCGTTCAGGCCGTCGCCTGCCATCATTACCTTCCAGCCGACACGTTGCAGGCGCTGGAGAGCCTCCTGCTTGTCGGCCGGAGAGGCGGCGGCTTGCGCCGTCAGGCCAGTGGCGCGGGCAACGGCGGCCACCGCCGGGACGGAGTCGCCCGACAGGATCGAAGGATCGACGCCAAGAGCCTGCAACTGCGCAAGCGCTTCGGGCGCATCGGGGCGCAGGCGGTCGGCGAAGGGGATGACGCGGACGGCATCGCCTTCGATGCGGAAGGCCGTTGCCATGCCTTGCGACGAGGCAGGACGGCCCAGCGCGACCGCCAGACCGTTCCAGCGTGCGGTGATGCCCTGCCCTGCTTCCTCGCGCACATTTTCCAGGACTGCCGCCCGCACGCCGAGTGCGCCAAGCGCCTGGACCAGTCCGAGCGACAGCGGATGGCGGCTGTGGCTTGCAAGGGCCATGGCCACCGAGGCCTGCGCATCCGTCAGCGCACCGAGCGCGACCTCATCCGGCACGGGACGGCCGAGCGTGAGCGTGCCGGTCTTGTCGAGCAGGATGCGGTTGACTTCGGCCATGCGTTCGAGCGCGGAACCGTCCTTGACCAGAATGCCCTTCTTCATCAACGCGCCTGCTGCGACGACTTGCGCCACCGGCACGGCGAGGCCGAGTGCGCATGGGCAGGTGATGATCAGCACCGCGATGGCGATGACCAGCGACTGGTAGACCCCTGCCCCGGCGATCATCCATCCGGCGAACGTCAGTGCAGCCAAGGTGTGGACAGCGGGCGCGTAGAGCCGCGAAGCGCGGTCGGCGATGCGCACGAACTTCGAGCGCGACTGGCCTGCCGCTTCCATCAGCCGGGCGATTTCGGACAGGGCGGTGTCGTGCCCGGTGGCAGTGACGCGCACGTCGACCGGGGCATCGACGTTGAGCGTTCCGGCGTGGACCAGCGTGCCCGGAGCCGCTTCGACCGGGGCGCTTTCGCCGGTCAGCAGCGACTGGTCGAAGCGGGTGGTGCCGCGCAGGACTTCGCCATCGGCGGCGAGGCGTTCGCCGGCTGCCACGCGCATGAGCATGCCGGGCTGCAGCGACTTCGTATCGAGCCAGCGGGTTGCGCCGTCCGCCTCGACGACCATGGTGCCGGTAGCCACCTGCCGCAGGAGTGCATCGACGCCCGAGCGGGCGCGGTCGCGCATCATCGCATCGAGCACGCGGCCTGCCAGCAGGAACATCAGCAGCATCAGCACGCCATCGAACCATGCTTCGACGCCGCCGGTCAGCGTTTCGTAGAACGACAGGCCGGTGGCGATGGTCACGCCGATGGAGATCGGCACGTCCATGTTGGTCCTGCCGTGGCGCAGCACTTTCCACGCCGAGGTGAAGAACGGGCGTCCGGCATAGACGATGGCCGGCACGCCGATCATCGCCGAGACCCAGTGGAACAGCGACCGCGTGGTGCCATCTGCGCCCGACCAGACGCTGACCGACATCAGCATGACGTTCATGCAGGCAAAGGCAGCGACACCGAGCGGTGCAAGCAGCGGCTTGACCGCCGAGACAGGCTCGGCCTCGATCTCGCGCGGTTGCGCCTCGAAGCCAGTGGCGGCGAGCGTGGCGACCAGCGTGGGCATTTCGACCTGGCGAGCGTGGACCACGTCGACCGTTCGGGCAGTGAGGTTGGTCCGGGCGCTGGCGACCCCATCGAGCGAGGCTAGCGCGCGCTCGACCTTGCCCATGCAGCCTGCGCAGTGCATCCCCGGAACCGCAAGGACGGTGTGGATCGCATCGTCAGGCACGGCACGAAGGCGGGAAGGCGCAGTCACAGGACTTCTCCCACCGTGCGCCAGACCTTGCCCTCGGCCTCGACCATCACGCGCAGGCGCCAGCGGCCGGCTTCCAGCGGAGCGGCGTAAGTGCCCGGTGCGGTCTCGCGTAGGGTCAGGTCCGTCTCGGGACGCTGGCCAAGCGGGTGTTCGGCCACGGCGGTGACCCGGGCGGCAGCGATGGCTTGACCGGTGCTGTCACGCAGGGTGATGGCCGCCCTGCCCTGCCCGTCGCGAGCGAAGCCAGCCTTCCAGCCAAGCGCCTGCTCGGCACTGGCTTCCTTGAGCCAGCCGTTGAACTGCTGGCTGGCGACATAGGAATTCTCGACCACGACGCCGCCGAACGTGGATGACGCCAGACGCGCCATGAGAACGTTGACGGCGATGACTACGCCGAAAAAGCTCACAAGGATCAGGGTGATGTGCTTGCCGGTGAACGGGCGAGCGGTACGGCTGTGCTGGGTCATTCGCCGTGTCCTTCCGGAGTTGTGAAGCTGGTTTCGCTGCGGTCCATGCCGCCTTCATCGTCGGGCGCGGTCAGTACGAAGGCGAATTCGCCGTGGCCCCGTTCGTGGTGACCTTCGTGGTGTTCCCGATGGTGCTCGCCGTGTTCAACACGACGCTGGTCGACGACGTAGATGCGCAGGCGTTGCGTGGTGTCGGCGGGGACGCGGAACGTTAGATCGCGCTTGGCGGCGGCAGCGTCCATCTCGTCGGTGAACATGGCCGCGCCTTCGAGGCCTTCCAGAGCGACGCGGAAGGTGCGCGGGCGCTCTTCCATGTTGCGCAGCTTGATCGTGTAGGCGTTGCGGATCGTCCCGTCAGACAGCGTCACGAACTCCGGGTTGCGATCCTTGGCGACGGAGATGTCGAGCCGCGCGCGCTGGCCGAGCATGAACAGCATGGCCGCGCCGATCGCCGACCACACGCCGAGGTAGATCAGCGTTCGCGGACGGAACATGGTCTTGAGGACCGGCGTCGGTTCCTCTCCCCGCTTCTCCTTCTCGGCATCGACCAGTGTGCAGTAGTCGATCAGGCCGCGCGGGCGGCCGACGTCGGCCATGGCCTTGTCGCAGGCGTCGATGCACAGCGCGCAGGTGATGCAGCCGATCTGCGGCCCTTCGCGAATGTCGATGCCGGTGGGGCAGACCGCGACGCACTGCATGCAGTCGATGCAATCGCCCAGCGGAGTTGCCGCCTTGACCGCGCTCTTGACCGAACCGCGCGGTTCGCCGCGCCAGTCCTTGTAAGTGACGATCAGGCTCTTCTCGTCGAGCATCGCGGTCTGGATGCGCGGCCAGGGGCACATATAGATGCACACCTGCTCGCGCATGAACCCGCCGAAGATGAACGTGGTCATCGTCAGGACGAAGGTGGTGGCATAGGCGACGGGCGCGGCAGTGCCGGTCCAGAACTCGTACTGTAGCGTCGGCGCGTCGGCGAAGTAGAAGATCCACGCGCCGCCGGTGGCAAAGCTGATCGCGAGATAGATCGTCCACTTGAGCGCGCGCTTGCCGATCTTCGCCGCGGTCCACGGAGCCTTCTGCAGGCGCAGTTGCGCGTTGCGGTCACCGTCAACGAAGCGATCGACGTGCTGGAACAGGTCGGTCCACACCGTCTGCGGGCAGGCATAGCCGCACCAGGCACGGCCCACCGCCGAGGTGACGAGGAACAGGCCGATGCCGGCCATGATCAACAGGCCCGCCACGAAATAGAATTCGTGCGGCCAGATTTCGATGTCGAACATGAAGAACCGGCGGTGTGCCAAATCAATCAGCACCGCCTGGTCGGGCGCGTAGGGGCCGCGGTCCCAGCGGATCCACGGGGTGCCCCAGTAGATGCCCAGGCACACGATCATGACCAGCCACTTGAAACGGCGGAATGGTCCGTTGATGGCCTTCGGGAAAACGCCTTTGCGCTTTTCGTAGAGGCCGATTTCATTCGAGTGGTCCGCGCGGAGTTTGGGATCGTGCGCAGTCATGACCGTGTTGTCCTGTGTTCGGGTTATTTGGCAGCAGCGGGGGCTGCGGCAGTGTCGGGAGCGGCAGGATCAGCGGCAGGAGCCGGAGCTTCCTCGCCGCCACCCAGCGAGTGGACGTAAGTGGCCAGCATCTTCACCGTCACCGGATCGAGACGCGCACCCCACGATGGCATCACCCCGTAACGGGCGTTGGTCACCGTCTGGGTCAGCGCCTTGCGGTCACCACCGTAGAGCCAGATCGCATCGTCAAGCTTCGGCGCGCCGAAGGCCCGTCCGCCTTCCCCGTTGGTCCCGTGGCAAGCGACGCAGTTGGCGGCGAAGATTTCGGCACCGCGCTGCGAAGAGCCGCTCGGCCTTTCCTGTCCGCTGATCACGCGGACATGGCTGACCACGTCCTGCACCTGCGCCGGAGTCAGTATGCCATCGCGCCCGAAGGCTGGCATCTGGCTCATGCGCGTGGCGTCGTCGCCGGGCTGGCGCACGCCATGCACAAGCGTCTGGTGGATCGTGGCGACGTCGCCGCCCCACAGCCAGTCGTCGTCGTTGAGGTTGGGATAACCCGCACTGCCAGCCGCGCCATTGCCATGGCACTGGATGCAGTTGACCTTGAACGCGGCGCGGCCGCCGTCGATCGCGGCGCGGCGCAGGCGCGGATCGGCAGCGATCTGTTCGATCGAGGCCTTGTCGAGCTCTGCCATGAGGCCCGCCTTCCGGGCGGCTTCTGCCTTCATCTCCTGGTCGAGCTGGCCGCGGCTGGTCCAGCCGAAGGTTCCTGCCGTCGCCTTGTCGATCATCGGCCAGGCCGGATAGACCACGCAGTAGGCGATGGAAAAGGCGATGCAGGCGTAGAAGCTCCACAGCCACCAGCGCGGCAGCGGATTGTTCAGTTCCTCGATGCCGTCCCATTCGTGGCCGACGGTTTCGACGCCGGTTGCGTCGTCGATGCGCTGCTTAGACATCGGTTTCGTCCTTGAAGATCGAGTTCGCGGCTTCGCGGTTCAGCGGCTTGGCGCCGGGACGGAACGGCCATGCGCTCAGCCCCAGGAAAATCGCCGTCATGACCACAAGCCCCCAGCTGTCGGCGAGGTGCCGCAGCAGGTCGTAGGTGGAGTGGGTGCTCATCGGCCCTTCTCCTTCGCGAGCTTCTCCTGCGCGGCAGGGGCATTCACGTCGACCAGCGTGCCGAGCATCTGAAGATAGGCGACAAGCGCATCCATCTCGGTCAGGCGCTTCGGATCGCCATCAAAGTCGCGCGCCTGAGCCTTGGGATAGCGCTTGAGCAAATCGCTGGCATCGGCGTCGGGATCGGCCTGGGTCTTGAGGTCCTCGTTGGCCTTGTCGATGTCGGTCTTCGAGTAGGGCACGCCGACCTGGTAGAGCGTGCGCAGCTCTGCCGTCATGTCGCCCGGGTTCAGGTCATGCTCGGCCAGATGCGCGTAAGTCGGCATGATCGATTCCGGCACCACGGCGCGCGGATCTTTCAGGTGCTGCACGTGCCATTCGTCGGAGTAGCGATTGCCGACGCGGGCAAGGTCTGGCCCGGTGCGCTTGGAGCCCCACTGGAACGGATGGTCGTACATCGATTCCGCGGCAAGGCTGTAGTGGCCGTAGCGTTCGACCTCGTCACGGAACGGACGGATCATCTGGCTGTGGCAGACATAGCAGCCTTCACGGACATAGATGTCGCGTCCGGCCTGCTCGAGCGGCGTGTAGGGGCGCATGCCATCCACCTTCTCGATCGTGTTGTCGATCCAGAACAGCGGGGCAATCTCGACGATGCCGCCAACGGTCACCGCGGCGAAGGCCGCGAGCCCGAGGAGCGTCACGTTGCGCTCCAGTTTCTTGTGCTTTTCCACGATTGTCGTCATGGGATTTTCTCCGGATGCGTCTGATCAGGCTGCGGCAGGCGCGGCGAGGATCGGACGGTCCTTTTCGGGATCGTAGGCGGCGTCGCTCATCGGCGCTTCGTCACGCAGATGGCCGAGGATCGTGCGCCAGACGTTGATCGTCATGACCACGGCCCCTGCGAGGTAAAGCAGGCCACCGAAGGCGCGCAGGAAGAACATCGGCTTCAGCGCAAGGACGGTTTCGGCAAAGCTGTTCACCAGGTAGCCGTCAGCGCCATATTCGCGCCACATCAGGCCCTGGGTGATGCCTGCCACCCACATCGAAGCGGCGTAGAAGACGATGCCCACGGTCGCGAGCCAGAAGTGCCAGTTGACCATGCGCAAGCTGTAGAGGCGTTCACGATTCCACAGGCGCGGCACGAGGTAATAGACCGCGGCGAAGGTGATCATGCCGTTCCAGCCCAGCGCGCCGGAGTGAACGTGGCCGATGGTCCAGTCGGTATAGTGCGACAGGCTATTGACCGACTTGATCGACATCATCGGGCCTTCGAAGGTGCTCATGCCGTAGAAGGCGAGCGCCATGACCATCATGCGAATGATCGGATCGGTGCGGACCTTGTCCCAGGCGCCGTTGAGCGTCATCAGGCCGTTGATCATCCCACCCCAGCTCGGCATCCACAGCATGACCGAGAAGACCATGCCCAGCGTCTGCGCCCAGTCGGGCAGCGCGGTGTAGTGGAGGTGGTGCGGACCTGCCCAGATGTAGAGGAAGATCAGCGCCCAGAAGTGGATGATCGACAGGCGGTAGGAATAGACCGGGCGTTCGGCCTGCTTCGGGACGAAGTAGTACATCATCGCCAGGAAGCCGGCGGTGAGGAAGAAGCCGACCGCGTTGTGGCCGTACCACCATTGCACCAGCGCGCCCTGCACGCCTGCGAAAATCGGGTAGCTGCGGCTGCCGACGAAGCTGACGGGCCAGTTCAGGTTGTTGACGATGTGCAGCATCGCCACGGTGACGATGAACGACAGGTAGAACCAGTTCGCCACGTAGATGTGCGGTTCGGTGCGCTTGACGATCGTGCCGACGAAGACCGCGAGGTAGGCCACCCAGACGATGGTCAACCACAGGTCGACGTACCATTCCGGCTCGGCGTATTCCTTGCCCTGCGTGATGCCGAGCAGGTAGCCGGTTGCCGCCAGCACGATGAACAGCTGGTATCCCCAGAACACGAAACGGGCGAGGCCGGGGAAGGCCAGCCTCGCCCGGCAAGTGCGCTGCACGACGTAGAACGACGTGGCGATCAGCGCGTTGCCTCCGAAAGCGAAGATGACCGCAGAAGTATGCAAGGGCCGCAGGCGGCCGAAAGCGGTCCATTCCAGACCGAGGTTCAGCACCGGCAGCGCCAGTTGCAATGCTATGTAGAGTCCGGCCAGGAACCCGGCCATGCCCCAGAAGACTGTCGCGATCACGCCCCAGCGGATCACGTCGTCGTCATAGCGGCCCTGGTCTGGGGCCAGGATGGCCTTGGACAGATCCACCCCGCGCAGCGTGACGATCAGCCCGAGGATGCAGGCGAGCGCGACGATGCCCATGTGGATCGCGAAACCCGTGTCGACGGCTGCAGCGCAGGCGGCGACGGCGATAAGGAGCGCAACGAGCCATAGCCCTGTGCGCGATAGTGCCGATTCCATGGAGCCTTCCCTTCCATGAGTGATGTGCATGTCGCGCTGCACCCACGGGAGGGAAGGAACATTGATCGGAGTCAAATCACGCAAAATCAGTCTTATACTTTGGTCGAAGATCGCGATTTCGCATTTTTGCGCTTCGTCAATGTCTGATGATTCGGTGCGGTGCATCAGGCTGTCCAAGCCATGGACGATCTGGGGCCAGCGAGGGGCTGGCCATCCGTGGCGCAGGACAAGAGCAATGAAGAAGCTGATTACCGCCGCCCTGCCCCTGGCCTTCGCAGCCGCCGCGCTTGCACCGGCACCGGCCCTTGCCGGCTCGGCCGAAGGCAAGTTGCAGGTCAAGGTGCTCGGCACCGGCGTGCTTCCGGACGGCAAGATCGTGGAAGTGAAGAACGACCCGCTGGGCCTGACCACCGGCGCACAGACCAAGGCCAACGACAACTACGTGCCGACGCTTGCGGTCGAGTATTTTCTGACGCCGAACATCTCGGCCGAGACGATCTGCTGCTTCACCCAGCACCATGTCAGCGGCGTCGGTGCCCTCGCGCCAGCAACCAACATCGTTGATCACGTGTTGGTGCTGCCGGCCACGTTGACGCTGAAGTATCACCTGCCGCTGGGCGGCGGAATCAAGCCCTATGTCGGTGCAGGTCCGTCGATGTTCCTGATCTTCGGGGAGAAGCCCGGCTCGAGCATCACCGGCCTCGGCGTGACCAAGGTGAAGATGTCCAACGAAGTCGGCTTTGCTCTCCAGGCCGGCGTGGACATCCCCGTCAACGACAAGGGCCTTGGCGTCAGCATCGATGCCAAGAAGTATTTCCAGGACACGACCGCGCATTTCTACGCGGGCAATGCCGAAGTCCTGACCACCAAGCACTCGCTTGACCCGTGGGTCGTGAGCGCAGGGCTTGCCTACCGCTTCTGACGAAATCCCCTTCCCGTCCGGCGCCCCCACGCGCGCCGGATCTGGGGACGGCGGGCAGGAAATCACGAGGTTCTGGGATCGCCTCGCTGGTTTCCTGCCCGCCACTTTTTTGTTTGTCCAACTTACGAATCCCAACATTTCAGGGCGTTTCAGGCCTGTTGCGCCGCCGCCACAGGTGTGGCTGAATAGGCGGAACTTCCCCAAAGCCTGATTGCGCCGAACCGTTGCACTGGCGCATGGGAACTCCAGCGCTTGTCAACGAACAAGTTGCCATCGCAACGACATTTGCGCCATTTTGGGAGGATACAACAATGGCTAACCCAGCCCGCATTCGCAGGATTCTGCTCTCGTCCGTCGCCTCGCTGGTGATCGCGACGCCCGCCCTTGCCCAGTCCGCCGATGAAGCACAGGCCGAAGACGGCGGCACCGGCAACGAAATCGTCGTCACCGCCACCAAGCGCGCCCAGACCATCCAGGAAGTGCCGTTCTCGGTGAACGCGCAGACCGCAGCCGATATCGAGAAGACCGGCGCCACCTCGATCGAAGACATTTCGCGCTCGGTCGCTGGCCTCACTGTCCAGAACCTCGGGCCCGGCCAGAGCCAGGTTTCGGTACGCGGCGTCTCGGCCGGCCAGATCGTCCGCGACCAGCCCGGCGTGAAGGAACAGGTCGGCATCTACCTCGACGAATCCGTCACCTCGCTCTCGCTGTTCACGCCCGATTTCGACCTGTTCGACCTCAATCGCGTGGAGACGCTGCGCGGCCCGCAGGGCACCCTGTTCGGTTCGGGTTCGGTCGGCGGTACTGTCCGCTACATCACCAACCAGCCAAAGCTCGGCTCCACCGAAGGCCAGGTCGCCGCTGACGTCAACGTGCTCGACGGCGGCGATGTCGGCTATTCGGCCAAGGGCGCGGTCAACGTGCCGCTGGGCGAGAACGCCGCGCTGCGCGTCGTCGGCTATGGCGAACACTTCGCCGGCTTCATCAACGCGGTTGGCCCGGCTGCCGGCAAGAACATCAACGACGGCGAACGCTACGGCGTGCGCGCAGCAGTGCTGTTCGAGCCTGTCGCTGGCCTCAAGATCACGCCGCGCATCGTCTACCAGGACATCAAGACCAACGGCTTCAACCGCGCGGACGTGTACCACTTCTACCAGAGCCCACTGGCCGGCGCTCCCGCGCTGCCGGAAAACACGCAATACCTGAAGCTGCGCGAAGGCTTCCGTGACAAGACCACGCTGGCTGATCTCACGATCTCGGCGCCCGTTTCGGATTCGATCGAGGTCACCAGCGTCACGACCTATATCAACCGCGATATTCTGGTCAGTCGCGATGCTTCGGCCCTGACTGGTTCGGTATCGGTGTCGTTCGCCGGTCTGGAACCGCTTGTGGCACCGGGCGCAAACCTGCCTTCGAACCTGCGCGATGGCACCAAGCTGAAGACCTGGACGCAGGAAGTGCGTCTGGCCTCGTCAGGCAAGGGCCCGCTCCAGTGGGTCCTTGGCGGGTTCTACAGCAAGATCGACCGCAAATACGCACAGCGCCTGCCCACCCCGGGTTACGACGCCTTCGGCAACCTGTTCCTGGCCGCCCTCTGCCAGGCCGAAAATACGTGCCGCGTTCCCAACGCCAATCCGGCGTTGCGGACCCCGTTCGTGTCGACCGATGCGGCAATCGCCAACGGATTCCCAGCGAACTCGCCGTACAACGCCGATATCCCTTACGACATCGAGCAGTTCGCGATCTTCGGTGAAGCCAGCTACAAGATCGGCGATTTCAAGATGACCGCCGGCGGCCGCTACTACGACTTCAAGGAATCGCGCGACTTCATCTCGGGCGGCGTCTTCGCCAACGGTGACCGCCGGATTGCCGACAAGACCAAGAGCGACGGGTTCAACCCCCGCTTCATCGTCAGCTATCAGCCGAGCCGGGATCTCTCGATCAACCTGCAGGCTTCGAAGGGCTTCCGTCTTGGTGGCGTGAACGACCCGCTGAACCTGCCGCTCTGCTCGGCCAACGACAAGGTCATCTTCGGCAACAGCCAGACCTACAAGGACGAAAGCCTGTGGAACTATGAGGCCGGCGTGAAGCTCGCCAGCGGCCCCGTCACCTTCAATGCGGCTGCGTTCTACAACGACATCCGCAACCTGCAGGTCACGGCCGACGCCGGAAGCTGCTCGTCGCGCGTGGTGTTCAATGTGCCGAAGGCCCACACCACCGGCGTTGAAATGGAACTCGCTGCCGAGCTTGGCATGGGCTTCTCGCTCGCGGTCAACGGCTCGGTGATCGAATCGCAGTTCGACAGCAGCGTCAAGGATGGCACCGGCGCGATCATTGCGGGGATCCGTGATGGCAACCGCCTGCCGACCGTGCCGAAATTCCAGATGTCGGCAACTGCGGGCTATACGACCGAAGTCTCGAACGGCATGGACTTCTCGGCCAATGCCAGCTTCCAGCATGTCGGCAACCGCTTTACCCAGCCCTCGGATCAGGAAGCCGGCGCGGGCGTATTCAGCAACTCGCTGTTCTTCAATCCGGCAACCGGCGCCTATGGCAGTGGCAACTTCAACTTCGGATCCTACCAGCTGCCCAGCTACAACCTCGTCAACATTTCGGCGGGTCTGAACTGGGAAAACGGCCTTTCGGTCCTCGTCTATGCCAACAACCTGTTCAACGAAACGCCGCTGCTTTCGCTGGACCGCGAACGCGGTGGCCGTGCACGTCTCGGCTACAACGTCGGCACGCCGCGCAAGATCGGCATGACCGTGCGCAAGTCGTTCTGATCTTCCGGGTCGGACAAGAAAAAGGCCGGTCCCGCAAGGGGCCGGCCTTTTTCGTATCCGAAGCCTTGGAGGCCGGGATCAGCCCGCCAGCGAGACCAACGCCTGCCGGTTGAGAATCTCGACCTCACGACGCGAGGGCAGTTCGATCACGCCGTCGTTCTTGAGCTTGGTGAACTGACGGCTGACCGTCTCGATCGTCAGGCCCAGCACATCGGCCACCTGCTGGCGCGAGAACGGCAGCGAAAAGCGCTTGGCGGGGCCAAACGCGGGAGTGCAGCCCGTCTCGGCAAGACGATCGGACATTTCCAGCAGGAAGGTCGCGATCTTTTCCGATGCGTTCTTGCGCCCCAGCAGCATCATCCACGACCGCGTACGGTCGAGTTCGGCCAATGTGCGCTCCAGCAGCTTGTGCTCAAGCTCGGGATGTTCGCGGGCGAAGCGGTCAAAATCGTTGCGGGAGAACACGCAGACACGCGCGTCTGTCAGCGCGACCACGCTGGCACTGCTGGTCTGTCCGAAGGGACGGCCGATGAAATCGGACGGGTAGGCAACACCGACGATCTGCTCGCGCCCGTCTTCGGTGCTCGTCGTCAGCTTGAGCACGCCCTCGATCACGTTGGCGACGAGCAGCGAGTCATCGTCTTCCCAGATCAGCGGTTCGCCCGCCGTCACCACTCTGCGTCGACCGATCTGATTGAGGGCTTCAATCTCACGGTTGTCGAGTCCGGCACAAATGGCACGATTGCGGACGACACAGGTATCACAAGAAGACATGGCGCTTCGTTATCATTCCGAACCATTTCGGGCAATTGGCGAAAAGGATCGGTCTTCGGGCTCTCCGAAGCACGAAAAAATTGGGCGGTCCGTTTCTGCCGGGCCGCCCGAGTTGGGGAGAAATCGCCGAAGCGGGGCGGAGGCCGGTGGGGTGCATCCACCCCGCTTCGTCGAAGTCATGACTATCCGCGCGCGCCCGAGCCCGCGTTGACGGAAGTCAAAAACAACAACAATTTTTAGGATTGCTGCAGAATTCAGAGCGCGGGGAGCTGCGTCACGTCGTGATATTGGCCCCGGAAGAACAGCAGCGGCGTGCCTTCTTCGCGCCGGTCCAGCGCCTCGACTGCGCCGACCACGAGGAAGTGATCGCCGATGTCCTCGACCCGCTCGACCGTGCAATCGATCCAGGCAATTGCATCCTCGAGCAGCGGCATCCCCGACGGCGTGTGATCGTGCGCCAATTCGGCGAACTTGTCTTCGGCCTTGGCCGCGAAGCGCTTGCACAGCTCCAGCTGGTCGGCGCCCAGAACGTTCACGCAAAACCGGCCCGTTTCCGCGATCTTGGGCCAGGTGCTCGATCGCTTGTCGGGGAAGAAGCCTACAAGCGGCGGATCGAGCGAAATCGAACTGAACGAGCCCACGACCAGACCGTGCCGGGTTCCGTCCGGCTCGACCGAAGTGATGACGCAGACACCGGTGGGCCAGGTGCCGAGGACGTTACGGAAATGGCGGGAATCGATCATGCGCGCCTGCCTGTCGCCAAATCGCGCGCGCGTCAACCATCCCCGAATAACGCGAGACTATTCGAAAAAGGCGATGCAGCGCACCTCGATGCTTTCGCGCGTCTGCGCATCGGGCAGGCTGGTATCGTGAAACGCCGTGTGCGGGCAGCGCCAAGTCACAGAATGGTCGCTGTCCTGGAACTTGAACAGCAGGACGTCATCGGTCTGCATGTTCGAGAAATACCACCAGCGATGCCGTTCGCGATGGCGAAAGATCGTGGCTGCGATCATCTGGTCCTCGCCTTCGACGGGCGCGGTCAGGGCATCGCCCGTGGGAAATTCGTCGACTACGAACAGCGTGTTCGATGCCGTTTCCTCGTCACGCACCGTACGCCCATCGCATACTGCCAGCGGCCAGTCCTGCGGGCCGGGGGAGAACGTGCGCCACAGCGAAAAGCAGATGTAGCGCTTGTACCCCGGCCCGTCGGGAAACCGGTCGGCATAGACCCGGGCGGCGGCGCGACGCCCGGTGATCTCGTTGTAATCAACGTGCGCTTCACCGGCCGGTGGCTGGATGCCGCCGGAGTGCTGATACCCTTCCACCTTTTGCTTTGCCCTTGCCGAGAGATCGGCTGACGTCCGGATCATCCACCCTTGGGCAGCAGTGCGGCTCGCCCCGGAAAGGCGCGTCACCAGTTGCTCGACTTCGGCAAGATAGGCCGCATCGACCGCTGGCCTGTCATGAAAGTCGGCAATGGCTGAGCGATGCTTGCCGAGCACGAAGCCATGCACATCGAGCGTGAAGTGATCGCGGATGGTCATTCCGTCGCGCACTTCGCAGGGGTAATCGAAATAGTCCCCGGTATTCATCTCCGCGCCTTGGGAGACATAGCGCCGCGTGACGTAGTCCCCCTCGCCCAGATAGCGGATCAGCGCGGGCGCGCGGCGGACAGAGTCCTCGATCGGTGCAAGTTGCGCAGTCTCGTTCATCTGCCTCTCCCAAGGCCTCGTTCCTGATTGCGGCGATCTTCCCATATGTTAGGCTGCCTAATCAAGTGGCGCCTTGAAAAGAAATGCAAGCCAAACGCGCAAAAGGCGTGTAGGGGCCGCCGCACAGGTATCGCCGTGCACTGTGTGGGAACGGGCTGAGGCGATTCGTGCCGGGTAAATCACCCGGCCACCCAGCCGATATTGGCCCAACACATATGCGAATGTCGCTCCGGCGGCAGGAATGGCGATTTTGACGATGACTTTTGCACACCTCCCCAGCCCGCTCGCGCAGGCTCTCGAAGCGCATGGCTACACCGCGCTGACCCCGGTCCAGGCTGCCGTCACCGAACCCGAAGCTGCTGGCCGCGACCTTGTCGTGTCGGCACAGACCGGCTCGGGCAAGACCGTGGCCTTCGGCCTTGCCATGGCGCCCGAACTGATCGGCGATGAAAGCGCCCTGCCCTTTGCCACCGCGCCCCTCGCACTGGTCGTGGCGCCGACGCGCGAACTCGCGCTGCAGGTCAGCCGCGAGTTGCAGTGGCTCTATGCGCCGACCCACGCGCGCATCGCCACCTGCGTCGGCGGCATGGACCCTTCGCGCGAACGCCGCACGCTGCAGGGCGGCGCCCATATCGTCGTCGGCACGCCCGGCCGCCTGCGTGACCACCTCGAACGCGGTGCGCTCGACCTCTCGGCGCTCGCGTGCGTCGTTCTCGACGAGGCTGACGAGATGCTCGACATGGGCTTCCGTGAAGACCTCGAGGAACTGCTCGACGCAACGCCCGAAAACCGCCGCACCCTGCTATTCTCGGCGACGATGCCCAAACCGATCGAGGCTCTGGCAAGGCGCTATCAGAAGAACTCGCTGCGCATCTCCACGGTTGGCGAAAATCGCGGCCATGGCGATATTGCCTACCGCGCCGTTGCCGTTGCCCCGGCAGAAATCGAAGCCGCAGTAGTCAACCTGCTGCGCTTCCACGAAGCGGAAACCGCGATGCTGTTCTGCGCCACGCGCGACAATGTCCGCCGCCTCCACGCCACGCTGGTCGAACGCGGCTTCACCGCCGTCGCGCTTTCGGGCGAGCATAGCCAGTCGGAGCGCAACAACGCGTTGCAGGCCCTGCGCGATCGCCGTGCCCGCGTCTGCGTGGCTACCGACGTCGCAGCGCGCGGCATCGACCTTCCCAGCCTGAGCCTCGTCGTCCACGTGGAAATCCCGCGCGATGCCGAAACGCTGCAGCACCGCTCCGGCCGCACCGGCCGCGCCGGCAAGAAGGGCACCGCCGTGCTGATCGTGCCGTTCCCGCGCCGCCGCCGCGTCGAGATGATGCTGCGCGGAGCCAAGATCAACGCCGAGTGGGCCGAAGTGCCGACGCCGGAAGCGATCCGCGCGCAGGACCGCGAACGCCTGCTCGAAACGATTCTCGCGCCGGTCGAGCCGGACGAGGCCGATCTCGACATTGCCCGCACCCTGCTTGAGCAGCGCAGCGCCGAGGAACTGGCCGCAGCGCTGGTCCGCGCCCATCGCGCCGCGCTGCCCCAGCCCGAAGAGCTGCTCTCTGGCTCCGACGAAGGCCGCAAGCAGGCTGCGCACCGCCCCGGCTTTGACGATGTGGTGTGGTTCCGCATGGACGTGGGTCGCCGCCAGAACGCCGATCCGCGCTGGATCCTGCCGACGCTGTGCCGCCGCGGCCACGTCTCGCGCCAGGAAATCGGCGCGATCCGCATTGCTCCCAACGACACCTGGTTCCAGGTCCCGCGCGCCATTGCCGACCGCTTCGCCGATGCCGTGCGCCGCACCGCCGATCCCAAGGGCGAGGACGAGAACGGAATCCACATCGAGGCCGCACCCGATGGTCCGCGCGAAATGGCGCGCGACAACCGCCGCGGCGCCAACGATGGCCCGCGCAAGTTCCACCGCAATGATGGCCCGCGCGGCGAAGACCATCGCGGCCCCCGCCGCCCGCACCCGGCAGGCCAGCGCCCTCAGGGAAGGCCGCACCGCAAGGGCCCAGCCCAGCCACGCTGATCAAACCGGCGGAACGAAATCAGCAGCTCCGGCTTGGACTACCGTTCAAGCCGGAGTTTTTGCATGTCCCAGATACCCAAGCCTGCCACCTTCCGCCTGCTCGGCGCGCTGGCGCTGCCTCTCGCCCTGATGCTGGGCGCGTGCGATACGGCCGACAAGCCGACGCAGCCGATGGATGCCAAGGATATCCCTGAGAATCAGGGCATGGGCGGGGCCTATGACGGCAACCCGTCCGGCACGCCATCAGGCGCCGGGGCCAATACAGCCGCCAACATGCCAGCCGAGGATCGCTCCTCGGCCGACGGCACTACGCCGATGCAGTCTCAGCCACAGTAAGGCGGCTTATTCCTCGCCCATGCGCAGCGCGGCGATGAAGGCTTCCTGCGGGATCGAGACGTTGCCGTACTCGCGCATGCGGGCCTTGCCCTTCTTCTGCTTTTCCAGAAGCTTCTTCTTGCGGGTAATGTCGCCGCCATAGCACTTGGCGGTGACGTCCTTGCGCATTGCCGCGATCGTCTCGCGCGCGACGACCTTGCCGCCGATTGCCGCCTGGACCGGGATCTTGAACAGGTGGCGCGGGATCAGGTCCTTGAGGCGTTCGCACATGTGACGCCCGCGCGCCTCGGCAGCGCTGCGGTGCACGATCATCGACAGCGCATCGACCGGCTCGTTGTTGACGAGAATGCTCATCTTCACCAGATCGCCCTCGCGCAGGCCAATCTGCTCGTAGTCGAACGAGGCATAGCCCCGGCTGATCGACTTGAGGCGATCATAAAAGTCGAACACCACTTCGTTGAGCGGCAGCTCATACGTCACTTGCGCACGCCCGCCGACATAGGTCAGACCGGTCTGCACGCCGCGACGGTCCTGGCACAACTTCAGCACCGAGCCGAGGTATTCGTCGGGCGTGTAGATGGTGCCCTTGATCCACGGTTCGTCGATCTGTTCGATACGGCTGGGATCGGGGTAGTCGGCCGGATTGTGCAGCAGGATCTCGCGCGCATCGTCATTGCGGCTGGCGCGCAACTGGATGCGGTAAACCACTGAAGGTGCAGTGGTAATAAGGTCGAGATCGTACTCGCGGCTGAGGCGTTCCTGAATGATTTCGAGGTGCAGCAATCCGAGGAAGCCGCAGCGGAAACCGAAGCCCAATGCTGCGCTCGATTCCATCTCGAAGCTGAACGATGCGTCGTTCAGACGAAGCTTGGCGATGCTCTCGCGCAGCTTTTCGAACTCGGCGGCGTCGACCGGGAAGATGCCGCAGAACACCACCGGCTGGACTTCCTTGAAGCCCGGCAGCGCTTCCTTGGCACCCTGCTTGACGGTGGTGATCGTGTCCCCCACGCGGGCCTGCGCCACTTCCTTGATCTGCGCGGTGATGAAGCCGATTTCGCCCGGACCCAGTTCGTCGAGCGTCTCGATCTTCGGCCGCATGCAGCCGACACGGTCGATCAGGTGCTCGGTCCCGCCGGCCATGAACTTGACCTGCAGGCCCTTCCTGATCACGCCGTCGATGACGCGAACGAGAATGACGACGCCAAGGTACGGATCGTACCACGAGTCCACCAGCATGGCCTTCAATGGCGCGGTGCGGTCGCCCTTCGGCGGCGGAATGCGCTCCACCACGGAATCGAGCACTTCCTCGATGCCGATGCCCGACTTGGCGCTGGTCATCACCGCATTGCTGGCATCAAGCCCGATCACGTCCTCGATCTCGGCCTTGACCTTCTCGGGCTCGGCGGCGGGCAGGTCGATCTTGTTGATCACCGGCACGATCTCGTGGTCGTGCTCGATCGACTGGTAGACGTTGGCGAGCGTCTGCGCTTCTACGCCTTGCGCCGCATCCACCACCAGCAACGCGCCTTCGCACGCGGCAAGGCTGCGGCTCACTTCATAGGCGAAGTCGACGTGGCCCGGCGTGTCCATCAGGTTCAGCTGATAGGTCTTGCCGTCCTTGGCCTTGTAATCAAGGCGCACGGTCTGCGCCTTGATGGTGATGCCGCGCTCCTTCTCGATGTCCATGTTGTCGAGCACCTGCTCGGACATTTCACGCTCGGAAAGGCCGCCGGTGTACTGGATCAGACGATCCGCCAGCGTCGACTTGCCGTGGTCGATATGGGCGATGATGGAGAAATTGCGGATCAGCGAAAGGTCGGTCATGTCGGTCTTTGAATGAAGCGGTGCGGTGCGCACCGGAGGGCCGTTAGCAGGTGTGCACCTGCGAGTCACGATGGCCCGAGTCTGCATTGGCGAAAGCACCAAAGCGCGATTCTTTGCAGATGCGCGTCAGTTTTTCGACATCGGACACAAAGCCGAAATATTATCTTTCCTCGGAAAATCAGCCGGATAAGTCGAGTTTCTCGAAGCGAAATCCGTCATTGCGTCAACTGACTGTCACAAACCCGTCATTTTCAGCGCCTAGCGGCTCCGGCAACACAGTGAACGGAGAAGCAAAGTGTCGGCAAGCAAGGCGTTCAAGGCGGCGTTGGCAGCAACCGTCTTCCTGTCTGCACCGCAAGTCGCGGCAGCGGCGGAAGATCAGGACGCAAAGATCGCCGATCTTCAGCGCCAGGTCGATGAGCTGAAGGCCATCGTCAAGGCCATGCAGGCCGCCCAGGCTGCTCCGCAAATGGCTGCTTCTGCCCCTGCTGCAACTTCGGCCCCAGCCACGACAGCCTCATCGCAAACCGGCACCGCCGCCGCTCAACCGGTAGTGCTTGCTGCAGCGACGCCCGAGGCCAAGCCTGCGCCCAAGAAGAAGGCCTGGCACGAGAAGCTGATGATCCGCGGCTACACCCAGATGCGCATGAACGAGATCGTCGGCGGCCCGAAGAACGCGCCTGCGGGCGTATCGCGCCTGCGTTCAGTGCAGGACAGCGGGATCAGCGAGAACGGAAACTTCACGCTTCGCCGCGCGCGCCTTGTCGTGCAGGGAGACATCTCCGACCGCGTCTCGCTCTATATGCAGGGCGATATGGCCGCTGCGGTCAGCAACCAGTCGGCCAATGAATCGCGCCAGCATTTCTTCCAGATGCGCGATGCCTATGCCGACGTGTTCCTCGACAAGGCCAAGACCCTGAAGGTGCGCCTTGGCCAATCGAAAGTGCCCTACGGCTGGGAAAACCTCCAGAGCTCGTCGAACCGTGTGCCGCTGGATCGTACTGATGCGATCAACGCCCCTGTTCCCGGCGAACGTGATCTGGGCGTCGTGCTCTACTATACCCCCCGAAGATCCAGAAGATCTGGGACGAGCTTACCCAGGATGGCCAGAAGCTGTTCGGCAATTACGGCGCCTTCGCGCTTGCCGCCTACAACGGGCAGGGCATCAACAAGGTTGAACGCAACGGCGGGCTGATGACGGTTGCCATGGCTACGATGCCGTTCCGGCTCGACGGCATTGGCCTTGACGGGCAGGTCGCGGAATTCGGCGTGACCGCGATGCGCAACCAGTTCCGCCCGGAAATCCGCGCCGGTGGCGTTTCGACGATCTCCTATGACGACAACCACGTAAACTTCCACGGCATGATCTATCCCAAGCCTTTCGGCATTCAGGCCGAATGGACTTTCGGGACTGCACCACAGTGGGACCGCACGCTTGGCGCAATCCGTTCGCAGCGCGCGTCCGGCGGCTATGTCATGGCCATGTACCGGATGCCGGAAACCCCGATCGGCCAGCTCATTCCGTTCGCACGCTGGCAGAAGTATCGCGGTGGCTGGAAGAGCGCGATCAACGCACCCCGCCTCGAAACCGACGAGTATGAGGTGGGCGTCGAATGGCTCCCGCTGAAGGAGCTGGAAGTGACGCTCAACTACGCCAATGTTTCCCGTACCGAAGCAGACGAACGACGGACCGGGCAGGCCAAGGGCGACGTGATCCGGGCGCAGGTGCAGTGGAACTACTGAACTCTCGCTCCTGAGGGTATCGGGCACTCCGGCACCGAAGGAATGGCTACCCGCTGACGTCCGTTTATCGCAGGCCAAAGGCGGGTCGTCGCTTGCCGCGCACAAGCCTCGCCCGTTCATCCGACGTTGTGGATCGTGCCGCAAGGATCGCCGTTGTCGCAGCAAATCGGTTCAACCGAACTGCAAGCATAGTTTCGACTACGGGAGCATCCCATGAGAAAGACCATTCTGGCCGCAACCTTGGCGGCTATCGCCCTTCCCGCTGCACCGGCCCTGGCAGATCCCCCGCACTGGGCTCCGGCTCACGGTCATCGGGCCAAGCATGACCGCATCTATGACAGCCGCGGTCGCTATCTCGAGCCGCGCCGCATCAGCAGCCGCGATACGGTTTGGCGCGGTCGCGACGGTCGCTATTATTGCAAGCGCAGCAACGGCACGACCGGGCTGATCATCGGCGCCGCCGGCGGCGCGCTTCTGGGCCGTGCCATCGACACGCGCGGCGATCGTGCGCTCGGCACGATCCTCGGCGCAGCCGGTGGTGCGCTGCTCGGTCGCGAGATCGAACGCAGCGGCGGTCGCTGCCGCTGAGCGGATTGCAGCCAGACATATTGGGGCGGTTCTGCGGAGCCGCCCCTTTTGCTATTTGTGGACCAGTTCCTTGACCAGCGCCGGCGCCGGGTAGATCACTTCCAAGGCATGCTGGATTGCTGCCGTACTCACGACAACGGTCCTGTTTAACGCGCCCTGATAGCCGTAGTTGCCACCGATCGAATGGATATTGCCGTCAAACGCCGCGCCGATCACGCTGCCGTTGCGGTCAATTACCGGCGAGCCTGAGTTGCCGCCAATGATGTCGTTGGTCGTGACGAAATCGAACGGCAAGGACTTGTCGATCTTCGCCTCGTTCGCTGCAAATGCACTGGCCAGATCGAAGGGTTCGGCGCCTGTCGCACGGTCGAATGCGCCGCCGATGGTGGTGACCGGCGCAACGTCCTGCCCGCGCTCCTTCCAGCCTTCGACCTTCCCATAGCTGATGCGCAGCGTGAACGTGGCGTCGGGATAGACATTGTTGCCATAGGCCATGAACCGCGCATCGGCGAGCCGGGCTCCCGCCTCGGCCAGAGGTCCGGCATAGCGTTCGTCCACCAGCTTCTTCAGTTCCCGCTCGCGTGCGTCGATCTTGCGGGCATAGACGATCATCGGGTCGGACGGTGCCTCGATAGCCTTGCGCCCGCCTTCCCACAGCGCCTTGCGTGCGGCCGGATCGGCCAGCGTCGTGCCGCCTACCAGCCGCTCGGCCAGGCCCTCCGGCGATTCCTTGCCAAGCAGGAGCCGGGTGTCGGGATCGTCGGCGCCGAGATACTCGCGCGCCTTCGACAGGCTCCATGCCAGCTCCAGTTGCTCCATCCACGGATAGACCGGGGCCTCGTCGAGCAGCGTCTTGGCGGTGAGTTCGAGGCTGGAATCGCGAAATTCCGGCAGACGCTCGGCGTTGGGCTTCTCCCGCTCTGCCGCGCCCTGCACCAGCTTCATGGCCTGATCCATCAGCGCCGAGTGCGGCACGATGAAACGCCACGGCACATAGATGTCGCGATAGGCCTGCACTGCCTTGGCGGTATCCGCCCAAGGATCGCCGATTCCCGGCTTGCCCATGGTCTTCGCCTTCAGGTCCGCCTCGGCATCGCCCAGCATCCTGAGGAACGCCGGATCGTTCAGCGCCTTCTGCCGCCCGATATAGACCTTGAGGCTGTTCTCGATGCCGAACAGTTCGTCAGCGCCCTCACGCTTCTGCTGCGGGCTTTCGTCCATGGCCGCGATCAGGCGCCCGCGCAGTTCGGACAGGATCGTGGTGGTCAGCGGAAGTCCAACCTCACGCTGGAAGGCGATCTGGTCGGTGGTGAATAGCCGCTGCGTTGCACCCGGATTGCCCACCACGAACGTCGCTTCGCCTACCTTCGGCGCGCGAGAGTTCCATGAGAGATGGGCAGGAGTTGGAACCGGTTTGCCATTCTCGTAAGCCCGCAGGAACGCGGCATCGAGCGCATAGCGCGGGTAATTGAAATTGTCGGGGTCGCCGCCGAAGAAGGCTGCCTGGAACTGCGGCGCCCAGGCCAGCCGCACGTCCGAATACTTGCGGTAGGTATAGAGCTTGTACTGCCCGCCTCCGAACAGCGTCACCACCTCGCAGCGCGTGGTCTTGCCGTCCTTGCACCCGTCCTTCTCGATCCGCGCCACTTCGGCATCGCGCGCCTTGACCAGCGCTTCGCCAGTCGAAGCGCCGATCGCCGCCTTGACCCGCGCGGTCACGTCGGAAATCGCGGTTACGACCTCGGCCTGCTGGCCCGGGCATTTGAGTTCCTCCTCGCGCCGGGTGGGCACGAAGCCGTCCTTCAGGAGATCGCGCTTGTCGGTGGAGTTGTCCTGCGCGCATTCGACGACGCAATGGTGGTTCGTCAGGATCAGCCCCTCGGGCGAAACAAAGCTGGCCGAGCACCCTCCGGTCAGGCGCACCGCAGCGGCCTGCACGCGGCCAAGCCACTTGGCATCTGGTGCCCAGCCATAGTCCTTCTGCATCCTGGCCGTGGGGAAAGCATCGAAAGTCCACATGCCTTCATCGGCCAGCGCCTGCGAGGAATGGAACGACAACGCCAGCAGCGCAGCGGAAGCAGCGAGACGGAACTTGGCCATGCACCCGGTCCTGAAAGTTACAATTGCAATCGCATTAACCATTGCACGACATGAACGGATTTTAAAGTGACAATGTTACATGCACTGTTCGTCAATAAAGCCTTGCGACAGGATCGGCTTCGCATAACCTGTGTGCATGTGGCTGCTAGACCAGATGCTCAAAAGGCTGATCCGCAAGGGTAAGCTTGTCGTAATCGATCATGATGGCAAGGAGTATGCCTATGGCGAGCCATCCGCCCCGCCCCTGAAGATCCGTTTCACGGACAAGGGCGCGGCCATGCATGTCGCCAAGGACCCGCGAGTCGGCGCGGGCGAGGCGTACATGGACGGACGCATGGTCATCGAACCGCCGCACGATGTGCGCGATTTCGTCCTGTTCGTCATGGGCAATGCCAGCAACGCCGGCGGGATTGACCGCAAGGGCCCGGTCCGCAAGGCGCTTTCCAAGGTCGTCTCGCGCATCGACCAGATCAACCAGCGGGCGCAGGCCTCGAAGAACGTCGTTCACCACTACGACCTGACCCGCCAGTTCTACGAGCTGTTCCTCGACGAGGACCGGCAATACACGATGGCCTACTTCCGCGATCCGGAAAACACGCTGGAGCGAGCTCAGGTCGACAAGAAGGCGCTGATCGCCTCCAAGCTGCGGCTGGTGCCGGGGCAGAGTTCAGGGATGCGTGTGCTGGACATCGGCTGCGGCTGGGGCGGTCTGGCGCTCTATCTCAACCGTCACTTCGGCTGCGAAGTGCTGGGCGTCAGCCTCGCCCCTGACCAGATCAGGTTCGCGCAGGAGCGCGCCGAGGAGGCCGGCGTGGCCGACAAGGTCAAGTTCCAGCTGATAGACTACCGCGATGTGCAGGGCCAGTTCGATCGCATCACCAGCGTCGGCATGATAGAGCACGTCGGCGCGCCCAATTTCGGCGAGTACTTCGCCAAGACCAACGAATTGCTCGATCCTGATGGGATCATGCTGACCCACACGATCGGCCGCAAGGGCGCACCGGGAACGACCGACAAGTGGACGCGCAAGTACATCTTCCCGGGCGGCTACATCCCGGCGATGAGCGAACTGGTTTCCGCACTGGAGAAGACCGGCTGGGAAGTCGGCGACATCGAGGTCCTGCGTTACCACTATGCCTATACGCTGGCCGAATGGTACCGCCGCGCCACCATGCACCGTGAGGAGATCGTCGCGCTTTATGACGAGCGCCTG
This sequence comes from Novosphingobium sp. THN1, assembly GCF_003454795.1. GTDB lineage: Bacteria > Pseudomonadota > Alphaproteobacteria > Sphingomonadales > Sphingomonadaceae > Novosphingobium. The sequence continues at coordinate 3,122,010 of NZ_CP028347.1, forward strand.
TTCCGCATGTGGCAATTCTACCTTGCCGGAGCCGAGCAAAGCTTCCGCCACGGCGGCATGGTCAACTTCCACATCCAGAGCGTGAAGCGTCGCAGCGCGCTGCCGATGACCCGCGACTACATGCAGCAGGAATGGGCGCGACTGTCCGCTCTGGACGAAGCGCCGGAATGGCATCTGGAGCGCAAGGCGGCGGAGTAGGCGCGAATGCGTCAAGCAATGGCGATTGCGCTGTTGGGGCAAATCGAGTGAACTGCCTCTCATAAACAGAGAGGACATCGCTTGAGCTGGGAACCCGAGGTCGAGGAACTGCGCCGTCGTGAGGCGCTGGCCGAGCAGATGGGCGGCGTCGAAAAGGTCGCACGCCAGCACGGCCGCGGCAAGCTCGATGCCCGCGCGCGCATTGCCGGGCTGGTCGATGCCGGATCGTTTCGCGAGATCGGCAAGATCGCCGGCAAAGGCTCCTACGGGCCTGACGGCGAACTGCTCGATCTCGCCCCCTCCAACCTGATTTTCGGCCGCGCCAACATCGAAGAGCGCCCGGTCGTCGCCTCGGCAGATGACTTCACCGTGCGCGGTGGGGCAGCCGACGCCGCCATCGCGCGCAAGTTCATCCAGTGCGAGCAGATGGCGCACACCCTGAAGATTCCGCTGATCCGCATGATCGACGGGACCGGCGGCGGCGGATCGGTGCGGACTCTCGAAGACATTGGCGCGACTTACGTCCCGGCCACGCCCGGCTGGGCCAAGTCGTCAAGAACCTCGAGACCGTGCCGGTCGTCGCTCTATCGCTCGGCCCGACTGCTGGCCTTGGTGCGGCGCGCGTTGTCGCCAGCCATTATTCGATCATGGTCAAGGGCCTCTCCCAGTTGTTTGCTGCAGGCCCGGCAGTCGTTTCCGCCATCGGTGAAGACCGCAGCAAGGAAGAGCTTGGCGGCAGCGCCATCCACACCCGTAACGGCGTGGTCGATGAGGAAGTTGCCAGCGAAGCCGAGGCGTTCGCCCGTGCCCGCCGGTTCCTCTCCTACCTGCCGAGCCACGTCGGTGCCCCTGCCCCTCGCGCCGCCGCGACAGACCCGGCCGAAAGGCGCGAGGACTTCCTGATCGATCTTGTCCCGCGCGAGGCCAAGCAGGTCTACTCCATGCGCCGGCTGCTCGACGCCGTGGTCGACAGGGGTTCATTGTTCGAGATGGGTCGTCTGTGGGGCCGCGCTGTCATCACCGCCTTTGCCCGGCTTGATGGCTGGCCTGTGGCAGTGCTGGCCAGCGATCCAAGTTATCTCGGCGGATCATGGGATGCGCGCAGCAGCGAGAAGGCCGAACGCTTCATCAAGCTCGCCGATCAGTTCCGCCTGCCGATCGTCCACCTGGTCGACAACCCCGGCTTCATGATCGGCCACACCGCCGAAAGTACCGGCACGATCCGTTACGGCGTGCAGGCGATGAATGCGATCTACAAGGCTACCGTGCCGCTTTGCTCCGTTATCGTCCGCCGCGCCTACGGCATCGCCGGCAGCGCGATGAGCAATGCGGAGAACTTCCAGTATCGCTTTGCCTGGCCATCGGGGGACTGGGGCAGCCTGCCCATCGAAGGCGGTATCGAAGTGGCTTACAAGTCAGAGATCGAGGCAGCCGAGGACCCGACAGCGCACCTCGAAAGCATCCGCGACCGGCTGAACCGGGTGCGCTCACCCTTCCGCACCGCCGAGCGTTTCGGTGTGGAAGACATCATCGATCCACGAGACACCCGTCCCCTGCTCTGCGAATTCGCCGATCTGGCCTGGCGGACCCTGCCCTGAGCCATCAGGTGAAATCTGCGGCACTGGCAATGGAATGAAACTCGCCGAGACGTTGCCATCGAAGAGACTGTTCGTTAGCAAGACTAACGAACAAATCTCAGCAGGGTGCCTTTCGATGACCGCTCCTACCGCAGCCGACCTCTCCGCCGAAATCCAGCGTGTCTTCGCGCTCCAGCAGTCCCATATGTGGGAAGCAAAAGCCTCCAGCGTCGATGTGCGCAAGGAGAAGCTCGCGCGCCTCAAGGCTGCGGTGGAAGCCCACGCCGACGACATCGTCGCAGCCGTGCTGGAAGACACCCGCAAGCCGGTGGGCGAAATCCGCGTTACCGAAGTGCTCAACGTTACCGCCAACATCCAGCGCAACATCGACAATCTCGATGAGTGGATGAAGCCGACGGAAGTCCAGACCTCGCTGAACCCCGCGGACCGCGCGCAGATCGCCTATGAAGCGCGCGGCGTCTGCCTGATCCTCGGGCCGTGGAACTTCCCTCTCGGCCTCGCACTTGGCCCGGTGGCCGCCGCCATTGCGGCCGGCAACACCTGCATCGTCAAGCTGACCGACCTGTGCCCGGCAACGGCGAAGATCGCCTCGGTCATCATCAAGGAAGCTTTCGACGAAAGGGACGTGGCGCTGTTCGAAGGCGACGTTTCGGTGGCAACTGCCCTGCTGGACCTGCCCTTCCACCACATCTTCTTCACCGGCAGCCCCCGCGTTGGCAGGATCGTCATGGCCGCCGCCGCCAAGCACCTCACCAGCGTGACTCTGGAACTCGGTGGCAAGTCTCCGGTCATCGTCGACGACAGCGCCGACATCGACCAGATCGCCGCGCAGCTTGCCGCTGCCAAGCAGTTCAATGGCGGGCAGGCTTGCATCAGCCCTGACTACGTGTTCGTGAAGGAAGACAAGAAGGCTGCGCTGGTGGAAGGCTTTCGCGCCAACGTCGCAAAGAACCTCTATGACGAAAGCGGCGCGCTGAAGAAGGACAGCATCGCACAGGTCGTCAACAAGGCGAACTTCGACCGGGTGAAGGCAATGTTCGACGATGCCGTTGCCAAGGGCGCGACCGTTGCCGTTGGCGGCACGTTCGAAGCCGCTGACCTTACCGTCCACCCGACGATGCTGACCGACGTGACACCGCAGATGACGATCCTGCAGGACGAAATCTTCGCCCCGGTCATCCCGGTGATGACCTACGACACCCTCGACCAGGCCATCGGCTACATCGAGGCACGCGACAAGCCGCTGGCGCTCTACGTCTACAGCAAGGACGAGGACAACATCGAGAAGGTCCTCGCCCGCACCTCGTCAGGTGGCGTAACCGTCAATGGCGTGTTCTCGCACTACCTTGAGAACAACCTGCCGTTCGGCGGCGTGAACACCAGCGGCATGGGTAGCTATCACGGATACTTCGGCTTCAAGTGCTTCAGCCACGAGCGCGCGATCTACCGGCACAGCTGAGCCAGGCCCCAAGCCTCGGAACCACACGCAACTCCGGAGGTTGCTGCACCAAACGGTGCAAAGGCGGCGGCGCACCATTCCGCCGCCTTCGTCTTGGGAGGCGCCTCGTGTCGGCATTGAGTTATCACGCAGCAAGCGCTGCCAATCTGGTAGAGGGCGTCGCCGAGATCACCACCGACGTACTTCGCCACCACCTCTACCAGTCGCTGATGCTGGCGGACGAACTCAAGATGCACGCCCTCAGCGCGAGCGTATGCGAACTTCTCAGATCACTCGATCCCTGAGCCCGGAGGTCTCGGTGAGGCAGGGTATTCAAGCTTTGGTTGCACCCCTGCCCCCCGCCTGTTAGGCGCGCGGCGCGTTATTCAAGGGGAGTCGCTCCGCCCATGTCCGGTCCTGACAAAGCAGATATCAAGAAGGTCGTCCTCGCCTATTCCGGCGGCCTCGACACTTCCGTCATCCTCAAGTGGCTGCAGGTCACCTACAACTGCGAAGTGGTGACCTTCACCGCCGACCTCGGCCAGGGCGAGGAGCTTGAGCCCGCGCGCGCCAAGGCCAAGCTGATGGGCGTGCCCGACGACAACATCTACATCGATGATCTGCGCGAGGAATTCGTGCGCGATTTCGTCTTCCCGATGATGCGCGCCAACGCCCGTTACGAGGGCGACTACCTGCTCGGCACCTCGATCGCCCGCCCGCTCATTTCCAAGCGCCTGATCGAGATCGCGCGGGAAACCGGCGCCGACGCCGTCGCCCACGGCGCGACCGGCAAGGGCAACGACCAGGTTCGCTTCGAACTGTCGGCCTATGCGCTCGAACCCGGCATCAAGGTCATCGCCCCGTGGCGCGAATGGGACCTCACCAGCCGCACCGCGCTGATCGCATGGGCCGAAGCGCACCAGATCCCCGTCCCCAAGGACAAGCGTGGCGAAAGCCCGTTCTCGACCGACGCCAACCTCCTCCACACCTCGTCCGAGGGCAAGGTTCTGGAAGATCCGTGGGAAGAAACCCCGGATTACGTCTATTCGCGCACGGTCAATCCCGAGGACGCGCCGGACACCCCGGAATACATCACCATCGACTTCGAAAAGGGCGACGGCGTTGCGCTCAATGGCCAGGCGATGTCGCCGGCCACCCTGCTGGCTGCGCTCAACGACCTTGGCCGCAAGCATGGCATCGGCCGTCTCGACCTCGTCGAGAACCGCTTCGTGGGCATGAAGAGCCGCGGCATGTATGAAACGCCGGGCGGCGAGATATATGCGCGCGCCCATCGCGGGATCGAAAGCATCACGCTCGATCGCGGTGCGGCGCACCTCAAGGACGAGCTCATGCCCAAGTACGCAGAGCTCATCTACAACGGCTTCTGGTTCAGCCCCGAGCGCGAGATGCTGCAGGCGGCGATCGACCACAGCCAGGCCCGGGTCAATGGCACGGTCCGGCTCAAGCTGTACAAGGGCAATGCCTCGGTCGTTGGCCGCAAGTCGCCCGACAGCCTCTACTCCGAACGCCACGTGACGTTCGAGGACGATGCCGGTGCCTATGACCAGAAGGACGCAGCCGGCTTCATCAAGCTGAATGCGCTCCGGTTGCGCCTTTTGGCGCAGAGAAACCAGTAAACGCTTGCGTCTTCTGGCCCAGCAAGGCCGCTGATTGCTGCGCTTCGGCGCTGCACAATAACTATCCACCGAAGAGTGCGGGACTGTGGATAACTCCCGCACTTTTCGCTTGCGCGACTCAGGGATGAGGCGCAGCTTTTACATGTCGAGAGTGCACAAAACCTTGGAAATCAGGACTTAAAGACCTGAACTTTCAGGATTAAGTGCACAACGGCACGAACACGGACAGTTTGCAGCGTAACCAACCGGCAGGCACCTTCGGGCTGATCTGCGGATGCGCGAAACTGCGGCTTTCGTGATCGGACAAGGAATGCAAAACGGCATCGTTTTCCACGGTGCAGCGCGCGGTCAGGCTTCGGTCTCCATCCGGCGCGATGCGGCGCAGACAAAGGTGACGGACAGCATTTCACCCCGCCGAACGGGGGCAACCAACCGGCCAGATATCGGTCTGGACGGAAGTGGGCCACCGGCCGAAGGGGAAACGCCCATGAACGGCTTTACCGGATCGCTTGCAAGAGCAACCGGGACGGTCGTGGAAATGCGGAGCGACGGAGGAGTGCCTGCACTCGACCGGCGCAGGCGGACGAAAGGACGGATAGCGGCGCGACCTTGTGCGAAAGCACGGATCGGCAGCAGCCCAGGGGCTACGCGCCCCGGACGGCATCCGCCTCGACGACCGCCAAGCGCAAAGCGCGCTCCGTCAGGCAACGCCAGGCAGCGTTTGGCCGTCAGCAATGACAGCCCAGCGCGAAATGGTCGAAGCCAGCCGCGACCAGACAAGCCGGAACGGACGTAGAGTGGGGGCCGGCAGCAATGCTGGCCCCCATTTGCTGTTCTCCCGCGCGACCTCCAACCTGTGGAGCGAGCAGGCGCGTCACTTCACCTCAAGCTGCCCCCGCACCGCACCCTTCGGGAAATCGGCGGTATGGACATTGACGTAGTACCCTCCCGGCGCAGCGACGATCCTCTTGAGAAGTTCAGGTTCCATCGCGATGCAATCGTCGCTGTCCTTGCCGGTCACGTCGATCGTGGCGACTGGCTTGCCGTCGTTGCCGGCAGTGCCTTCATGGACGTGGGCCATGGTCGGCTTGGCGATCTTGTCGGCCCACAAGGTAAAGCAGAAATCGCCAGTCTCGTCATCGGCGTCGGCCTTGAAGCCGCCCATGCCATCGGGATCGCCGCCCGCCGTCTCGGCAGCGCCGCCAAGCGTGGCGACGAGTGTTACCGGCTTGGCCACAGCCGGGCTGGTCGCTCCTGCGGCCAGGGCAATCATAGCGGTCATCGCTGCGACGTCTGCATGCTTCATCGCGATCTCTCCCTGTTTCGGCCCGTTCTCAAGCGACTCCGCCTGACTGCAGGCCGCTCCGCCAGACTACACCCTCCTGGCACTTGCGGAAATTGATTGCGCGCAAGCTGTCAGTTCTGGCTCCGCTCAGCCACAGGGATAGGCCCCGCCTGTTCCGGTAACCCCCGGCGTGAGGTTGCGGTTGTCGCGGATCAGAAATGCTCCCTCCTTGCGCATCACGGGATTGTCGACGAACAGATCACCCATCAGCCCCTGATGCTGATAGTAGACTTCGACAAACATCACCGCGCTGTTGGCCGACGCCGTGATCTTGGTCGGCCCGCTTCCCATTCCGGCCAGCGCCGTACCGTTCAACCCGTTGCGCGTGCTGTCATTGCCATAAGCGGATTGCCGCGATAGCCGCCCGTAGCAGCGCTGCCAGCGGATGTACTGCTTCCCCGTTGCGGCATCGCGTTCAAGGCTTGAGAGAATGATCCTGCCCCGGGCCGCGAAATCAAGGCCTGCTGCCTGCTCCTGCGCGCCACGCATGACCTCGTTGATATCGCCTTCACTGACTGTCGGCGTGACCACGCTGTTGTCAGTCTGCCCGATGCGCGAAGCATTGTCCGCCAGCGAGAGCGCGATCTCGCTGATCTTCATGTCGACAGAGTTCATGTAGGCCACTTCGAGCCCGTAGAGCGCGATCGACAGGATGAACGGCGTGATGATCGCGAACTCGACAACGGAAACGCCCGAGCGATCCCGAGCGAGACGTTTGGCACAACGGCCTAGTTTGGCGGAAACTGTCCTCAGCATACGCGCGGAGTCGAGCCGTAGCTGCCGTCCTGCAGAGCGAAAGGCTGGTTGCGCTTCACAGCAATGGCGGTGATCTCGCGCCGGCTCCAGTCAAGCGGCACGATGGGCACGGCGAACACGGGATCGTATTGCACCCGCACCGTATAGACGATCACATCGTTCGCGCCGCCATTGCCGGACCGCCCCAGGTCTTCGTCCCACGATCCGTTGCCGTTCTCGTCCGTATACCCCTCGCCCGGCGAGCACGCCCCATCGCCGTTCTTGTCGTCTAGCGGCTCGCCCTTGTTGGTGCGGGCAAAGTCGTAATAGCTCTTTCGGGTGGAAGTCACCTGCGCGCCGGGCACGATCGGCCGCATGGCGCTGATCACCTTGGCGTCGGCAACGGAGGTGTCGCCGGTCTCCAGCGTGGAATCGCGTGCAGCCTTCTCGACCGCGCCATCCAGGACACCTTTGGCGTAAACCATTTGGCCAAGGTCGAGGCAACCCACCAGCGCCAGCAGGAACGCCGGAGCCACAAACGCGAACTCGATGGTGGTGACGCCGCCGTTCTCGCCGTGCAGTGTAAGAAGTTTCTTCATTGATACACCCGCAATTCGCCCACGTTCTTCGCGATTTCCTGAAAGGCGCTGTTCAGCTGTGTAGCGTTGGTGGCCAGAAACGAGCTGTTGCTCGATGCGCAGTAGGTCAGGTCCGAAGTGAGGCTCGAAGCGAAGGCGATAACCCACACGCGGAACCCCTTGTCCTTGGCGTTATCGCAAAGGGCGCGGAAGCGCAGCGTGTGCCGGGCCGCCTGATTGCTCACGCCATCGTCGGTCACCCTGCGGTCGTGCCATTCTATGCCATAGCTCGACTGGATCGTGTTGCTCGGCTCCATCAGCCCGTCGGTCATGAAGATGATGTGGCGCGAAACCTTGCCACCGTTGGTGGGCGCAATGTTCACGGTGTCTGCCCACGGCCCCTGCGGCGAGCTCAGCCGCAGTCCCCACAGCATGCCAAGGTCATGATAAGTTGATCCGTCTGCGATCAACGAGTCCGCATAGGAATAAAACGCCGACTGGTTCATCGTTGACAGCAGTTGCGCTTGGTAAGGGCACTTGGAAGTAGCTCGGCTACCTTGGGAAGTCTGCACCGCGTTGGTCAGGAATGTACCCTGCCAGTTAGATACTGTCCGATAATAGGCAAGCTCGGGCCACATCGGCCCCCACTTCGTGTCGGGGTCGTCGTCCGGCACCATGTCAACATTGAGGTCAAGCGCGGTAGACGGCGACATGCCGTCAGAACTCGAATAGCTGATGCTGTCTGTAGCGTCGCTCTCGCGCTCCTCGATGCAGCCGCCCCAGGTATAGCTTGCTGCCGCGCCGCTGGTGCCGTTGGGTTTGCTGACGGCTGCGAAGGTCTTGTAGACGCTCGTATCTACGCTGACTTCCTTGTACGCCCAGCTGGCAAACTCCTGGCGGGTACGTGTCTCGTAGATGGGATCGGAGGTGGCATAGCTGCGCATGATGTAGTTGCGGGTGGTGTTGAACGAGAACACCCGCCAGCGATTGTTGTTGGTCTGCTGGCAAAGGTAAGTCGTCTTGCGTTGCGGCTGCGTCGTCGTCGTGGTCACGACCTGCTGTCCGCTGCCATTGGTGACGGTCGAGCTGCTGGTCGTGGCATTGCCATTGTTGGCCCATGCGAGGTCGGCAGGGCGCGCATTGTTGCAATTTGCTTGCGAGGTGTAGTTCGTTGAACTGTACTGTGAGGTGCTGCCGACAATCTCGGTCGAATAGGTCTGTTCGCTGGTGTTGACCGGTGCAGCCCAGCCTGTGAAAACCTGCTCGGTAATGGTATTGTAAACTGGTTCGCGGGACTGGATTTGCCACGTGTCGGCCAGATAAGCCGGGTCCAGATTATAGATCAGGCGCCCGACGTTCACCGACGAGCTGTAGGGTACAAACGAATATCGGATGCGTGCGTTCGAACCTTGCGTGGCCGTGGCAACCGTATCGTAGAAGTTCTTCATTGCCACGCGCAGCGCCTGGATGCGGGTCTGGCTGGTGCCGGACAGCGTGTTGCCCATGGAGCCGGTGGTATCGAGCACCATGGTAATGTCGCTGTTGCCCACGCCCATCGTGGCGCTGCAGGCCACACTGACCGGGATCGTTTCCACGCCCAGCAGGTTCATCACTGCCGTCTGAACCGTCGTCGAAGCCGTGCCCGAGATCAGATTGCCGTTGTTGGCCGATGCCGTGGTGAATGTTGTCCCGGTCGCACCAAGCTCACCTTCCACGAAGTTGGTATTGAAGTAGGCGTTTGCCTGATTCCGCGCGGCCGTGTCATAGCCGTTGGTCGTAACGGCGCGTCGTCCGGCGAGTGTGCCAGCATCACAAGCCGTCTGCAGCCGGTTGCGCGCCTTGTAGACCCGGTTGATATCAAGCCCGCCGCCGATCAGCGCGACGATGACCGGCACGCTGGCAGCAGCGATCGGCAGAACGCTGCCGCCAGTGCTCGCAAAAAGCCTTCTGATGAACCTCGCCATGCCGTCCCGCTTTGCCCTTGCCATCGCTGACACTGGCTAAAGCGGCTCAAGACGGTTTCCAGAACCTTACCTTTATCGGGAATTCATAGGAGCTTTAGTCGTATTTAATCCGTAGTTTTATCAATAGAAACAAACACATATTTTAACCATCTTTAGTGGCTGAAAAAGCCTGCCATCCGTGAACCCTGACCTCCTCACTGTTGGCACCGGCCACTGGCGGGAAGAGTGCCGGTTTACCATTTCCGGACACCGCAAAACGCACCGGAGCGGCCTGCTCGAAGTATGCGCCCTCCACCGGGTGCTGGCGTCGGCGGAAGAACCCTGTCTCCTGCAGATGCGGATCATCCATCACGTCGGCCAGATCGCGTACCGCTTGCGCGGGGATCTGGGCTGCATGGCACCGCGCCAAGATCTCCGCAGTCGGCAAGGCTGGGGTGAACCGCGCTATCGCCTGATACAGTTCGGGCTGGGCCTTCAACCGAAGTTGCGGCGTCGAGAGGTGCTCCTGATCCAGGAAGTCCGGCTGCCCGAGCAGCGCGAAGATGCGTATCCAGGCATCGTCGGTATAGGCAACGATGCTGATCCAGCCATCGGCTGTCGGGAAAGGCTGGCGATCGGGATCGATCTGTCGTGCATAGCCCGCAGGCCCGTTGGGTGGGTCGAACGTCTTGCCGCCAAGGTGTTCAAGCAGCATGAAGCTTGAAAACACCTCGAACATCGGCACTTCCACCCTTTGCCCTTCGCCTGTCCGCTGCTTGTGCACGATAGCGGCCATTGCTGCATAGGCGGCATGCAGGCCTGCCACCTTGTCGGCGATCAGCGACGGGAGATAGCGCGGGCGCGGGTTGCCATCGACACGAGGCAACAGCGTCGCCGTGCCGGTCGCCGCCTGGATCACGTCATCGTAGGCCTGCAGGTCGGCATAGGGACCGTCCTGACCAAAGCCGACGCAATGGACGTAGATCAATCCGGGATTGACGGCCTTGACCGCCTCGTAATCCAGCCCGATCCGCTCGAGCGCCTTGCCCCGCACGTTCACCACGAACACGTCTGCATCGCGCAGCAGTTTGAGCATGATGGCGCGGTCGGCCTCGTCCTTCAGGTCGAGGGCAACGGACTTCTTGCCACGGTTGAGCGCCATCCATGCCGGTGCCATGCCCGGCGTCACCGCTGCTCTTGCCGACCAGCGAAACGCATCGCCAATGCCGGGCGCCTCGACCTTGATCACGTCTGCGCCGAGATCCGCCATGATCTGGGTGGCATAAGGGCCGAAGACCACGGTTGTCAGATCGACAACGCGGATGCCCTCAAGGAGAACTGGATTTTCCGCCACCTGCCCTGTCCCTTCAGTCAAACGCAAAGCTGTTTCTCTTGTCACCAGGCGTAATCACGACGCGCCTGCCGAGCGGATCGCTCTCCAGCATCGTGGCAACGGTGGTGGCATCGCGCGTGGTGGCAACGAAGCGCCCACCTGTGTCGAGTTCGCCGATCACGATGGCCTGCTCGGGCACGCCTTTGGCAAAAATCACCGTAAATGTGCCGATGCGGCCCTGCCCTTGCGCTGCAACCGCCATGGTGGCCATCGGCACGGCATCAAGTTGCGCCTGCAGTTCCGCACTCTGGCACCCCGGCCATTCACGCGGTTCGCTGGACAGTACCGCTGCACCATACTTGGACTGGAAGCCTCCGTTCAGGCCAACCAGACCCTTGGCTCCAGGCTTGCCGCGCAAGACCTCGACCATGCTCGCCAGCGCATGGGTGGAGTAGTTGTTGCCCGCGCCGCCGAAGTAGGGAAGGCCGCCGGTAACTGTCAGACCGCGCGGATCGTCTGCCGCAAGGCCCAGCCCGTCTATCGCGGCATTGAACACCGGAACGGGGAAGCAGGAGTAGAAGTCGAACGCTGCGATTGCGTCCGCGGTGGCGTTCGCCTGCGACAGCGCGGCGGCGATGGCAGCATTTGCAGCGGGATAGGCCCCGATATCCGGCCGTTCCAGCAGTTCTCGCTCGTTGGCCAGGGCGGCCCCATGAAGATAGATCCACCTGTCTTCGGGCACTCCGGCCCCGCGCGCCGCCTTGGCCGACATCACCACCAGCGCCGCTGCCTGGTTCACCTGATCGCGGGAGACGAGCTTCAGCGGATAGGGATCGCAGATCATCCGGTTGCGCTCGCCGGGGGTGGCAATCTCCGCGGCGTTCATCGGCTTGACCGCGCCTGCGCTGTAGGGATTTCCTGCCGCAACATTCGTGAACGGCGCGAACAGGTTCCCCATTTCGCGGCCATAGGCTTCGCGCGACAGCCCCAGCCGCGCTCGGCGCGCATTCTCGCACAAGGCATAGGCCGTAACCGGTGCGCGAATGCCATGGGCTATGCTAGTGGCCGAAAGCGTACCTTCAAAGCCCAGGCCTTTGTCGATCCACTGCACACCCATCGCATCGGGGTCATCGCTCTCGGCCCAGTCCCGCATCTCACCCTTGGCCACGAGATGGCGCACCGTCGAAATCGCCTCGCTGCCGAACATCAAGGCTGCGGACACGGCACCTGCCGCGATGCGATTCCCAAGATCGGCCAGCAGGGCCAGCGGAGACTGTCCCCCCACCTTCTCGAGGATCGCGACCTCAGGCTTGATGCCAAGCCTTCGGGCAACTGCCAGCGGCAGCTTGTCGGCCCGGCCGAACGGAACCTGCATGGCGCCTGATTCCTCGAACGTCCGGATTGAACCGACCGCTTGCACCAGCGCAGCGACCGCCGGACCTGCTTGCGTATCGGCAAGAGCCGCGCGGGCTGCCGCAGCCGCAAGATCGGCAAACGACAGGCCGACATATCCGGGCTCGTCGATCCGTTCGACGAACTGGCCAACCCCGACAATGACCGGGGTGTTTTCCGACAGGGGCATGGCATCCTTTCCTGCTTTTTCGGCAGGCTAGGAGCGCTCGGTCGCAGCGTCCAATCGATTTAATCTTTCGATTTATAGTGATTCCGAATATATAGACGCGATGCAGTCCGATGTTGATGTGAAAGCGATCCGTTGCTTCCTCGCACTTGCGCAGGAACTCAGCTTCGGCCGCGCGGCGAAGCGCATGAACCTGACGCAGCCCAGCCTGTCTGCGCAGATCCGCAAGCTAGAAGAACAGATCGGCCAGCGTCTGTTCGACCGGACGACGCGCGCGGTCCAACTTTCACCGGTTGGCAGGGCGCTACTCGACCAGGCCGGCACTTTCGTCGCCCAGGCCGACGCCTTCGCCGCGCAGCTCGCTGCCTGGCGGGACCGCCCTGATCGCCGGATCGTCCTCGGAGCGCCGATCTATACGTTCGAGCTGCCGCAGCATGGGGCGCTGCTATCGGCGATCGCGCGCGAGATTCCGGACATATCGCTGCGGGTGGACAACGACTTTGCCTATTCCCTGTGCGAAGGCCTGATCAAGGGCACCGTCGACCTTGCCTTGGTCGTTGCCGCGGTCGTGCCTCATGACAAGTATCTGGCCGACATGGCGCGCCAGCAATGCGGCGAACTTGAAATTCCCGATGGCCTGCCCCGCCTGACGCTGAGCCGCGAACCGATCGGCCTTGCCATTCCGCAAGAGCATCCGCTCGCCCGGTTCGACGTCGTGCCCCAAGCCGCCTTGTCCGGATCGGTCATCGCGATGCTCGCACCGCTGCACGGCAAAAGGCTGTACCAACCAATATCGACGTGGCTGTCAGCTGCCGGGGCGACAGGCTTCCTCCCGCCCGAAGCGCACGCCTTTGCGCTGGAGCGATACTGCCGCGAGTATCGCATCCCGGCGATCTCCATAGCGCAATTTCGCCCCAGAGATCATGGGAACGTGGTCTACAGGCCCGTCGCAGGCCTTTCCGTCGTCACGGAGCTGGCGGTTCTGCGCAGCTCTCGCCACATGCGCGGGCGAGCGAGGAGCAGCTTTGGAAAATTGCAGAATCGCTTGTGCCTCAGGCATTTATCGACTGACCGTCGGGGCCCTTGCGCGGGCGCGCTTGCGCCATCAGGGCCCGCGCTCCGGTCGACATATGCTGGCGCAGGAAGCGGCTTGCCGCGCTGGCATCGGTATAGCCCAGGCGATGCGACAGTTCGGTCAGGTTGGGCCTTCGCGCAGTGCGGAAGTACTCGTCGGCAGTGTGCTTGCGTACCTGTTCGAGAATGACCGCAAAGCTCGTGCCCCGTTCCGCGAGGCGGCGCTGAAGGCTCTGCGGCGAAAGACCGGCAAGCCCCGCGACATGAGGCAGGTTTGCGCGCCGCTCGGTGAGATTGGTGGCGATGAAGTAGCGCACCTGCTGCATCAGGTCGCCGGGCCACTGGCTGTCGGCCTGGGCCAACTGCCTCTCAAGGTAGCGAACCATGTTGGGATTGGCTCGCTGCGAAGGCCGATGCAGGTCAGACTTGCGGAAGACCAGCGCGCAGCGATCGGATCCAAACTCGATCGGACAGCGGAACACCGCCTGATGGTATCGCGAACTCTGCGGCGCCGGATGATCCAGCTCCAGCCTGATCGGCGTCCACTCCTCGCCAAGCAGCATTCGCGTGATGCGCAACTGGAGCGTCAGCGTAGCCTGCAGGAATTGGGAACCGCCGAACCGTGCCGGAACCATGAGCACATGGCGCAAGGCCGCCTCATGGCCGGTGATGTCAGTGCTCGAACGCATCGCCGCGCTTTCGAGGTGCATGTAGCGTCGCGTTATCCGGGTCGCCTCGTCGAGCGTGGTGCAATGATCCCACAGCAGGCTGATCGGGCCAAAGCCGCGCACGTTGCACCACATCGAGAACGCCACGCCGAGGTCCTCGCGGCCCGATGCGATCGCAGCTGCCTGCAGAACGTCGACATGGGCGCTTGCCGGCAGCCATTCCGCCTCGTTGGCCTGTTCCACGTGGGCGAACACGTCAGGAGGGCAAAGGCTTCTAAGGTCGAGCCCTGAAACCTCCGCGAAGTGGGCGAACTGACGCATGGCGCTGGAATGTGCGAGACCGGTTTCCGATTCCATCATGATGCAATCTGACAATAGTGTGCCGCGATCCGTCAAGATCAATTAAGCGATTAAACGCACAATGCCGCTGCAGCCAGCTTCTGTCCAGTCAAGGACAGCGTCTGGAACACCAATTACAGCCGCCACAAGGCGGCGCATGGGAGGCAGCCTTGAAAGCATTGTACTTGCGTAACGCAGCACTGGCCGCAATCGTCGCCTCGGCCGCCGTGCCGAACCTCGCGCACGCCCAGCAGGCCGAGGAGCAGTCTGCCACCGGCCTCGCCGAAATCATCGTGACGGCGCAGCGCAGGACCGAGAACCTTCAAGACGTGCCGATCGCGATAACGGCGGCCAACGCCGAAACCCTCGCGCAGGCGCGCGTCGAAAACGTCGCCAACATTCAGGCCATCAGCCCCTCGATCAGCTTCCGCGTCACCAACATCGCAACGTCGAGCGCGAACCTCATCATCCGTGGCCTTGGCACGACCGGCAACAGCCGCTCGTTCGAAGGTTCGGTCGGCGTTTTCATCGACGGGGTCTATCGCACCCGCGCGGCAGCGGCGCTGCAGAACTTCCTCGACATTGACAACCTGCAGGTGCTGCGCGGCCCGCAGGGCACATTGTTCGGCAAGAACACTACTGCCGGCGCGCTGTTGCTCGCCTCGGCATCGCCATCGCTCAACGACGTCAATGGTGCCGTTGAAGTGACCTACGGCAATTACGATACGCTGATTGCCCGCGGCGCCATCAACGCTCCGCTTTCCGACAAGGTGGCATTCCGCATCGCCGGACTCGCCTCATCGGCCGATGGCTTCTTTACCGACAGCACCACCGGCCAGAGCCTCAACGACAACAAGACCCGCGCGGTCAAGGCGCAGTTGCTGTTCGAACCGAGCGAGGATCTCACCGTCCGCCTGATCGGCGATTACTCACACAGCCAGGGCAACTGCTGCTACGCCACCTCGGCGTTCATTGATGGTCCGACCCAGCCGATTATCGACCTGCTGACGCTCTACCAGCCGGCCAGCAGCCAGCAGTTCCTCGGCGTGCTTGCCGGCCTGATCCCGGCCTCGTCGATGACGCCGACCGGCCGCAAGCTGCCCGCGCGCGATCCTTCCAAGTTCGAGCAGACCCTGAATGGCAACGGCCAGCAGGAGATCGAGGATTACGGCGGCACCATGCTGATCGACGCTCAGGTTGGCGAAGGGACGCTGAAGTCCGTCACGGCTGTGCGCAAGTTCACCGTCGACCAGCGCGATCTCGACCCTGATTTCTCGGGCGCTGACATCTTCCGCTACAACGAAAGCTTCTCCAGCCGCTTCATCTCGCAGGAACTGACCTACAACACCAAGATTCCGGCGCTCAACGCCGAGGCGGTCTTCGGCCTGTTCTTCTCGGACGAGAAGCTCAAGATGGGGCGCAGCCTGCCTTGGGCCAACCAGGCGCAGTTCTACTGGGATGCGATCTTCGCCAGCCTCGGCGTCGCGCCGGGCACCGCTAACGCCGCCCCCGGCACGTGGACCACCGAGCGCATGGGCGGCACGGCCAAGTCCTATGCAGGCTTTGCCCACCTCGATTTCGCGGTGAACGACAAGTTCAACGTCATCGCTGGCGTGCGCTACTCGATCGAGAAGAAGCGCGGCTTCTTCAACAACGCCTTCTATCGCCCGAACCCGACGGATGTGTTCACCCTGCTCGGCATCGCCCCGTCGCCGGCATACGACGCCACGACGACCAACAAGGCGCTTTCGGGCACTCTTGGCCTTCAGTACCGTCCAAACGACGATATCATGCTCTATGCAACGTACAACCGCGGCTTCAAGGCGGGCGGCGTCAACATGGACGTCAACGCGGCGGGCACGCTGATCAACAACGCGGCTGTCTACAATGCCCTGCCCGCCGCCATCCGCATCGGCTTCTTCGGCAATGCGCCGGCACAGGCCCCGCTCAACCCGCGCTACAAGCCGGAGAAGGTCAACGCATTCGAAGTCGGCGGCAAGTTCCAGTACCTCGACGGACGCGCCCGCACCAACATCGCCTTCTTCTACTATGACCTGTCCGATCTCCAGATCGCGCAGTTCATCGGGCTGCGCTTCACCGTGCTCAATGCCAAGTCGGCAAAGGACTACGGCCTCGAAATCGAGAACCTGTTCCAGATCACCGACAGCCTGACGCTCGGCCTCGATGGCACGTGGATCCCGCATGCCCAGTACGGCAAGGATAGCAACATCGACCCGGTCCTGTCGGGCTCGCGCTTCCGCTTCAGCCCGAAGTTCTCCGGCAATGCCACGCTGAACCTGGACCAGCCGGTCAACGACAACCTTAGCGTGCTGGCCCGCGTGCAGGCGCAGTACCAGAGCCGCCAGTTGATCAGCACGGCCACTTCGGCCGAACAGGGCGCGGTGACCTTGGTCAACGCCAATCTCGGGTTCAAGCTGCCCAAGACCGGCCTGCTGATCGAAGGCTGGGTGCAGAACCTGTTCGACAAGACGTGGTTCACCCAGTCCTTCCCGACGCCGCTCCAGACCGGCGATCAGAACGCCTATCCGGGCTCGCCACGCACCTACGGCATCCGCGTCCGCGCTTCGTTCTGACCTCGCAGGAATGGATGCAAAGACCCTCGCTTTCGAAAGATGGCGAGGGTCTTTTGCGTGGCGAATGGGCCATTAAGCTGACTGCACAGAGTCGCATGCAGCGGCCGAAAGGGAGAATGATGATCGACGATACAGACTTCACCGGCAGGCATGTCCTTGTCGTCGGCGGCTCCAGCGGCATTGGCAACGGCATCGCCCACGCCTTCCGCGAACGCGGTGCCACGGTCCACGTCTGGGGAACCCGGCCGAGGACGGAAGACTACGATCCTGCCGAAGGGTCCGATCTCTCCGGTCTCGGTTACACCTGCGTCGATGTCGGCGATCCTGATGCCATCGCGGCCGCCCCGTTCCCCGCTTCCAGCCTCGATGTGCTCGTCCTTTGCCAAGGCACCGTCGTCTACAAGCGCGGAGAATTCGCGCGGGAAGGCTGGGACAAGGTCATGGCCGTCAATCTCGACAGCGTGATGCACTGTTCGATGAAGTTCCGCCCGCAGCTTGCCGAAAGCAGCGGCTCGATCATCGTCGTAAGCTCGATCTCCGGTCTCAAGGCCAATATCGGCAACCCCGCCTATGCTGCCTCCAAGGCCGGCGCGATCAGCCTGACCAAGACGCTGGGGCAGGCGCTCGCGTCTGAGGGTATCCGCGTCAATGGCCTCGCCCCGGCTTGGTCGACACCAAGCTGACCAAGGTCACCACTGCCCACCCGCAGCGCCTAGAGGGGGCGCTCGCCAGCATTCCGCAACGCCGGATGGGCACCCCTGCCGACATGGCCGGTGCCGCAATCTTCCTCGCCTCCCCGCTCGCTTCCTACGTCACTGGCCACACTCTCGTGGTCGACGGCGGCCTCTCGCTCTGAAAGATTTCCGGATGCACTTCGAACATACCGACAAGGTCAAGGACCTGCTCGCTCGCCTCGAAGCCTTCATGGACGAGCACATCTATCCGGCCGAACAGGATTATTATGACTTCGTCCATGACCAGCAGAACCTCTGGGCCGAATGGCCGGGATGGAACCGCTCAAGGACAAGGCGCGCGCGACCGGCCTGTGGAACCTGTTCCTGCCCCATGAATATGGCGCATGGTCACCCGGCCTCACCAACTTGGAATACGCGCCCCTGGCCGAAATCATGGGCCGCGTGCCGTGGTCGAGTCAGGTATTCAATTGCTCCGCTCCCGATACCGGCAACATGGAAGTTCTTGCCAAGTTCGGCAGCCCCGAACAGCAGGAGCGCTGGCTGCGCCCGCTCCTCGAAGGCACGATCCGCTCGGCCTACGTGATGACCGAACCGCAGGTCGCCTCGTCCGACGCCACCAACCTCGAACTCTCGATCATCCCCGATGGCGAAGACTACGTGATCAACGGGCGCAAGTGGTGGATTTCCAACGCCATGCACCCCCGCTGCGAACTGATGATCGTCATGGGCAAGACCTTCTTCGACGGACCGCGCCACAGCCAGCACTCGCAGATCCTCGTCCCGCGCGACACGCCCGGTGTTACCGTGGTTCGCCACCTCAAGGTCTTCGGCTCGCACAATTCTCCGGGCGGCGAAGTCGAACTGCGCTTCGACAACGTCCGCGTGCCACGCGCCAACATGGTTCTTGGCGAAGGACGCGGCTTCGAGATCGCGCAAGGGCGCCTTGGGCCCGGCCGCATCCACCACTGCATGCGCTCGATCGGCCAGGCGCAGCGCGCGCTCGAATGGATGGCCCGGCGCGCCGACAGCCGCGTCGCTTTTGGCAAGAAGCTTGCTGACCAGTCGAGCGTGCGGCAGGACGTCGCCCGCTCCTTCTGCGAGGTGGAAATGGCCCGGCTGCTAACGCTCAAGGCGGCCGATGCGATGGATCGCAAGGGCAACAAGGAAGCGCGAGACCTGATCGCCGCGATCAAGGTGGTCGCGCCGTCGATGGCACAGCAGGTCGCTGACCGCGCGATCCAGGTCCACGGCGGGATGGGCGTCAGCGAGGACGGCCCGATGGCCTACTTCTTCACCCTCAACCGCTACGTCCGCCTCACCGACGGCCCGGAGGAAGTGCACATGAGCCAGCTCGGCAAGCTCAAGATCGCCGAATACGTCGCCTCGCACGCCCGCTGAAGGACCCGCTGCCATGAAAGCCCTGCGTTATTACGGCGCTCGCGACATCCGCCACGAAAGCATGGACGATCCCGCGCTCCACTCGGATCGCGATGCCATCGTCAAGGTCGATGCCTGCTCGATCTGTGGCTCCGACTTGCACATCTATCATGGCCACGGCTTCTCCGAAGACGTCGGCTTTTGCGTCGGCCACGAAGCCGTGGGTGAAGTGGTCGAGGTCGGCCGCGGCGTCCATCGCCTGAAGGTGGGCCAGAAGGTGATGATCCCGGCGGCGGTCGGCTGTGGCGCCTGCCGATCCTGCCTCGCAGGCGTGGTCAACACTTGCGAGAACAACGGATCGGGCTGCTACGGCCTTTCGGCAAGGCTGCAAGGATCACAGGCCGAAGCGGTGCGCGTGCCCGCCGCCGATGCCAACGCCGTTGCGATCCCGGATGGCGTCAGCACCGACCAGGCCCTGATGATGACCGATGCCCTCGCAACCGCATGGTTCGGCGCGCGGCAGGCGGACATCCGCCCCGGCGCTTCAGTGGGCGTGATCGGCCTAGGCCCGATTGGCCTGATGGTGGTGGAAAGCGCCTTCGTCATGGGGGCGCATGTCGTCTACGCTATCGACCCGGTGCCTGAGCGCCGCGAGATTGCCGAAAGCCTCGGTGCAATTGCTCTTCACCCGGACGAAGCTGGAGCGCGGATAAAGGAAGACACCCACGGCAGGCGGCTGGACTGCGTCGTCGAAGTCGTCGGCGCCGATGCCACGGTGGACATGGCCCTGCGCCTGGTCCGCGTGCGCGGCACCGTCTCGGTCATTGGCGTCCAGCAGTCGCGACGCTTCCCCTTCCCGCTGGAACGCGCCTTTGCCGGCGGCCTGACCTTCCGCGTCGGCACCTGCTCCGTGCCCGAGGAACTGCCGGCGCTGTTCCCGCTGGTCGCCTCGGGCCGCCTCAAGCCCGAACGCTACATCAGCCACCGCCTGCCCCTGTCACGGGGCGCCGAAGCTTACCGCCTGTTCGAGGCGCGCGAGGCAGGTGCGCTCAAAATGGTGCTGGCCCCCGACTGACCCCTCCTCCGTGCCGCGAACCACGGCCCGATCCGGCGCATCGCCTCTTCCACCAGAGGCGTCGAAACTGCGAAGCTGAAGCGGATGAAGCGTTTGCCGTTGACTGGGTCGAAATCGATCCCCGGCGCTGTCGCCACGCCGGTATCGCGCAGCAGTTCCTCGCACAGCGCCAGGCTGTTGTCGGTGAACTCGCTCGCATCGGCATAGATGTAGAACGCGCCATCGGGCGGCGCGATGCGTCCGAGGCCCATGAGGGGCAGCGCCTCCAGCAGGATCGACCGGTTCCGGGCATATGTCTCGACATGCCCGTCCAGCTCGTCACGACACTCGAACGCCATGAGACCAGCCTTCTGCGCCAGCACCGGCGGCGTCAGGAACAGGCTGCCCATGCGCGCCCGCGCCGCATCGATCAGCGTGGGCGGCACGACCAGCCAGCCGAGGCGCCAACCCGCCATGCTGAAGTATTTCGAGAACGAATTGACGATCACCGCATCGGGCAGATGCTCGAGCATCGACGCCGCCTTCGCCCCATAGCTCAGGCCATGGTAGATCTCGTCGGAGATCACCCTGATCCCCTTCCGGCGACAAACCTCGGCAATTGCCGCAAGCTCTGCAGGCTCGATGATCGTGCCCGTCGGATTGGCCGGGCTCGCCACGATCAGTCCATCGGGCGCCGGGTCAAGCGCATCGACCGCCGCCGCAGTGACCTGAAACCTCTCGGCCGGGCCGCAATCCATCTCGACCGGCTCGAGGTACATGGCCTTCAGCGAGTTGCGGTAGGCAACATAGCCCGGCCGCGCCAGAGCGATGCGCGCACCCGGCCGGAACAGGCACGACAACGCCATCACGAAAGCGGGCGAAGCGCCACACGCCAGGATCACCTGCTCGCGCTCCACCGTAACGCCATAGTTCTCGGCATAGCTGCGGGCGATGCGGTCCTTCAGGGCCACGCTCTCCCAATAGCCCATCGCCTCGCTGTCGAGCACCTCGTGCGCCAGGGCAATCGCCTTGGCCGGAGCGCCGGTCGAAGGCTGGCCGAACTCCATATGGATGACACTGGCTCCCGCCGCCTCCATATCGTGCGCGATGCGGGAGACGGCGATAGCGTGAAACGGTTCGACTTCGGCGATCATCGCAGCGTGCTAGTTGCCACCGAAACAAGTTGCAACCCTGCCGACCGCGCCGATAACCTGCCGCCGATGCAGCGCCTCAAACTGAAGATCCAGCTCTACTGTGGCGACGAGATTGCCATGGGCCCCGGCAAGGCCGACCTGCTCGATGCGATCGACCGCGCAGGCTCCATTTCCGGCGCAGCGCGCGCGATGGACATGAGCTACCGCCGCGCGTGGCTGCTGGTCGATGCCATGAACCGCTGCTGGCGAGAACCCTTGGTCGAAACCTCTCCCGGCAGCGCCAAAGGCGGCGGGGCGAGATTGACCGCACTGGGAACTGCCGTTCTGCAACACTATCGCGCGCTGCAAGAACGCCTTGCGGGTACGTCGGATTGCCCGGACTATGCCGCGTTGGCAGGCGCCATGCTCAAGGAGCCGAAAGCAAGCCAGAAGGCCTAGCGCCCGACCGGCCCCTTCCACAGCACACCGTCCTTCATCACCAGCGAGACCTTGCGGATCACGCTGATGTCGGTAAGCGGATTGCCCTCCACCGCCACCAGATCGGCCAGCATTCCCGTCTTCACGCTGCCGAGCCGGTCAGCGATGCCAAACATCTTCGCATTGCCCGACGTTGCCGCGATTGCCACCTCGGCAGGCGTCATCCCGCCTTTGACCATCAATTCGGCCTCCCGCGCGTTGTCGCCATGGGCATAGACGCCGACGTCTCCGCCCACGCAGATGGCGACCCCGGCCTTGCGCGCCTTGACGAGCGCGTCGAAACCCTCCCGCACGCCCTTGGGCACCGGCGCCTCGCCATTCCATCCGCGATAGCGCGCAATCGCATCACCTGCGGCAAGCGTCGGACAGAAGCCAACGCCCTTGGCCTTCATCGCCGCGAACATCTCCTGCGTCCCCTCGTCGCCGTGCTCGATCGTATCGACACCGGCTGACACGGCGCGGCGCATGCCCTCTGCCGTGCTGGCGTGGGCAACAACCTGCCGTCCGGCCCCGTGCGCGGCCTCAACCACGGCCTTCAGTTCCGCTTCGGTAAATGTAGGTCGGCTCGGCTCGCCTGGTCCCCAGCGATAGTCGGCATAGACCTTCACAAGGTCCGCCCCGGCGCCGATCTGCCGCCGCACGGCATTGATCAGGTCCGGCCCGCCCGCTTCCTCTGCTCCCAGAGGCACAACGACGCCCGGCTCAAAGCCGCGCGGCCCATAAGCTCCCGGCGCGACGATGGCGCGTGTCGCCACCAGCATGCGTGGCCCCGGCACGATCCCCTGCTCGATTGCCCGCTTCAGCCCGACATCGGCATAGCCCGCCCCTTCGGTGCCAAGATCGCGCACGGTAGTGAACCCCGCCATCAGCGTCACCCGCGCATGGACAGTGGCGCGAGCGGTGCGCAGCGCAATCGGCTCGTGCAGGACCTGATCGTCCCAGGCCGTCTCGTTGTAGGGGTGAAGGAAAAGGTGCGAATGCCCCTCGATCATGCCCGGCATGAGAGTCGTGCCGGGCAGACCTATGACCGAAGCCTCGGCTGGGGCGACGATGTCAGGGCCGACCGCTTCTATGCGGTTGCCTTTGACCAGAACCGCCCAGCCCTTGCGCAGCACTGCGGTCTCGCCATCGAATACAGCGTCCGGCCGCAACAGGGTCAGCGCTTCGGTACGATCGCCGGCAGACGACGGGGCCGCAAGTGTGAGCGTCGACGCCAGGGTCAGGGCTGCAGCAAGAACCTGTGTGACAATCCGCATCCGCCATCCTTTCGAATGGCGCCATCATACCTGCGCAACAAGGAGCGGCAACCAGCGGCGCCGTCCTTTTTCCCTCGGCCCGGATTCAGGCCGCTTCCTCGTGCCGCAGTTCCGCAAGCTGTGCGTCGGTCCGGGGCAGGATGCCCATGCCGTTCACAGTGCGCCGATCAAGATGCTGAAGCTGCATGTCAGGGCTTTGGCGGGTGAGTTCGCGCAGATGTTGCACGCGGATCACCGCCATCACGCAGCCGAGCGTTGCAATGGATACGCCCAGCCGCCAGATCGCGAATTGCCCGCTTTGCACGGTCGAAAGGAACTCGGCGAAGCACTGCCATACCGTCACAGCACCAAGCAGCTCGGTCGCTCGCTGACGGGGAGCGGCCAGCAGCAGCGAGCACGCCAGAAAGAACGACCCGACCCCGGCTGTCGTCACGGACAGCTCGTTTGTCACATAACCGAAGCTGAGCGCAACCGCGCTGGCAACTGCAACAACGCGGGCGGTGCGGGAAATCTGACCAGGTGTCAGCAGATCGAGTGGGCTACGCATGCGCAGGATCATTGCCCAAGCCTCTCAACAATTCGTTACGGCACGAAAGGTCCAGAAACGATCCTAATAAATCCAAAAATTACAGTCCAAAGCAGAACCGACAGCCCAAGTGGCAACGCAAGGCGGACCCAGCCCGAGGCACTTTCCGGTGGCGAATCACCCTCCGCCTGCCCGAATCGCCCGGCCAACAGCTCATCCTGCAACTGATGGACTGGCGAACGAACAGGCGCGTCTTCCCGCCTGGCGGGTCGCGGCGCCGTGGTGGTCAGCGCGATGCTCTCGGCAACTTCTGATGGCCGTTCGGCAGACAGTACCGGCAATCCCGACATGATGGCTCCTCGACATCACAGTGCCACAAAGGTCACCAACAGCATCTGACCGCCAGCCTAAGGATTTACGCTTAGCCTCGTTGCGCCATGTCGAGCGGTTCGCCACGGACCGGGTATCCCAACCCGTCCGGGATCATCAGCCAGCGCCGCCCTTCCCGCTCTTCCACAAACGGACTGATCGTGCCGATCGGTGTCGTCTCGGCATGATTGCGCGCTTCGTCGTAGTTGCCGAACAATGCCAGGCGCTCAAGATTGCGTCGCGTCGGAAAGATGACCTTGATCTTGCCCGTCTCGGCAAGATCGAGAGCTTCCTGCGCGCTCGCCCAGAAGAGATGCCGGTTCTCGGTGGCATCAACCTCGACATCAACCGCACCTGTGCCAAGGTTGGCGAGATAGAAGCGAGTGTCGAAAATTCTTTCAGTCCGGTGCTTAGGCCACCAGCGGGCGAACGGCACCAGGCGATCTGCCTCAAGCTGCCAGCCAAACTCGGCCAGTACCGGGGCAAGATCACCGCCCGAAATCAGCATGCGGCGCGCTTCGGCCGCAAGCCTGCCATCAACTTCGCCCGATATGCCAACCACCAGGCCGGTCTCTTCCAGGGTCTCGCGGACAGCAGCCACTCGCGCCGCCAGGTCATCCAGGTCATCCCCACCGCCCCGTGCCAGGCTTTCCGCCAGCGTAAAGTCCGATGGATCGATCTTGCCACCCGGAAAGACGGTCGCGCCACCGGCAAACTTCAGACTGGCATTGCGCTCCACCATGAGAATCTGGGGCGCGCCACCGGCAGGGGCATGCCGGAAGATGATCACGGTTGCCGCGGGAGTGGTCTTGCTCAGCCAGTTTTCGGGCTCGATATCGTGCGTTTCCATCTTGGCAATCATGTCCCGCCAACGCGCGCTTGCCAAGCCTCGAGAAACTGTCGGATCGCTTTACATCGTCGCAATCGACATCATGACCTCGCGATAGGAAAAACCAGAAGAACAGGGCCATTCCGCAAACTGGCACGGAACATGCTTATGTCTCGATGTCCCGAAGAGTAGCTTCTTCTCGAGGCGGAGCCAGTCCCCCGGTCTCTATGGCTCCGCCTCTCCCGGGACCTCCCACAACAAGCAAGACATAAAAAAGACGCGACCGGCATTGCCGACCGCGCCTCTCAAAACGCTCTCGTTGTGGAGCTCAGGCTGCCTTGACGCCGGAATCTTCCATCAGCTGCTGCAATTCACCAGCCTGGAACATCTCCATCATGATGTCCGAACCGCCCACGAACTCGCCCTTGACGTAAAGCTGCGGGATCGTCGGCCAGTCGGAATACGCTTTGATGCCGCTGCGGATTTCCATGTCCTGCAGCACGTCAACCGAGGCGTATTCGACACCCAGATGCTCGAGGATGGCAATGGCCTTGCTGGAAAAGCCGCACTGCGGAAACAGCGGCGTGCCCTTCATGAACAGGACGACGTCGTTGCCGTTGACGATTTCGGAGATGCGCTGCTCGGTCGACATGGTGGATGAGTTTCCTTTCCGCCCTCAGTTGGGAACGGCAGTGGTCAGTTGCAAGGCATGAAGCTCGCCGCCCATGCGCCCGCCCAGCGCATCATAGACCAGCTTGTGCTGCTTGACGCGGCTCAGGCCAGCAAAGGCGGCAGATGTGACACGGGCGGCATAGTGATCGCCGTCGCCCGCAAGGTCCGTGATCTCGACCTCTGCGTCCGGCAAGGCCGCACGGATCATCGCCTCGATCTCGGCCGCAGGCATTGCCATCAGGCTTCGCCCATCAGCTGGCGGCGAGCGTCGACCTGCTTGGCTTCCATCGCCGCGCGGATTTCCGCTTCGTCGGTTTCGATCCCGGCCGAAACCAGGTCGCCCAGCAGCTTGCGGATGACGTCCTCGTCGCCGGCTTCCTCGAAATCGGCCTGCACGACCGACTTGGCATAAGCCTCGGTCTCGGCTGCATCGAGGCCCATGCGCTCGGCGGCCCAGGTGCCCAGCAGACGGTTGCGGCGGGCGTGGACGCGGAACATCATTTCCTCGTCACGGGCGAACTTGGCTTCAAAAGCCTTCTCGCGATCGTCGAACGTGGTCATCGGCCGGATATCCTTCGTAAAAGGGTTTCTCCAGCCGATAATCAGCGAGCGCGTTCCCTGCAAGGCGTCACGAAAAGAAACACTGCCCGGAGTGTGAAAGGCTGGCAGGCCGGCTCAGATCCGCCCGCGGCGAATGTCGAGCAGGACCCCGCCTTCGCGGCTCACATCACAGGAGAAGCGGTCGCCATTGCGCAGCGTGCCGGACACCCGGTAGCCATCGCCATTGCGAGTAGCGTCGTAGACCTCGTCCACCTCACCCGTCCGCTCGGCTTCGGTGACGCAGGAATCCACCGCGTCGTTCAATCCGCGCGAGCCGACGCCTGCCCGGCTGTCATCTCGCCAGTCGTCAGGCTGCCGGTCGCGCTGAACGTCCCGCTGATCGTTGCGCTGATCGACCTCGGGGCGATAGCGATAGCCATCGTCCTCGGACGCATTGCGCTTCTTCTCGGCCTTGCTGGCAGCCGTGGCGATCGCCGCGATGCCGCCGATGATCAGCAGCCCGGCCAGCACATCCCCGCCGTCAACGCCGCCGCGATCGCGGTGCCATCCGCGTCCGCCCCAGCCGCCGCGATCCCAGCGTCCATGGGCTTCGGCAGCAACTGGCAGTGCCGTTGTCGCCAGCGCGGCCAGCGCCATTGCAATCCTGGAAAAACGTCCCGCCATCATCATCCCTCCACAACCGACCGCCTGCCCCGATCCATGGGCTGGCCGTCGGCGCCCGTCATTCCTGCAGGGCTAGGCGGCCCAGGCTTTCCGATGCCTGAACCGCCTGCCTTTTCATGAGTCAGAGGCCGCGAATGCCGCTGTAGTCGAGGTCGACCACCCGGCCCCGCTCCACCTTGCACTTGAACGAGCCGCTGTCGTAACCGCGCAGGGAGTTGTTCCAGCCGCGATAGTCGCCGCCCCAACCGTTACCGTAGTAGCGGTCGCCAGTGCGCCAATCGCGCCCGCGCGTGTTCACCGCGATACGACCGCGCACTTCATAACCCCAGCGGGTGTTCCTCACGTCGCGGATGTCGGTAACGTCGGCCCGGCCATAGCTGTACCGGGCGGCGTTGCGCTCTGCCGCGCGGACGCATTGTTCGATTGCCTGGCGCGGATTGCCGCGGCCATAGTAGCCATCGCGATAGCGCCCGTCGTTCCAACCGTCCCGGCCCCTCCAGTCCCTATTGGGCCAGTCATCGCCATAGCCATAGCGGTCATAGTCGCGGTCGTTGTTGTTGCTTGCCGCAGCAGCGATGGCGGCAATTCCGCCGATCACCAGCGCTCCAGCGATGATGTCACCTCCGTCGATGCCGCCGCGATGATCGCGGGCAACTGCGGGAGAGGCCGAAGACACCGCGACCGCGGCGGCGGCAGCAGTTCCGACCAGGGCCTTGGAAAAAGTCTTCATGGCTCAGATCCTTCAAAGCGGCGGGCCTTTCCCGCCATGCATGAAGGTTTGCCTGATTCGCCGTGATAAGACGCTGAACCGGGCCGACAGGATTTGTTCATATAAACACCCACCAACCTGAACGGCATCACTTGCCCTGCGCGCCAGCCGGCAACCCCGTCCAGTAGGCCAGAAACGAAAGCACATCCGCGCCCGTGCCGATCACCTTGTCCACCGGCTTGCCCGCCCCGTGCCCCGCGCGGGCCTCCACCCGCAACAGGCGCGGCCGCTCACCGATGTCAGCCGACTGCAGCGCCGCCACATACTTGAAGCTGTGCGCCGGGACCACGCGGTCATCATTATCCGCAGTGGTCACGAGGATGGCCGGATAGGTCCTGCCCCCGATGATGTTGTGATAGGGCGAATAGCTGCGCAACGTATGCCAGTCCCCCTCGCGATCAGGACGGCCATAATCGTCAACCCAGAACCGGCCCGAGGTAAAACGGTCAAACCGCAGCATGTCCATCACGCCGACATCGGGATTGGCCGCGGCGAACAGGTCGGGCCGCTGGTTCACGACTGCTCCCACCAACAGGCCGCCATTCGATGCGCCCTGGATCGCAAGGCCGCCCTTGGCCGCGATGCCTTCCTTCACAAGGTATTCGCCCGCCGCGATAAAGTCGTCGAAGCTGTTCTGCTTCTTCTCGCGCCGCCCTGCTTCGTACCAGGTGCGCCCCAGCTCGCCGCCGCCGCGGATGCTTGCCAAGGCGAACGCTCCGCCCGCCTCGAGCCAGGCCATGCGCACCGGCGAATAGCCCGGCGTCAGGGCAATGTCGAAACCGCCATAGCCATAGAGCAGGGTCGGCAGCGGCTTGCCTGCCGCCGCCAGCGCCTTCTTGCGCACGACGTAAAGCGGCACCATCGTCCCGTCCTTCGAAGGGTACTGGCGCTGCTCGACCAGATAGTCTGCCGGATCGAATGCCATCTTGGGCACAGCAAACGGTGTCACCGCGCCGCT